>CAYQIE010000074.1:0-14378 GCA_964417505.1 Rickettsiella sp. | reverse complement strand
TTTTGTATACTTAAATTCGGATACCTTCTTTCCTTTTTAGCCTTTTCTCTTCCCCCTCTAGTTTAAATCCTTATATAGCAGAGCGAAACTTTTGTAATAGTTCAATCGGATTTATGAGTCGATTTAATCGGTTCATACTCATGGGTTTCGTTATCGTTTGCCGATTAAGTGAAGCTTGGAAAAAATTGATGATAAAATAAACTGGGTAAATGTCTTATTCTACTAAAAAAGACTGTGTTTTTGGCAGATTTAAGTGAATTAAAAAATAAGGATTGACATCCTAGTATTCCTTCTTCGGTCACTGTGGCTTGCGTTTTCTGATTTTTTTCTGGAACAACCCATTCAGCACAAAAATCTATCATGGCTACACTTAATAAATATCCCGTTAATTTTACTGTGGGAGCCCATATAGCATTTGGATGAATAATTGATTTAAACGTTCGTTTAAGGCAGGCCAAAAATGTGGCTTATCCACTAATTGCCATAGATTGGAAAATCCATATTCTAGCTCTGCAACCAAGAAAAATACTAACACATTAAGCATATATCTTCGGTTATTATTGGTAATGGTTAAGTAATTTCCCACGAAGCTTTCAAATAGACTATAAAAAAATAGAAACGGTAATGAAATGTCGATAAAAAATTGATAGCTACTAAGCCTATACGGGGTGATAATTTTAATATTGATTTAATAAAGGAGATACGTTCGTACGTTCAATACCCGCTTCCAAAGCGCTGTGAAGTAATGGAATGGTTAACAAATAATTGCATTGTTTTAAATAATTACTCTCTACAATAAAGCGAATGGAATGGCTTGTATCCATATTAAAAACAGAGTCTTCATGCAGATAACGCGCATAACTTGAATTGGGTTCTGTAAAATTTTTTGCTAATGTGGTGTTTGTTTCTAGCAGTTGTATCGCACAAGGTTTATTGGCCCTATCATTAAAAAAGCTTACGTTAAAAATATAATTGACTCGATTATTGACCCCTGAAATTGAACAATTATTCAGAAATAAATCATTGGGCAAATCAAAACTTTGACAGGATAACGCTTTTCTATCAAGCAAGGAGACGGCGCGACATAAAGCTGATAAATCTATATCTGAATCATCAGATAAAGGATGTTCTACAGAACGCTTATCTAATAAAATTGTCGTTATCGGAAAGTTTTTTTCTTTAATACTCAACTGGATCGAATGATTCAGTCGAGTTAGGTTATTACTCAAAATCAGATCTAAGCTAAAATTACCCACAGACTGACTATTTCCAGTCAGCATACAATCTCCACCTATCTCTAGATTTCCTGGAAACATGAGTGGTTGTTGTAAATAACAACCTATGGGTGCCGGCGTTAAACTCACTGCTTTTAATTTTTTAAGCAAATCTATTTCAAAGGGGGTCTCGTTAAAAACAGCGATGTTACATTCGTCTTGCGCTAGATAGGATAGTTAAAATTTTCTGCCTGCCTAAGGGCAAGTATTAAACGACTCAATTTCTGTTCATCGGTTATTGGCCTATACAGACCTTGAATGAGATAATAATAAGGCAAATTAAATGTCCGACCTAGCATACTATCCGGTGCAATTAAATAAATGGCTTGAGTCAATGCAGAAAAATCTTGATAGGTCACTAAATGATCTCCTCCCTGATAATTCTCTAATAATTTAAAATAATCCTTTTGTAAATCAGAGGTAAATTGATAGTTAAATAATACTTCATTAATTCTAGTTTTATTCAAAATTAAAAATGGATGAAAGATTTTCTGACTATATTGCATTAAAGGAAATAACAAAACAGGAGTAAAGGCAAGTTTTTTTAATCAGACTTTCAGACTCAAATTGAATACTTTGAGTCAGGAAATGGTAAAGTACACAATTGGTTTAATTAGTATCACTATTGCATTCATTGGCCACAGTTGTATTGGTAGAAATAATATGATTGGTGCAATTTGTATTCAGGTGAATGGGAGAATTTACACCAAATAACATAAATATTTGTCTCATCAATATCCCTATCGAACGCAATTGATAAACAGATTCTTTTATATTTGCATTGATCCCAGCAAAATTTCCTAAGTATGTGAGCGTCTCATTCAATTCCGCTGAAGTCTTGATAAGTTCATTCAAAGATACAATGCTATATGAATAGTCAGTCGTTTAAATGAAGGATCGTGCTCTATCAAACCGAAAGTAAATTTATTCTGATATTTCTTCCGTAAACTCATTTCATCGAGAGGGCAATCGGTTTGAATGGGTATATCGTCATAACCGGGACTATAAATAAAGTTTGCCAAACCAAAACGATTAAATTGCTCTAAAGTAACTCGCACTTGTTCGATATATTCCTTTTCTAGCGTAGCGTCATCACTAAACTCTTAAGCTAACGTTAACATTTCTTCTGGGGCGCTATAATGAGGCGATAAGTTTTCTTTGTTATTTACTAAAAATCTTTTTTTATAATATTTATTTCTATCCTAAAAAACTCCCTATTTTATTATTATTGATTTTTTTTTAATTTTCATACGGGTTAATTAAGTTACTAATTCGTTAGGACCATTTTTATTTAGATATTATTATCTAAATAAAAATAAATTTACCATAGCATAATTTATTCAAAAAAACAAGTCATAAATAACTATTTTTCTTCACTCATTTTTTTATTTAAAAAGAATATAAACCAGCATCCAGATTCTTTAAAATATAGGTTTTTGAACAAGGAATAAAATCTGTAAATCCTTAAGGTATAATTTGAATGTGTCTAAGCTTTGACGTGTAATATTGAGGTGCTATTACAGGGTGGTAATAATTGCGATCAAGGTAGTAGTAGGCTTTGAAAAATGCCACAGGAGATATGGATTGACAAATGGTCCATTAAGCAGCAAAGACAAATTGCTAATCCTGTCTAAATTAGCTACAATTCGGTTCCTTCCTTGTGAAGGGCCCATAGCTCAGTTGGTTAGAGCAGCGGACTCATAATCCGTTGGTCCTAGGTTCAAGTCCTAGTGGGCCCACCAGTATAATCAACTACTTAAGCTGTTTTTACTAACTTCCTCAAAGTCATTTGCAGGACTTTTGCGGGAGCTAACGTTTTCTTCCTTTCGATTTAAGACAATCAATTGATTTACGATACAGCATGCTTTATTTGCTGCACAAATTAAGTTGCTATATTCTTCTTGTGAGTGATGTATTGTTATCTGTTCAATTTGTCACTGAATTTATTAAATCTGAAAGTTTTTCGCTTGTCGCATGGATTATTTGTGAAAGCGCTTGATAATTTGATTGGTTTTTTTCTTGGATTTGAACCTTCAAAAGGCCCAATGAATTTTTTAAATCATGGGCAATGTTAATGAAAAATTCAATTTTTTCTTTGTTCGCGGCTTTTTGCCTGTATAAAACAGATTGAATTTCTTTAAGAGAAGTAATATCAGTTGAAATCCCTACAATTCCTATAATTTCCCCTGTTTTATTTCTTAAAGGGATTCTACTGGATAAATAATAAAAAGTCTTTCCTTGACTGCTAATAAGAGGCCCTTCTTTGGCAATACTAGGAACCCCTGTTTCCATTACTTCTAACGATGATATTAAATGGTACGTTGAGAAAGCAAGAAATTAATTTATTCGGGCATGAATCGCACAGGAATGGAGAGTTTATATAAAATAGATTTTAGATGGAAAATTAACGATATTTTAGGGAAAGCAGACAAATATTTATTTGATAAAGAAACAGCAAATACGTTTAGCAGAAATGATTGGGAGGTAATCCATGAAGGGGTAGTCATGATAAAAGAAGAAATTGCTACTTTACCTTCAGGTAAAAAAATTATTCAATTATCGAGCAAACGACCCTTATTAGATAAAAAAGGCCATAGTAAAGGTATAGCGGGAGTTACTATCAATATATCTGAATTTAAGAAACTTAGTTTTGGCATTGGAAATGCTTTAAAAAAACGCTAATTATCTAAACTGGCAAAGATTTTATTAATATTAATTAATTATTGTTTTAAAAATTATATATAAAATAAAAAGACGCTGTTGTTTTTCTGGAATTGTAGTTGGCACAATTGTATCTTAAAAGTTAGATTGCTCAGTTTTTTATGATAAAGTGCGAAGCATGTAAATTTATAGATCTATTTTTATTTTTAGGTAATTAACTAATGAGGAGATCATATTTTAAAAGATCAATTTTTATTGAAAAATAATTATAAATAACATATAAATACACTTTAAAAATAATTATAAAAGGTAGTTTATAACTAATAATAAGGCAATTTTTATGCTAACTACTAAAGATATAATTTGTACCGAAGACTTAACTATAGAAGAAATATTTTTAATTATTCAATTAGCAGCGAGGATGAAAAAAGAGCCAGAGAATGAAAAATAGTTCAATTGCATGTCGCGTAAAAATTTTATTATGTTTTTTTTAGTCCCTCTGTGAGAACGCATTTATCATTTTCGACTGCCGCAACACAATTAGGTAGACATGCTCAGTATATTACAACAGCTATGGGTCGTTTTAAAAATAAATTTGTTGATGGGGAAATAATTGAAGATGTTGCACAAGTTATATCTAAATTTTCATGTGGCATAGGTATTAGAATAATGGAAAATGAAATTTCTTTTTATGGTGAAGGGAATAGTATTATTTGTGAATATGCAAGATGGTCAGAGGTGCCAGTTATAAATATGGCAGATGATAAATGCCATCCTTGTCAAGCGATGGCTGATGTTATGGGATGGGCCGAATGGTTAAAGAGCAAAACTTCAGAAGAAATTAATTTAGAATGTTTACGTGGTAAAAAGTTATTGTTGACCTGTTATCGGAAAACATATTTCTGAATGGAATGAATTTGATCAAAATAGCTGAGATTTTAGTAAAAAAGTAATTGAAAGCAGGAAAGAAACTATTGTCGAGGAGTCCTATAAAGGAACTTATTATTTAGCAATAAGAAAACCAGTTTTATATGCGGATAAAATAAAGGTATTTTAGGAATCTCTATTGATATTACAGATAAGAAGATTAGAGCAAGAAAAGCTTTTATAAATTAAAAGGTGATACTAAAAGAGTTTAAGAATCGAAAAACTTCTGTTTCATGTTGGGCTTTGATATTCATTACCAAAAATTTTGTTTAGATAGCCTCGTTTTTTTTAAGATCAAAGTTCTATTTTTTATATTTTTCTATTAGAAACTTAAACTATTATCTTAGTAAGAATCTATTATCCATTAAGATAAAAGTGATGAATTAATTAAAAAAAATTTGACTGAACAAAAAGCATTGATCTAAAATAAACAGTTTTGTAAATTTAAATATCTGCATTAATATTTTTATTAAAATGTTCTCTAGTTGGTTAAAGAATGCTGCCTTATCATTATCAAAACATCGATATAAACTTTATTTTAAGAATATAAAGATTGCTATTAAAAAAATACCAAGAAAACGTTTTGATGTAGGAGAGATTGATCAATACCGTAAAAAGTTTATTAAGTCAGTTCTTCCATCAAATATTTTTTTATTATCTAAGAGTTGATTCTTATTTTGGTTTGTATCTTGCTAAGACAATTGCAATTTTTATCTGTGATTTAAAATTACCACTAGTGAAGCTTGTTTTAATTTCATTAGGAACGTTGTTTGGAGTAGCAGGTATTATTTTTTTTAGTGCCGGTTTAGGTAGTTCAGCAGGCTGGCTATTAGGTAAATACTTAAATAGCCGAGCTTATGCCATTCTAAATTTTAAGAAAAAATCAAGAAAGCAACTAGGCTTTATAAAATTAAAGAGCTATCATCGAAGGTTGAAAAAAGGATTTCAGAATAAAAAGGCCAAATCGTTTAAAAGCGCAGCTTTTTTCCATAAATAAAATAATAATTTTTTAAATTTCATCTATAAATGAGTAAAAGGTGACTGCTTTTACTGATGGAGTATTTTATGCTACAAGCTATCACGCAGTCCAAACATCATCTTCCAATTAAACCCAATTCATACTTTGATACGATTTTAAAAAAATTTCTAGAAATGGGTCATTTTATCTTAGCCAATGAAGTATTAACGACCGAAGTAGTAAACTATATGATGGAATATTTAGCGCAACAGCCAAAATCTTCCACTCAACTAGACTATGAACTTTATCTAGATAATCTAATTCTTGATATCGAGATTCCAAAAATTTATTCACAAAATAATCCGAGAGAATATGCAGATGATAAGTTGCTTTTTTTATTAGAGGATATATTAAATTTTTCACCTAAGTGGAATGTTATTGCGTTAGATAATCTAACTATTTTACAAGAAGAAAATTATTATCCGCTCAGTTATAATTTTATTTGGCATTTCGGGAATCTTATTTCTGAGATTACATACGATCCGATAAGGAGGGAGAAAAAGAAGGAATTAATTGTAACCCATTCATTAATTGTCACGAATGCTGAATTTCACTCCTGGGTTTGGAGGAAGCTGTTAAGGAAACGAACCAAATTCAATAACTTGACTTTAGAATTCCTAGCCAACGGTGAGCAGGAAGAGAATCTCACTTTTCTTTGCAAGGTATTAGCTTATTCTGATATTGAGATCTTGAATTTAGGTAATACCGAATTCAATCCGCAGGGGTATCAAATCTTAAATCGGTTTTTAAAGAAGGAACCTTTTATCAATGTGCAATTGCGAGAGCCTATTGATTTTAAATCTCGTGCCATTTTAAAGGAACATCATGACCGTATCAAATACCCCGAACAGGATAAAAATTTCGAATATGATCAGTCTATTGCTACATTGGATATAAACCAATTAATGGATGGCGAAGCCAGAACATTGGGCCATTGGGTATTAGAAAATGCTTGGAAAAAGATGACATCTATATGGTGAAATATTTGATTAAAGCAGGCGTCAACTTATTGGAACAGCGTGATGATGAACCCCCATTTTTATTTCAACTCTTTGAAAAGAATTGAAAGTTTAAATTAATGATTCTAAATTATATTATTCATCATAAGGTGTTAGCGAAGAAAATAGAACGTGAATTACAGAATTATTCTGATTTAAAACATTTGATAGCAGATATGGAAGCTTCTTTTAGAGCTTACGCTAAAATTTTAAGACAAAGAACACACAGTTTAATCAGTGATTATCAGAAATTACTTAACCTATTTAAAACAATGGCTTCCTTATCCTGTCCTTCAAAAAAGAGGGATCAGGAGTTTATCGATATCTATTGGCGGTTATTTAAAAGCGTCATTTTATTTCACGATACCACAGGAAAGGTGACCATTGAGTCGATATCCAATACTCAAGTGATGTTAAATAAAATAATAAATATTTCTGAGAATGCTGATTTGGGTCAGCGATCAAGGTTACATAAAGACTTAGTAACAAAGCTAAATTTAATTATAAAGGACATGAATGATATTAAAGAATTAATGATACAAACTAATCAAGAGAAGGCTAAACTGGCTGAGTCGGTTAAAACAACTATCGCTTCAGAGAATTTAAATGAATCAGGTCCTAGTACGAGATTTTATTTTAAGTGTTGAGACTATAGAGGGATAGGGTATGCAAAATAAATTATTGGTAAACATAGGAAATGGATTAACGAAAAAGACCTTTGAGAGAGCATTTTGGTGGAGACCAAGATGGCTGGATCTTATTAGCATTGATCCGCCCTTGTCGGTTAATAATCCTTTATGGTATCGAGATGAAAAAAACCTAAAGAAAGTACGACTTTTTGATTTATCTCCGGAAGAGCTTAAGACAGAGATTATGAAGTATTGGCGAGAGCTTTTTTGGAAACGTTGGCATTTAGGTTTATTCACATCGATACAGAGTAAGGTCAAGTTGTGATCTTACTATCATCAGTGCTTAGCGTTTCGCGAAATTTGTACTGACAATGTCTTTGATGCTAAAGAACCCATAGATGTCATGTTTGAACATCACCTTGGGAAAGAGATGAGATATCAAGTCAATAAAAACCGAATTCAGTTTGAACATTGCTTAGAAAAATCTGATGGAAATTTACACTTAGAAGAGCATTTAAATTTTTTATAAAATATGTTGCTAAGAAAAAATGGCCGATTCTTTACAAAATTATTGAAGAAAAAATTAATGCAAGTATCTGAAACCGATACCAAGTATTTAAAAAGTCATTTAAAAAAAGAATATCTAAGATTGCGAATGATCTCATTTTGTTATTTATATAGTTGGCATAAAGGAATTTTTCCCAGGTCTGATAACATAAATATTGATACATTTGTCGAGATATGTGTGGGAAAAGAAATTCGCTACTCGGTACACTCGATCCAAGATTGGGCGAAGCTAAAGCAACAGATAATAGAATCTCTATTGGAAGAACGATCACCTGAGCAATTTCAAATGATAAAAAACTTATTTGAAGATTGTCTCTCAAAGATAAAACGATTGGTTAATAAGCATTCAGATGATTGTGTAAGCTTGATTACATCGGTGATAAAGAGGAAATTGAGTTGTTAACAAGCGATTCAAGAAACCAAGATTCGGCAAGCTGAGCTCATTTATTTTTTTAAAAAATGTGCGTTATTATTTCATCCGGATAAGTCGTTTGCAAATCGAGAACTAAGCAAGATACAAACCGAGCTATTTTTGGCATTCCAACAAATTTCAACAGAATCTCAAACATCCATAAAAAAGAAATTACAGATATTAAGCGATTATTTGCCCACAGAAAGGATAATAAACCAAACAATGGAGGCGGCTGGTAATCAACCATTGGCTGCATTGGAAGGACCGTAAAAAATGATGCTGAGCCAACTCATCAAGAGCAAGCTGAGATAAAGGTTATTGTTGATCAATGTATTCAGTCACAAGTCCGTTCAAATCTGATGCATAAGCCACCTAATAAATTGATGCAAGAAGAAATAAAAAAACCCAGGACCTTACGTCGTTCCGTAAGTTTAAGTCGTTACGAGCCAGTGTATTGAGGATCGCTTAGCAGAATATGGCAGGGGCTTTCCTAGGTGTGATACAAAACGCTTGTTTCCCTTTAGGAATTATATTCATTATATTTTTTAGCACTTCCTTTCACCTTATTTTTAGGATATTTGTTGTTATTAATAGTGATTTTTGAAAGATTGCTTGGTTAAAATTAATATTTAATTGGTCAGCCAGACGTATGACATACAAGATAATATCAGCCAGCTCATGAGTTACTTTTTCTTTAAGCACTGAATCGTTTTTAGGTTAATAGATTCATGTTCTGTTAACCATTGGAATATCTCTAGTAACTCCCCAGTCTCTACCGCAATAGCCATAGATAAATTTTTAGGGCTATGAAATTTTTACAATTCTCCAAGCCTAGCAAACTCAGCTAAGATTGTTTTTAGCTCATTGATATTAAGAGTGTCCATCATAGCAGAAAGCTTAAATTTAAAATTAGCTATTAATCTTTTTTTAATTTTTCTGCACTGAGGGCAGCTTGCACCGCTGGCCGTTTTGCAACTCGCTCAAAATAAGCTAATAAATGAGGGTATTTACTCAGATCAAATTTAAGTAGAAACGCCCAACGTAAAACAGTAAACAGATAGGCATCTGCAATTGTAAAGTGGTTTCCTTGTAGATATTGCTCGTTTTTTAAAATTTCGTTGAGATATTTGAATTGGTTTTCTAGTTTTGCTCGAAGAATTTTTTTGTATTCCTCGGGCGTATCTGAATGAAGCAAAGGACCAAAACTTTTATGGAGCTCCGAGGAGATATAGGTAAGCCAGGAAATGGTTTGATATCGAGACAAATTCCCTATAGGTGCAATTAAGTGAGTATTGGGAGATTTATCAGCCAAATAGAGCACAATAGCGATCCCTTCGGTTAGTAAACTATCATCGTCTAATAATAGTGCAGGTACTTGTCCTTTGGGATTGGTGGCTAGATAATTCTTTCCGGAGTCTGTCTTCTTTTTCAGTAAATCAACCTTTTCTAATGTAAAATCTTGTCCTATTTCACGCAATATAATGTGTGGAGATAATGAACAAGCGCCTGGACTATAAAATAATTTCATTTCTACCCTCAGAATTAAAAATTATCAATAAATGACATAGTATTAATAGATGTCTAATGATTCTTTTGCTCTTCTTATAATAGCGTATTTATTAAAAAAATATATATCATAATGAATATATACTTGTTTTATAGCTTATTAAATAAGCCTTAAGAAAACTTTTATATTCATTTCAGTTTTTCCAAAAAATTTTTTTTAATTTTTATTCGAGTAGGCTATAATATTTTTTTTATAAAATCCAGAAAAATAAAAAAGGGAATTTATGCCAAATCAAAATCCATCGTGTGAATCGAATCCCTATAAACACGCTGAAGATTATTTTTTTCCTTTCCAGATGGTTCGCTTTTTAAGACTTTATTAGATTTTACTTATATTGATGAGGGGAGATGTTCTGAAGAAGGTTTAAATAAGGATATAGCAGAAAAAATATATAATTAGCCGGAAGGAAAATTTTCCAACTATGTATGAACATGGCTTTTCTACCGAAGAATATCGACGGTTTATAGACGATGAATCCAATCAGGCAACGATTCGCTTATGGCAAAGTGAAATTGAGCAGTGTCTTTCCCTTTTAAAGAATTGGGCAGACACACATGCCATCGAAATCTTTGACGAACGTCGACAATTAGTCAGTCTCGGTAACCTAATTGGAACGTTTTTATGCACGCCTTAAAAATGATAAATTTTCTGATAAAACGGTTTTATTTTATGCGGAGGGAAAAAAGACACTCGAAATTATTACATTATTGATACAAGATGAATCGATTGATCTTCCCTTTCGCCAAAACTAATTGGTTTTGTTAATGACGGATGGAAATTTATTGCTTTGCGCGGATGGTTGTTTGGCACGATTAATGGAAACAGCCGAGAGTTTACGCAACGGACTCTAAGTCAATTCTTTAAACAGGCTCCTGAAATAAATAACCCCTTGTATTTAATGAACCTTGTCAGCGCCTAATGCCGAGCGGCTAGATCTTTTTAGTTTTATGTCAAAAAAATCATCGGTTAATTTAATAATTGTAAGGTTCCTTTTAGATGCGTAAATGAACTATCCTTGCAGCGATATTGGTATAAACAAGCTTATTTTTAAAATCTTCTACATGGACCACATTAGTCACACTGGTAGGCTCATACCAATACACCATATACACCTGGGGTCTAATTTCAATCGCTGTATATTGAACGTTGTCGTGATCGCCTTTAAATTGTCCGGATAAGCCTTCAAAAGACATATTTTTATTATCTTTGAAATTTAATTCAAATGCGTTGTTGCCAAATTTAACGCGCATTTTTTTGCCGATGGCTGGAAAGGAACTGAGTGTGTTCCATGGCATTTCGCCGGTTAAGACCTTAGCACTTAATTGTAAAGTGGTTTCATCGGCAAGACCTGGGTACAATTTTTTTATTGCGGCAATGATCGTTTGACTATGTGGGGATTGATTTAGAAAGTGATTAAAATGTTGGATATAGTCTTGAGTGAACTGAAATGATGACGGTGAAAAATCAGGTGGTTGATTTTTCGTTAAAAAATGACCGGGTATGACACTTTGAAGCGACAAGCTACGCATTTCTTCAAGCGTCTTGATCCAATCTTGTCTTGATTGTTCAGTTTGGCTATCGGCTAACCAAACATGTAGGCCACTTAATACTAATATTTCTCTGAGTATCGTCTTTAAGGAAGAAATCCAAAGATAAGTATGATCGGGATTTTTTTTAATCCCTCAATAACAATTTTATTGCCTTCAAGATCGAGATAATTTTCTTGTATGGGTGTGGGGGTTATGAGCTTGCTGGGTTTTTCTTTGAGTTTGCTTGCCCATAGCGCTAATTTGTCTTCCTTGCTGGCATTAATTAAATAAGCAGTTTGTGGCGTGGACAAAATTTTAGCGTCAGGAAAATTTTCTGCTAAGGCTTCTAAGCCAAAGTAGTAATCAGGATCGCTATGGCTGATATAGATGATTTTCAGTTTTCTACCCGATTCTTTTATTAATGAGACTAATTTTTCAGCATCATTTTTTTGGAGCTGCGCATCAACAAGAATGGTTTCTTTGTTTCCTAAAATTAATGTCGAAGAAACTGGAAATAAGGAAGCGCTGCCTGGGTTGTAGACTCTAAGCGTTAATTGACTGGGTTCAGCAAAACTTAACGCAGAATATAAAATGGTGAGGAGCGAAAAAAGTTTGCACAGTTTTTTCAAGTACATAAAACTGCCTACTATTTCTGAATAGCTTTAGTCTACAAATGATTACAAGAAAAGTCCAAGTCATCACGGGACGTGTTGTTTACCGGTAAGAATGGATATTTATATTTTTATGAGCTATTTACATTAGTTATTTGTAAAACTTATAATATATAGTATCATTATTTATTTATTTGATATAAGTCGATTTTCTATAGAGAATCGGCTTAATGACGGCAGGTCTTCTTAGCACTGGATGAGCTTAGTTATCTGTCGCAGTTATTTTTCTATTGTTTTCTTAGTTAAAGTTATGTCCAGTGCTTACCAGTGTATTATTTCACATAATTATATTATCCCTTATCTATCGTCAACGGTGCATGCGGGGTTTCCTTCACTAGCGGATGATTTTCTAGAAGGTCATCTCGATCTGAATGAGTATTTGATTGATCACCCTGCGGCTACTTATTACGTCCGAGTCAAAGGCGAATCGATGATTAATGCCGGTATTCATGACGGTGATCTTTTAATTGTCGATCGTAGTTTGGAACCCCGTGATAATAAAGTTGTCATTGCAGTCGTTGATGGTCAGTTAACCGTAAAACGACTTAAAAATTAAAGAATCAACAATTTGTTCTGGTAGCAGAAAATCAGATTTTCCAGCGATTGCCGTGAATGAATAAAATAATGTCAGCATCTGGGGAATTGTCACTCATGTTATTCATTCTGTGTAAGCATGTCTTATTTTGCGTTAATGGATTGTAATAATTTTTATGTTTCTTGCGAACAGGTATTTAATCCCGCTTTAGAAAAACAACCTATTATTATTCTTTCGAATAATGACGGTTGTATTATTTCTCGTTCGAATGAAGCAAAAATGTCAGGAATTCCCATGGGCGCATCGGTTTTTAAGTACTGCGATTTGATAAGACGTGGTCAGGTTCGTTGTTTTTCTTCGAATTACGCGCTTTATGGCGATATGTCACAACGGGTTATGGATTCTTTGCGGCGCTTGTGTCCAGATATGGAAGTGTATTCCATTGATGAAGTCTTTTTAAAACTCGATCATTTTTCACATTATGATTTGAATAGCTATTTATTAGATATCCGCCAAAAAGTAAGACAGTGGACAGGAATCCCTATCTCGATGGGGTTAGAATCTAGTAAAACCTTAGCTAAGGTAACGAATTTTTATGCCAAGCGCACGATTAAATCGGGCGTTTATGATTTACGTTCAGCGGCACTACGCGACGCTTTAGTGTGGTGGTTGAACGTATTATTCTCGAACTTAATGGTATTTCATGTCTTGACTTAGAGAGTGTAGCGGCTAAAAAACAGATTATGTGTTCGTGTTCTTTTGGGCGGCCGATAACTAATTTGCACGATTTAAGTAGTGCGTTGAGTCGCTATACCGCGCGTGCGGCTTGTAAATTAAGAGGGCAAACGTGCAAAGCGCAAGCTATTTGTGTGTTTATTACAACGAATAAGCATAAAACCAGTGATCGACAATATATGAAGGGTTTAGTCAGTTCTTTAGTGACGGCGACAGATGATACACGCGTATTAATTACTGCAGCACAGCAGGTTTTAAAACAATTGTATAAGAGCGGATTTAACTATAAAAAGGCTGGAATTTTATTAATGAATATTATACCGAGTTATCAACAACATCCTGATCTCTTTATTTCAGCGACTTCACAACGCTCAGCTGCGTTAATGAAAGTAATTGGATGAGGCCAATCAAAGCTTCGGCTCGCACACGCTTTTTTTGCGGCAGAAGGGGGTGTGCGCACGTCTCCTGAACAATGCGTTCTGGATATCGTTCCCCGCGCTATACGACACATTGGCAAGAACTTGTTAGCACAAAGGTCTAATCAAGTTTTTTTCAGAAAAAATAATTATTTTTATAATATTAAAAATAATTATTTTTAATATTTTTTAATTAATTTTTTTTATTCTTAATTGTAAGTAATGATTATGCATGTTATTTTATTAAAACAATAGAGTAAAAAAAGAGCGATTTTATGAATGAAACGTTATGGATTACCTTACCAACGAGTGAAGAAAATAAAATTAAAGAAATTTTTAATTCACCAAAAGTTTCGCTCTGCTATATAAGGATTTAAACTAGAGGGGGAAGAGAAAAGGCTAAAAAGGAAAGAAGGTATCCGAATTTAAGTATACAAAA
>CAYQIE010000073.1:0-20076 GCA_964417505.1 Rickettsiella sp. | reverse complement strand
TCTATTAACAGTATTATTGGCTTATTATTAAATCTTCTATCACTAGAAATTTAAAGCCCATTTTGTAGCATTAATTATAAATATTCGAGAAACTTCTGTATTCGTTCAGTAATTATTCCGGTTATTACTATGCCTCTATCGTTAATCGGAGCATTTTTTATTATGTTGTTTGGGCTACACCATAAATTTATTGACTTTATTAGCGCTTGTATTAGCAATTGGTTTAGTTGTCGATGATGCCATTATTACTGTAGAAAATATTTATCGGCATATTGAATCCGGTCAATCACCCTTTGAAGCCGCTATCAGAGGGGCACGGGAATTAGCTACACCGATAATTTCTATTTCTGTTGTGTTAATTGCAGTTTATGTACCGATAGGCTTCATGGGAGGATTAACCGGCGCATTATTTACTGAATTTGCATTTGCTTTAGCAGGTGCTGTGGCGATTTCTGCGATTATTGCCTTAACACTTTCTCCGATGATGTGCTCGCTTTATTTAAAGCCCAGTGTAAAAGATCAACATAGAGGATTTGTTGGTTTTATCTATGAGAAGTTTGAAAAATTACGTGATTATTATGAACATCTTTTGCAAGATTCATTAAAAAATTTACCGGTAGCGATTGTATTTGCATTCATTATTTTAAGCAGCATTTATTTTTTGTATGCCACTTCTAAAAAAGAATTAGCGCCACAAGAAGATCAAGGCTTGATTATTAGTTTATTAACCGCGGCGCCTAATGCGACGTTACAACAAACGCAAATCTATTCCAATCAAGTATTCAAAATCTTTCATGCTTATCCTGAAACTGATTATGTTTTTCAGTTAGACGGCGTGAATGGACTTAATACCAGTATTGGTGGAATGGTCTTTAAACCATGGAATGAGCGCAAAACAACAACGAATCAATTGCAACTGAAAATATAGGGTTTATTTAATGGCATAGCCGGTGCACGCGTGGCGGCTTTTCAAAAACCTTC
Organism: Rickettsiella sp.; assembly: GCA_964417505.1. Taxonomy (GTDB): domain Bacteria; phylum Pseudomonadota; class Gammaproteobacteria; order Diplorickettsiales; family Diplorickettsiaceae; genus Aquirickettsiella. The sequence goes on along the minus strand of CAYQIE010000073.1, from coordinate 19,095 downwards.
TTTACCGGGTGGAGGAAGTGGGTTGCCGGTGCAGTTTGTTATCAAGACGACGGACGATTATTTTAAGCTAAATGATATTTCTCAGGCATTAATGGATGAAGCACGTAAGACAGGTTTGTTTTTATTTAGATAGCGATCTTAAATTAGATAAACTGCAGTCAGCCATACAACTTGATCGTGATAAAGTTGTACAACTTGGATTAACCATGGCGGACGTGGGAGATTTATTAGCCGCAGCGATGAGTGAAAATTATATAAATTATTTTAATTTTGATGGTCAATCGTATCAGTGATTCCTCAAGTGATGCGAGGCTCTCGTTTAAATGCTGACCAATTATGACCAATTATTAAATTTTTATTTAAAACTTACCAATAGTTCAGTGATCCCTTTATCGACGATTGCACGATTGAAAACGATAGTGGTGCCTGAATCGATTAATCATTTTTGGCAACTTAATTCGGCGACGATTTCAGCAGTTCCGTTTCCGGGTATTACGATGGGGGATGCACTACAAGGTTTACAAAAAATAGCTAAAAGGATATTTCCAGAAAACTACAACATGGATTATGCAGCCCAATCTCGTCAATATCAGCAAGAAAGTAGTGCTTTGATTTTAACCTTTTTCTTAGCATTAATTATTATTTTTCTTTGTTTGGCGGCCCAATTTGAAAGTTTCCGCGATCCAATCATCATTTTAATCAGTGTGCCTATGTCAATTTGTGGCGCACTTATCTTTATCAGTTTAGGAATAAGCGGGGCAAGTTTAAATATTTATATCGAAGTGGGTTTAGTGACATTAATAGGTTTAATTAGTAAACATGGTATTTTGATTGTGCAATTTGCGAATGATTTGCAACAAGAAGGATATAAAAAACTCGAAGCCATACAAATGGCGGTGGGCATTCGGTGGCGACCTATCCTATCTTAATGACGACCGCGTCCATGGTCTTAGGCGTCATTCCATTAATTCTAGCCTCTGGAGCCGGTGCAATCAGTCGTTTTAATATCAGTTTGGTTATTGCTTCTGGAATTTCTATCGGCACCTTATTTACATTGTTTGTGGTGCCCGCCATGTACTTATTGTTGGCTCAGGATCATCAATTACGTACGGCACGTGATCGGGCGAGCAATGCTATTTTAGATAAGTAAATCAATCTATTTGGTATTTGAGATATAGTGCAAGAATTGTTAAGCTTTAGGAAATTGGAAATCTTTTTATAGGGACATAGTATGAGATTCAAGCTAATTTTCTTCTCCTTGCTTGCTTTAGGGGTGAGTTGTCCTGGCTTTGCTTCAAATATCTATGCCCCCGATAGAAACTATGAACAAGAAATTATGCGGGCGCAAGTTCAATAAGATGGATGAGTTATTGGGTAGAAACCAACCGGGGGCTTTGACCAACCGTGTGGTTGGAAATGCCGAACTAATCTAAGTGGTTGGATGGACACCGATGCCTATATAACCAATACTCCACCTGTTTTTGCAACAGAGGCCCCTTTTTCTAAATATATTTGATCTTTCAGAAACGCCATTTAAATTTACAGGCAATAGAACCAGTGATCTTATACTGAATAATGCTAACTTGTTTATCGATGCGCGTGTTAATAATTGGATGAAAGCCAATATGTCCTTGGTGTATACTTCTTTAATTAGCTTCCCAGGTGCGGAGGGAGTCTATCAGGTACCCCATTCACTTTTAATTTATCGACCCATAAACATTAGTAAACTTGAACGACTTATGCCACATTGCAGCATTTTAATGTCTCACCAGTTTACTTACGGTTAGGTAAAGAATATCTACCTTTTAGGAACTATGATCCTTACAGTTTTGTAACCAGTGAAAACCCCACGCAATTGATGAGTGAAATCAATGTGTCTGCCATCCAGTTGGGTTTTACTATGCCTATCGGTCTTTATGGATCCATTTATACTTTTGTGGAACAACCTCGGTTGGCGGATTGTGGCTCAACGCGTCGGATTCAGAATGGAGGAGTAAATTTAGGTTATACCTATACTGATTGTATAAGTAAATTTAATATCGACGCGGGATACGTTGGAAGTATTACTGATACTAATTTTTTAGCATCATATTATACAAACAGTATTTTAGAGATTGCTTTTACTATTCCGGGATTAACTAACCCAAATCAAACTAATGTGCCTGATTTACCTAATCAAAAAGCACCGGTATATAATATCAATGCCGAATTTCAGTGGGGTCCTTTCGATATTAACGGTCATTATATTGCAACCATTAGAGATTTTAGGAAACCATATTTTTTAGCTTTTCCTGTAGAACTAACCTCTATGCAATTACCTTCACTGACATTTAAAAAACCCAAACTTTTGGGATTCGAATTAGGTTTAACTTTTCCAGCTATTGCTAACAAAACTCGTCTTGCTATAGGTTATCAAACAACTAAACATTTGGCGGGATTTTTGCCTAGCCGACGAATTTATATCGATTATCTAATGAATATTAGTCAATGGTTTGATGTGGGTGTCGCTATATTCCAAGATAAAGATTATGCCTTAGGAACCGAACAATTGGTTACGGTAACAGGTAGTGGTAGTACTGTTGTTATTACGCCTGGAGCTTCAGGAAACAAATTTACAGTAGGCCAAATACGGGCCAGTATTAAATTTACCTAATAACAAGAATAAATTTTTTTAAATAAGCTTAAAAAAAATCATGTTGTTGCGACTTAATTTGTGGATTGAGGTAACTAGAGACTACTAGACGTTGTTGCCAATTTTTAAGATAGAGATTGGCTAAGGTCGGATCACGAATGATCAATAAATTTTCTGCATTTTTATCTTGTGCCGCTTTTGTAAAATTAAATGAACCCGTAATGACTGCTTTTTCATCAATAATCATGATTTTATTATGGGCAATGGCGGGTTTATAATCGATCCAACAGGGGATATGTTGATTAACTAAAAAACGGGAGGCACTATATCTTTGCGTTTTTTGACTTTTATCCAATATCACATTGACCTTGACCCCGCGTTTTTTTGCTGCAATCAAATGAGCGGCAATTGGAGCAGAAGTAAAGCTATAAGCTTGCACAAAAATAGACTGTTTAGCGGCATCGATTACATCTATTATTTCAGCAGTGCAATTTTGTCCAGGCGTAAAACAAACTTGTATCTTTGGACAACTATTGGAGTTACTAATAGCTAAACTACTAGAGATATAACAAACACTGAATAGATAAAAAATAGAGAGTATTCTTTTAAACATAGGGGCTCTTTAATAAGTTTTAATATTGTTGTTAGTCTATTTCGATGCCTATAAATTGAGGAGCTTATCTTAACAAGATCTTTAAAAGAGGTGCGAGTTCTTTTTTTTGGATACTACAGCGTAATCGTCTTACGCGTAGGATAGCGTTTAGATCGGCTAGTGCAATCGAAAAGTTTTCATTCATGATTAAATAATCATATTCATCATAATGTCTTAATTCAGCTTTAGCATCAGCCATGCGTTTTGTTATGACATCTTGTTTATCTTGGGCTCTAAGCTGTAATCTTTTTTCTAATACTTTCCAGGAAGGAGGGATAATAAATATTCCTATTGATTCTGGCATTTTTTTTCTTATTTGTTGCGCACCTTGCCAATCAATCTCAAGAATAATATCAATACCCGCTTCTATCTTTTTTGTTACCCATTCATGTGAAGTACCATAATAATGGCCAAAAACGATTGCATATTCTAATAAGTATTTTTTTTGGATAAGGTGGTTAAATTCTGCTTGATCAATAAAATGATAATCTACACCATCTTTTTCGCCGGGCCGTGGTGGTCTGGTGGTATAGGATATTGAAACTTCTAGATTAAGTACAGACTCTAATAGCGCATTTACAAGACTGGTTTTTCCGCCCCCTGAAGGTGCTGAGATAATATAAAGTGTGCCTGGCATATTCATAATTTACTCGATATTTTGCACTTGTTCGCGCATTTCCTCGATTAAAACCTTGATATTAACCGCGTATAATGTCAGTTCAGCATTGAGTGATTTAGAAGCTAAGGTATTTGCCTCGCGATTTAGTTCTTGTAACAAAAAATCAAGCTGTTTACCTTGAGCTTTAGTTTTTACTAATAAATTCTTGAATTCATGGAGATGGATCTGTAAACGATCTAGTTCTTCTGCAACATCCGTCTTCTGAGCAAATAATAACATTTCCTGCTCTAAACGGTTAGGGTCTAAATTTGTTTTAATCTCATGTAATCGAGCAAGAAGTTTTTCACGCTGCAGTTTTAAAATCTGAGGTAATTGGACTTGGATTTGTTGTGTGATATTTGTCAACTTAATTAAACGTTGATTTAATAATTCAAAAATAGCATCCCCTTCATTACGACGTACTTTACAAAACTCGTCCAAAGTTTCAGAAAATAGGCCCATTAATTCAGGTTGAACGACTTCAATATTTAATTTAGGAGACTTGAGTAATTGTGGCCAACGCAATAATTCTCCTGGATTTATGGGCATGTTAGTGTGGGCAAGCTGAGCAATTTTATGGTAGACGTCGATAAGCGACTGCATTAATTCTTCATCGATCTCAATCGGCATTGCTTTATTGAGATAGGGCTTATAGCGTAACTTTGCTTCTATTCTGCCACGTTGTAGGTGTGCTTGGATTTGTTTTTGAATTAAGGGTTCTAATCGACTAAAGCTATCTGGGAGAGAAAGAACGATTTCTAAATAACGATGATTGACGCTACGAATCTCCCAAGCAGCTTGACCCCATTCGGCTTGTTTTTCTTTTCTGGCAAAAGCCGTCATGCTATTGGTCATGGTAATTTTCAAGTTAAAAAGTATAATACCTATTTTTAAAGCTTCTATTTTAATCACTCTAAAAATAAAATCTAGTTTTTACAAAAGGAAGAATAATTATGCGTGCGACACAACGTGCTTTTGACGAACTTCGTACTATCGAGATAATTCGTTCTTATACGAAGTATGCTGAAGGTTCGGTCATGATTGCATTTGGCAATACCAAAGTACTTTGTACAGCGAGTGTTATACCTGGCGTACCCAAATTTCTGAAAGGTTCAGGTCAAGGTTGGATAACCGCAGAATATGGCATGTTGCCTCGATCCACACATACCCGTTCTGAGCGGGAGGCCAGTCGCGGTAAACAAACGGGTCGAAGTTTAGAAATTCAACGTTTGATTGGTCGCGTTTTACGAGTAAGCGTTGATCTGAAACAGCTGGGTGAAAATAGTATTTATTTAGATTGTGATGTGATCCAAGCCGATGGTGGAACTCGAACGGCTGCTATTACTGGTGCCAGTATAGCATTGAAAGATGCCGTAACAGTCATGCAAGAAACAGGAGAGTTGTTAAACGATCCTTGGCGATATTTAATCGCTGCAGTATCAGTCGGAATCTATCAAGGGCAGACGATTTTAGATCTTGATTATGCAGAAGATTCTCAAGCGGAAACGGATATGAATGTGATAATGACAGAGCAGGGGGGTGTTTTGGAAGTGCAAGCTACAGCTGAAAAAACTGCGTTTTCGAAACTGCAGTTGCAGGAGATGTTATCTATCGCAGAAAAAGGAATCAATCAATTATTTAAAAAACAAAAAGAAATTTTAGCAAAATAAAACATCAATGATTTTTTATCAGGATTAAATTTAGATTTAATTTTTTCTTAATAATTGGACATTAAAATCACCTTACACAAATTATTTATTAAGGTGATTTAATGTTCAAACATGTAAAAGCTAAAGGTTCAAAAGAAAAAAATCAGTCTTTTCTGAAGACGGAAATCAGTGCTCCAATTAAAGATTCAAATGAAGAATCTGATAACAAATTACCTGATTTAAACAAATATAGAGAGAGTAAAATTGTTCAAATACCAGGCGGTTTACAATCGAATAATTCTTCTGAAAAATCAAAACTTGAAAAGTTTGTTATAAGTAAAGCAAATACAAGAACTTAAAATCGATATAATTCAGAACAACTTTTTAAAACAGTCGATAACGCTTCACCCTTTCTGCAGAAGATAATGATGATATAAAACAAAAAAAATTTGCATTAGGTCAAGAGATTTTACAAAATACGGGTTACAAAGAAATTTATCGAATTGAAAATGAATTATCAGTTCAAGAAACGACTAAAAAAATCACGTTACTTTCAACTTTAAAAAATAATTTATATAGGACGTTTAATTTTACAAATAGTTTCTAATAACTTAGCTGAAACTTGATAAGGATCCGCATTGGCTCCCGGACGTCTATCTTCAATATAATCATATCCCTGTTCGGCAACTGAATTTGGAATGCGGATGGAAGCTTGTCGATTAGCTATGCCTGAAGAAAAATGCTGTATGGGGGGTGGTTTCATGCCTGCGCCATTCCAATCACCTTTTATGGTTTTTGGATCTAAGCTGGCATTAATATTAAATTTTTCACCTAATCGATATAATAACCAACGAGCTAGCCAAAAATGATCTGAAACAGTTAATGGATCAGCTGATTCTGAATGGAGCCCCCGATAACCTATTTGAAATTTCCATTGCCAGGCATCACTTCTGCATTGACACCAAAAAGCATGAGCCCTGCTTGTAAACAAACCTGAGTATGTTCTTCTACAAGTGGTCTGCCAAAAACTTCATCGGTTCCTACACCACAATAGAAAGGTCCTTGAGGAGCAGGATATCCAGATTTTGGCCAGCCTAAGGGACGCATGCCGCGGAATAACGTATATTCTTGTTCAAATCCTATCCAACACTGTTGTGTTTTTCCACCGTTTTCCATGAAATAACGAAGTAAAGCACGGGTGTTGCTAACATAAGGTGTGTTATTAGTATTTAATACTTCGCACAACAATAGATAGTTCCCTTTTCCTAGAATTGGATCAGGGAAAAAACAACGGGTTTTAAAATAAGATCAGAACATTTTCCACTCGATTGATAAGTGGATGAGCTATCAAAACTCCAACTAGGGAAATCTTGTAATGTAAAGCAACAGCTTTGATATCAAGTTTTAAAATCCGGATTTTGCATCGTAGTTTTTGTACCGGCTTAGAACCATCCATCCAAATATAGGTCACTTATGATAGCATCAAGGTCTTCTAACTATATTTTAGTTTTAAAAATAAAACCGATTATAAATCAAGATTAAACTTTTGAAAAGTTCTTAAATGTGTTTATTTTTTTAACCAATATCAAGAATTAAATAAAAAAATTGCTACAATGAATACATCCTTAATTTAAAAAATAGATTTTTTTTACTCAGGAATTTAAAAAATTGTTAAAGCGTGATATCTCCACCACTAATATCTTAATTGCCGCTGCGGGCAGTATGATCGGTTCGGCATAGCTATTTACGCCTTTTATAGGTGCGTAAATGGCTGGGCCAAATGCGTTGATCAACTGGATGATTGCAGCACTTTTTATGTTATTCATAGCGCTGCCATTATGTGAATTAGGGACTATGTTGCCCATTTCCGGAGGGTTATCTAATTATCCAACTTACACACATGGTAAGGAAGTGGGGTTTTTATTTTCTTGTAGGAAGAATTATCTTTGGGAGACCTGATCGCTTAGTTTTTCTTAAAAAAAATTAATGCGCTATCCTTGATCATTACCGGCGAACAAGATAAACCACGTCCACCTCAAGAAGGTGATCAAATGGCAAAGATATTAGGCTGTAAGCATAAAATTATTAAAAATGCAGGCCATATTTGTAACCAAGAGCAACCTGAAATTGTAAATGATATTCTGCTTAATTTTTTAAATCACCATCTCAATTAATTTTAAAAATTTGTAAGTTGTGCGATAATAATTATATAAAATATGGACTCAATCTGTTCAAAGTCAAAAGAGAAAGTTTTATGTATCTTAAAAAATTTTTGATCGTTTTGAAAATTTTTGATAAAAAGTTTGTTTAAAATAAGTAGATTAAATAAAGTGAATTTTCATTAGGAGAAGGTAGGATTTAAATGAGATCTATTTTAGGCTTCGCCAATAATACGAACTTCGGGTATCAAGCGAATATGAAATTTGTGAAAAACACAGTCAGCAATTTTTTCAATTAACGCTTCAATGTCAGTTGCACTAGCATGACCATTATTAATAATAAAATTAGCGTGTTTGCTTGATATGATGGCACCCCCTATGGTTAAACCTTTAAGTTCACAAGCTTCGATCAGACGTGCGGCATGTTTACCAGGAGGATTGCGAAACACTGAACCGCAATTGGGTTCATTAGTAGGTTGAGTGTCAGCGCGATATTTAAGTAAATCACGAATTTTGCTTAAGGATTTTTCTTTATTACCCGGTTTTAATTGAAATTCTGCCGCGAGATAAAACTGATCAGGAAATACACTCACATTACGATAAGCAACGTTATATTCACTCGGATAACGAATCTTTTTTTCTCCCTGGCGATTTATAACAAGTACTGACTTCACTATATTCCATGTCTCGGAACCATCGCATCCCGCATTCATGACTAAGGCCCCTCCGATGGTTCCGGGAATACCCGCTAAAAATTCAGCACCCATTAAATTTTTTCTTGCTGAAAACCGGGCGAAAGCGGGGGATGCAACACCCGCTTCCGCATAAAGTGTCACAGGGCCAATACTTTTTAATTTGATGAGTGCCCCTTGCGTAATAACTACGGTCCCTTTGATGCCGCCATCGCGGATGAGTGTATTACTGCCTAAACCTAAAAAAATTAATGGTTCTTGTTTTGGTAACTGTTGAATAAACTGAATAAGATCATTCATATCAGCAGGTTTATAAAGTCGATCGGCTCTACCGCCCACTTGCCATGAAGAGTATTCAGCCATTGCAGCGTTTTCTATGAATTGACCGCGTAGATTTTGCATAAATTATTCATTCACAATGGTTAGGGCTAATTTTTGTGCAATACTGCCAATATCTCCAGCGCCTTGTAATAGTAAAACATCACCGTCTTGAATAACCTCATCTAAAGTTTGAGTTAGATTTTCTTTATCTTCAATATGAAGAGCGCTTGATTGATTATTTAAGCGTATTGATTTTAATAAAGCCGCACTATCTGCGCCAGGTATGGGGGTCTCTCCAGCTGAGTAAACATTTAACAACAGCAAACGATCAACCTCAGATAAAATTTCTACAAAATCTGCAAACAAATCGCGGGTTCGTGTATAACGATGCGGTTGGTAAGTCATGACTAAACGTCGATCGGGCCAGGCACTACGAATGGCTTTTAAAGTTGCAGCAATCTCACGTGGGTGATGACCATAATCATCTATCAATAAAGTATGTCCTTGTTTGCATTTTAGTTTTCCTAATATTTGAAAACGGCGATCAACACCACTGAAATGTGATAAAGCACCTAGAATGACATTGTCTTTAATTCCAAGTTCAGAAGCCACTGCAATAGCCGCTAAAGAATTTAAAGCATTATGCTCACCCGGAAGGTTTAAGGTGATATCGAGTGGTTCTTTCTTTGGTCGAGTGACTGTAAAGTAATTTTTAATCCCTTTTTGTTGAAAAGAAGTGATACGAATATCAGCATCTTCACTAAATCCATAGGTGACAATTGGACGCATAATATCAGGCAATATGGATCGAACAAGTGGATTATCACAGCACATAATGGCTAAACCATAAAAAGGTAAATGCCATAAAAATTCTAAGAAGCTTTTTTTAAGTTGCTGAAAATTTCCATTATAAGTCCCCATGTGATCCAAATCGATGTTAGTTACAATCGCAATCATTGGCTTTAAATAGAGGAAAGAAGCATCACTTTCATCGGCTTCGGCGACCAGATAACGACCAGCGCCTAAACGCGCATGAGTACTGGTGCTATTCAATTTACCACCAATAACAAACGTTGGATCCAATCCACCTTCTCCTAATAAACTGGCTACTAAACTCGTTGTGGTGGTTTTTCCATGTGTTCCTGCGACGGCGATACTATAACGAAAACGCATTAATTCAGCGAGCATTAAGGCCCTTGGAACGACCGGTATGAGCGCATTTCTGGCGGCTACAAGTTCTGGATTATCAGGAGATGCGGCACTCGAATAAACAATCACATCAGCATTACGTATATGTTTTTCATGATGACCCAGTTGGATCTCAGTACCTAATTTTCGTAGGTGTTGGGTCATGGCGTTTTCTTGGAGATCAGAGCCTGAAATCGTATAGCCTTCATTTAATAAAATTTCAGCGATACCACCCATCCCAGCACCACCAATTCCGACAAAATGGAGATGTTGTATACGTCTCATGGGATGGTCAATAAAAGGAATTTTCATGGCTTCAGACCTTTGCTATGAAATAAGGAAGAGTATTGTGGCATTAGTTGTGTAAAGGCTCAACTAGTTCAGTTTTTTGTCGCTTTTATTCTAAAGACGTGGTTGTTTCTATTGTCAGGGAATAAAATCGGTCTTCTGGTCTAACGAGTGGACTTATAACGATTTCATAGCCTTTAATAAGCCTAGTGAAAAAGCCTGTTAAGCTTGTAGTGAGCTTTTTTCGTTCAAGGGTGTAAAAATAAGAATAATGTAGTGTAGCTGAGTCAAATAGTCAAAAATGGCTTGAGAATCCATTTCACCTTGTGAAGTATATGATTCAAAGAAAATAATAGGTTGTTGATGGTGAATTAAAGTTTGCTTTAGTCCCTGTAGGGCAGCCAGTTCTAAACCTTCAATATCGAGTTTCATTACACCGATTGAGGAAGATTTAAAGTCCCGATATAAAATGGCATCACCTTTTTCTATATTAAGTTTTTGTTTAGAAACTGAGTTATAGTTTTTAAGATTAAACCCAGAGCCACCTAAGTTTTCTGGGTCTTCAAAAAAAGGTATAGTGCCAGACTCATTACTTAAACCTACGGGAATAATATGAATATTTTTTGTTTGATTTAAAAAAATGTTGATGTCCAGTAATTTTAAAGCCGTTGGATTAGGCTCGAAGGCGATAATTTCTTTAAAGTATCGTGAAAAAACAAGGCATGATTGCCAATGTTTGCACCAACATATATAAAGGTTTGTTGTTTAAATTTTTCTAAATGATGTCTAAAAATTGTTTCAAAACTGATTAAGAATTCTTCTTCGTAAAGACCGTTAAGTACTATCGATTGACCGATGGTATCACTAGGAACACAGGCCAATTGAGGATAATTTTTTAAACGATTTTTTTATGTATATTTCTAAGATAGCATCCTAAATGGTGTTGTGAAAATCTTGAATACCAAGGTAAGTGATATACAACTCGTTGTATTTTAGGAGATTCCATTTAGAAACGACTTAAAATTAGGTTATAAAATTAACTATTATACTTTTTATATCAGGGTCGGACAACATTTTAATCAGGTTCTAAACCCAAACTGAACTAAGCGATATTCATAATCGATACGCAACAATAAAGCCAGCATAATGCAGGTCATAAGTAAACTGCTGCCACCATAGCTCATCAAAGGAAGTGTTAACCCTTTAGTGGGTAATACGCCAGTATTGACACCAATATTAATCATGACTTGTAGAGCAATATTTAAACCAATGCCATACGCCAAGTAAGCTAAGAAACGCTGGCCAATATTAAAACAACGATAGCCAATATATAATGCTCTCCAAACTAATAATGAAAATAATAAGATCAAAAATAATCCGCCAATTAAGCCGAGTTCTTCGGTGAGCACTGCAAACAAAAAGTCAGTGTGGGCTTCAGGAAGGTAAAATAGCTTTTGGATACTTTCACCAAGTCCGACGCCAAACCAACCGCCCCGCCCAAAAGCAATTAATGATTGAGTTAATTGATAGCCCGAATCAAATTGGTTAACCCAGGGATTAAGAAAGGTGGTTAGGCGTGCTAAACGGTAAGGAGAACTTACAGCTAATATACCTAAAATAATCGCTACACTGCTTAACAAAACAATAAATTGCCAAATTCGCACGCCTGCTAAAAATAACATGCCGAGGCTAGTTACTAAGATGACTGTAGCGGCTCCAAAGTCAGGTTCCCGTAGTAATAAAAAGGTAATGATGACAAGCACTATTAACGGTTTAAGAAAACCACGAATTTGATTTTGTACTTGTTTTTCTTGGCGTACTAAATAACCTGCCAGATAAACAATCATGGTTAATTTGACAAATTCAGAGACTTGCAATCCAAAAGGGCCAAAACCTAACCAACGCATACTTCCATTAACTTGTCTACCGATCCCGGGTAATAAAACTAAGAAAAGTAAACCGACAGTCAATATGAGTAATGCAAGACTAATTTGTTGCCAGTAAGAGGTTTTTATTTGTACTACAATTATTCCCGTAGCGATACCTAAGATTAAGTAAAATAGTTGATGGAAAAAAAAATGGAAAGATTGACCATATTGATGTTCAGAAATAACAATGGAGGTTGAAGCGACCATTAACAGACCAAACGCAAGTAAAGTAGCAATGACGATAAGCAACCATCGATCATACAAAACGATGGGAGTAACATCCGAATTGCTAAATTTTGACATATCAATGGATTCCTCGGGCTAAGTCGCTAAAAACATTACCGCGCTCTTCATAATTTTTAAACATATCCATACTAGCGCACGCGGGAGATAGAAGGACAATATCGCCTTGTGTAGCAGTATGGTGGGCTAATTTAACTGCTTGCGCCAAATCTGCAGACATATCAATGGCAGTACAATTTTCTAGCGCAGCTTTTAATAAGGTAGCGTCTTGGCCTATCAAAATCATCTTTTTAACATAGCGCTTTATGGGATCACTTAACAAGGAAAAGTCGGCACCCTTGGCTAAGCCACCGGCAATTAAAATAATTTTACCTGAAATTTCTGGGCCTAATCCGTTTAACGCGGCGAGTGTTGCTCCCACATTAGTTGCTTTAGAATCATTATACCAAGTCACACCTTTATGCTCTTTAATCCATTGGCAGCGGTGGGGTAAACCTTTAAATTGGCACAAAGCAGTTAACATGGCCGATAGGTCTAATCCAATAGCGCGTCCTATCGTCAAAGCGGCTAAAGCATTAGCCCAATTATGTTTTCCCTTAATAGGAATCTTTTCAACAGGTAATAAAATTTTATCACCTTCTATAAGAAAGGTTTTTTGATTAACAACATGCAAACTAAATTCTTTTGAGTCAGATTTTAGTGGGTTTAAACCAAAACTGATTATTTTTTTTGCTTTATAGTTAGGATAAGTAGGAGAGTCTTCTCGATTCCATAAAGCAATTTCACAGTTTTGATAAATCCGTTGCTTTGCTTGTATATAAGCCATTAAGGTTTTATGTCGATCCAAATGATCAGGGCTGATATTAAGTATGCTCGCTAACTTAGGGTGTAAACTGTAAGTAGTTTCTAACTGAAAACTAGAAATTTCGAGTACATAAAAATAAGGTATCGGTTCATCAAGTAAATCTAATACGGGTTTGCCGATATTTCCTCCTGCGGCAACCTTTAGCTTTGCTTGGTCGATCATCTTGCCCACTAAACTCGTTACCGTGCCTTTAGCATTACTGCCGGTAATCGCGATGATCGGTGCAAGAGCCTGCTGAGCAAATAATTCAATATCACCTAAAGGTGTAAGATTATATTGTTGAATGGCTGTGCTGATGTTTTCTTCATTGAGATCAACGCCGGGACTGACAATCAGCTCCTTACAATTTTGAAAATGTTTTGGATCAAAAGCGCCTAAATGATAGACCCCATGTGGAAATTCTTTTTGAAATTCCGATAATTTAGGGGGATCTAGGCGACTATCCAGAAGCGTAAAAGGCAAATTTAATCGAGTAAAATAACGTGCACAGGAAAGTCCAGTTTCACCTAAGCCAATGATCAAACGGACGTATGGATTAGAGTGTGGCATCAATGATTCCGCCTCCCAAACAGGTCTGATCTTGATAAAAAACTACGGATTGACCGGGTGTAATCGCTCGCTGAGGAATTTCAAATTCTACTTGGTACTTATCGTTGTTTAAAGGTTTGATTAAGCAAGCTGTTTCTAATTGTCGATAGCGGGTCTTAGCTGTGCAATATAATGAGCTTGTGGGGGGGGTATCGTCGATCCAATGCAGTTGTGTACAGACCAGAGCGGGTGCAAATAATTTAGGATGATTATGACCTTGTACCACTATTAATGTATTTCGTGCGAGTTGTTTATCGGCAACATACCAGGGCGACCCCTCTTTAGCTTTTTGACCACCGATACCCAACCCTTGTCGTTGACCTAGCGTGTAATACATCAGACCATCATGTTTTCCAAGAATTTCACCGGTTAGGGTTTCTATGTTACCAGGTTGTGCAGGGAGGTAGGTTTGTAAAAAGTGTTTAAATTTACGTTCACCAATAAAGCAGACCCCTGTACTGTCTTTTTTAGTTGCATTTGTGAATCCGGCTTGATCAGCGATTTGTCGTACTTTCGGTTTGGTAAGATTGGCCAGTGGAAATAAGGTTTTAGCCAGTGATTTTTGACCTAAAGTATACAAAAAATAGGTTTGATCCTTATTTTTATCGACACATTTAAGCAATTGATAGCTATTATTTTTATAAGATCTTCCTGCGTAATGACCGGTGGCAATAAAATCGGCACCGCACTGTAGAGCATAATCAAGAAAGGTTTTAAATTTAATTTCTCTATTACATAGAATATCCGGATTAGGTGTACGACCTAATTGATATTCTGCTAAAAAATGAATAAATACGCGATTCCAATATTCAGCTGCAAAATTAATAGTATGTAATGGAATATCTAATTTATCGCAGATGGCTTGTGCATCAGCAATATCAGTGCTGGCAGAGCAGTAGTCTTCGGTATCATCTTCTTCCCAGTTTTTCATAAACAGTCCTTCGACTTGATAACCTTGCTTTTTTAGCAATAAAGCAGTTACTGAGGAATCTACACCTCCGGAGAGGCCAACTATAACCCGTTGTTTTTTCATAGAGCTTTTTTAAATGAAGGTTCAGTTATTCTGTTGAGTATCGAGGGTTAATTTACCTACATTTACGCTAACTTTCTAGTTATTCAAGCAAGCAAAGAAGGGGCACCTAAGCTACTCTCGTTCTTTGTAGAGCAGCTCATTCCTTTAGGCTTTTTGTGAAAAGGTAGATCTTTCTTTAAAAATTATTGCTTTACTAAATTTTTATAGTCTTGTTTGATATTGGCTTCATCATGCGGAGGAGAGAAAATGGCTGCTAACTTACCTTAGGATTGACTAGATATAATGTCCCACTATGGTCAATCTAATAGTTGTTATCGTAAGCTTTATTTTGTAGAGCTTGTATATAGATGACTCCCATTTGCTTGCTCAATTGGCGGATTCCAGCAGACAGTCCCGTTAGACCGATAAAATTAGGATTAAACGCTTTAACATATATGGCTTGAAGTTGTTCGATGCTAGTCCCCGCAATGGGCGGCGTTATCTGATTTTTTTCAGAGTGGCATCGATTGACACCTAAACCTTAAAACCAAAGCGAGTATGGCAAAAATAATAAAGGTTAAGAATCGTTTATTAGAGACAGGGCAGGTCATTAAATATTCCTTATTAAAGAATGGTCCATGAACAAACACGCAAACAGCATGAGTAAATAAAAATTTGAGTAATGAAAGGTTTTTATCGCTGTCCTATACTAAAAGGTAAGAAGCTAATAGCACTTAAAAGCAGCGTATACAGAAAAATTTGCTGCTTAGTGAAAGTGATTCCATGGGTAATGGGTAACATGGGTAAGTTTGTTTTGACATAGTCGGCATATCTTGCAATTGCCAAAGACCAAAAATGTGGGGGTGTCCAAATGAAGATAATTAGGACGAGGATTAATCCACCAGGGTCAATGTTCCCAGTTACAGCAGTCCAACCTAACAAAGGCGGTGTTGCACCGGCTAAACCGCCGATGACGATATTTTGTACAGTATGCTTCTTTAAATAGAGGGTATAAATAAATGCATAAACAATCAAACTTAAAAAACAAGTTAATGCATTACTTGAGTATCGAATCAAGACTAAGCCTAATAAACTAGATATGAGTGAAAATAGTAAAGCATGCTTAGTTGAAATTTTTTTCTGCGGTAACGAGCGTCGTTTGGTTCGATTCATTAAACTGTCCAGAAGAAATTCTAATAAAGTGATTCAGTGCACCTGCCGCAATGGCAACTAAACCAATTCCAACTAAGGTGAGTAAACTTAATGGCAAAGAAACTAATTTCGCGCTAGCGAGTGACATTCCCACCCAAACAGTCATTAATATTAAACACGTGACGTGCCATTTTCCAAGCTCTAGATAAATTAGTGTCTTACTAAGTAATTGTGTAGCAAAATTTTTTAGCATGTTTTTCCTTAAGGTTTTTAAACTCCTCCATCAAGGCAAAAAAATTATACGAGAATATTTTTATGAAAGGTAGACTTTTAAAAAAATAAAATTAATTTATTCAAGATTATTTTTATATTTTAGCAAGGATTTAAAATAAGTAATTTAGATATTTAAAATTTTTTGTTTTATTTTTAAAAATAAAACAAAAATAACTAGACAAAATTATTTTATTGATGATAAATTGTCTGTGGCTGAAAATTAAATGAATAAAAAAACATTTAATAAATATAAAAATAATAAAATTAAGGGTTTAATTTATGTCAATTATTTATTTGGCTACGCTTAAAAATTTTATATCTGAAAATCAGTTTAAAGAAAAAAAATATAATTATTTAGTAATAAAAGAACATAATTATAAATTAAAAAAGCTACTCGTAAATCAAAAAAAAATTAGTGTTGATTTGGTTGTAAATTACGATCCTTCAGACAAGTATTTATTATCTTTGTAAAGTGGAGGAATATCAAAGTATAGGGTTTAAGGGGTATTTAGATTCTAAATTTGAAGAATTTACAAAAGAAATTAATAATATAAATAAAAAATCAATAAGTAATTTTTTCAAGCTTTTAGAAGCTGACGGGCTTTATCATTTTGAAGTGTGCTCATCAAATGAAAAGTTAAATGAACCATTAGCTCCAATTAAATTGCCAGAATTACTAAACGAAGAAGTACTTGCATCATTTCAAAATTTTCTTGATGCAGAGCGGGGTTTCAGTTCACGAAGTCGGTCCAACTTATTGAGTGAAGAAAAGACTGAAACTGAAAGTTTAAGAAGAGCAAATTCATTATCTATACTATCGGTTGAGAATTCAAATATAAAACCAATAGAATCTTCAACATCTTCTCTAGAATCGCTCGAAAATGAATCTCCAAAATTATGTAATGATCAATTAGCTCAAGCAATTCAGTCTGTTTTTTTTAAGGAAAACAAAACTTTATTGAATATAAATAAACATGGATTGGCTCTTCAAAAAGAGCTATTTCAATGGTCAAGAAAAATCTAGAGCCTTGTCACTAATTTCGGAATTATCTGAAAAAATAGATCTTGATAGTCTCAACTTACTTAATAATTCATCAAGTGTAGTAGATATAGAAACATTGAAACACAATATTAACGAGTTAGATAAATATATTAACGATAAGCAAATTACAGATGTTTTATCACGTTATCGTGGTTTTTTTCCATTAAGATGTTTTGCTACGCTTTGGGGTGGCAGAAAAGTTAAAAGTATTGAATATGTCAAACAATTACAAGACCAATTAGATACTTTAACCAAAAATATTTCTGAGATCGGACCTACTGCTTAAAAATTCTAAATAAGAGCAGATTTTTTTCTGCCCTTTATGAAAATAATAAGGGGTTGATCATGCCATCATTGTATCCACAAGCCCAACTGCTTCAAATTAAACCTAAAGAAAAGTTATCTGATTTAATATGTGAATTAGAACGATTACAAGAATTTTATGGTGCAGATAAGCTCTTACAGCAAGCGCAGTGCTTAGTTAATCAACTCGATGCTCAAATTGAAGAAATTTATACGTGCATCGGCCAAATTAAACATTTCATTGAACTAAATACTCCAATAAAAGAAAAATTGGATCAAATAAATTATTTAATGCAATGCGTAGAATATTGTATTAAGGATAAAGCCCAACTTATCAATAGGGAGCTTGTGATACAAAAAAACCAACTTGAACAATTAAGAAGCAACAGTCTTGATAACATCTCAAATTCTGATAATATTTTTTCTGAACTTGATTTAATCTTTGTTAATCAGATTGAAGAACTATTTAACAAAATTAAAGAAATTTATTCTAAGAGGCCATTGAGTTCTGGTTGCCAAGCTTATTTGGAGGGTAAAATAGGATTAATCCAACCTATAGATGGAGATCAAAAAACTAAAGTGTGTTATCTTTTTCAACAGTTATATTGGCTAATAGATTTTTTAAACAATTTTGAATACTCAAACCAACAATTTAATGAGCTAAAAGCTAAGTTTAAAAGTGATCAAGAAGAATATTCGAATTTATGCGCAGAACTAATTAATTCGGAAAACATTAGTGACAGAAAAAAGACAATTGAACAACAGATTAAGATTTTAAATAAAGATTTTTCTCATTTTGATCCCGCTGTAAATTTTCCTCAGGAGCTGGAGCTTGGATTAATCCAACTTGATACAAAACTAAATGAATTGTCTACGGTTAATCAAGCTGAGTTGCGTAACCAACAAGAACAATATGCTAAGTTAATCGATCTTTTAATAGATTCGAAAGTTAATTTGACTCTGCATGCTAATAAATTAAAATCAAATTTTCTATGGGCTTAATCAGGTAAAAACAAATATCAAGCTATTGAAAATGTTCAGCAAAAAATGGATGCACTGTTAGAATCTGGAGCCAATCAAGAGCATGCAAGTAAACAAATCATTACTGATCTACAACAGACTACTAATAATGCGAGAACCAATTTATCAGAGTATCGCGGAATACCCTTATTACGTTGCTTTGCTACGTTGTGGGGCGGAGGAAAGGAAACCAGTCAGTTTTTGGTTCAACCCATAGAAGAACAGTTAAGCGATTTGCAATCCAATATTAATAGACTGCACCCTTAGTCTATAAGTACTTGCTAAGTTAAAAGGGGGCTTTTAAACTGTCCCTTTTTTATTCAAAGTGGATTAGGGAGTGTTGTCAATTAAGTCATCAATATAACGGAAGAAGCGAATTTAACGGCCTCCAAAAAATACTTTCCCCGTTTACAATATCGGGTAGCAATGC
>CAYQIE010000072.1:0-38601 GCA_964417505.1 Rickettsiella sp. | reverse complement strand
ACTAGCCAATAGTCTTACAGAGGAGTTAGTAAAAATAAAGCAATACCATGAAATTCAGGATTGGGCCGCTATTCAAGCCATGGCTCATAAATGGCGTGGTGGAGCAAGTTATTGTGGTGCGAACCGCTTAGAGCGAGCTTGCCAGCAATTAGAAGCAACTATACGAGCAGAATCATATGAAGAGGCTGAGGGACTTTATCAACAGTTACTTCAAGTAGCTGCAGCAACCAAACAGGCTGCTGAAAAAATCATTGTATCTTAAACTGTGTTTTTAGTAAGGGTAGTCAGTGTATATTAGGTTCTCTATTGTCAATCTAGTAAACTTCAAAATGCTTTTTATCTTGATTTACAAAGGTTGCCCGCCCAACAGCCATGACCACTCTCTCACTTCTTCATTACTAGCGTATGTGTGAGAGAGTGGTCATGGCTGTTGGGCGGGCAGTTCGAGTCAATCGATGTGGAAAGTGGAAGAAGTAGAAGTGGGTAGTAATCACATAGAAAATAATAGATAAGGTAAAGGGTAACTAATACATAAAAATCCTTTGTTTTAGATTGGTAGGTCACTTTAAATAAAATTCTGCTCGTAGCTAAATTTTTAGATTCACTTTTTTAAAGTCAGATAAAATTTGAATGTAAAAAAAACTAATTAGTAAATCCTGTTTTTTGACATTTTTTCTTGGTACAATAATAGCCTTTTGAAGTTTGCAGAGCAAAAGCATCTAATGTGTCCGTAGTAAAACCACAGTTAACACATGAGATAGAGAATTTTTCAGGATTTTTTAATACCTCGAAGTTATAATTCATTCGTTCCCATACTAACGTAATCGGGAGTATCAAAAGAGGCTTTACAGGTCTTACAGTTTTGCCAGACGTCTTTGTGCTTTTCGTGGAAGTGATAAGAACACAGTGTATAGCGGTCATGGTTTCGGTAACAACTATTTCTTGCATATGAAAAAATAACATAGGTGTCTTCATCATCGCAAATCCAATGATTACAGCAAGATGTTTTCGTTAACGCTTTTTTGCTGCTACCACACAGTCCACATTTGGGTTTATTTTTAGTAAGTTTTACAGACATAATTATCTCTCAAAATCTGAGCACAAGGCTTTTCTATATTGATTTGGTAAGGAGTAAGGTTATCCACAATCGCGGGATTTTTTGAGGAATCCCCTCATGTGGATAACCCTGACCGATTTTAATTATACCGTAGTTTCGTCTAGCACTTGCTTCTTTTCTAAAATTGTAGTCCACTTTTTAGATAAAAAAATAAGGACTCTCTGTCTGTGAAATTAACTGAACGTGATGTTTCAATATTACACTTCATCAATCAGTTTGGTTTTTGCGAAATGCCGCAGATTAACCAACGCTTTAGCTTACGCAAGCCACGTAATTACCAAGTCATAAATAAATTGATTCGGCATAATTTAATTCAGCATGAACGCATTTTTTATGGGAAACACGGATTATTTCGCTTGACTCAAGCTGGCGCACGTTTTACGTTCTTACCTCCTTTACATCGGGTACCTTTAGCTAACTACCGCCATGATTTAACTGTAGTTAATTTGTATCTCAAATTAAGAGAACTTTATCCTGGTATGCGTTGGATCAGCGAACGAAAACTAAAGCATGATAAATACAAATTCAGTGTCGGCCAACAGGGTCATCTACCTGATGGAATTTTAACGTTAGATAGCAAACAGATTGCCATTGAAGTGGAGTTATCTTGTAAAAGCAAACTACGTCTAGAAGACATTCTGAAAGCCTATGCTGTCCAATTTTCCATTCAAGCTGTCTGGTATTTTTGTAAGGAATCCATGCAACCACGCCTGCAGGAAGCGGCCAAGGAGATGCCTTTTGTTAAAATTTATTTACTGAAGGATTTTTTACAAAAACAGCCTGTAGATTATCATGTCAAACCAGGATAACAGCTTTTTACATCGCCCACGAGAAACGATTCAATGCGTATTAATTGGCCTCTGTTGCCTATGGCAACTCGGGGTAGGCTTGCTGGGTTTTTTCTGTTTTCTTACTTTTGTCCGATGGCTTCGTTATTCCGTTGGGCTGATCGTGTTAGTAGGTGTTTTATTAGCTGGGTGGTGTTGCCTTTTGATGGAATGGCAAGCGCATTTTACACTCTCCTTCCTTGAAATCATCCACACTGGATTTGTTAGTCATTTGATGTTTTGGAAAATTGTGTTGACCCAAGGGTTGCTCACTGCACTGAAATTAACTTACCAACAGGATTTTTATTACCTACTGGGCTTTCCCTTACTTTTTGCTGGGTTGTTAGGCTTAACCGAATGGATTCCCAATTCAACGTATGAATGGGAACTCAAAGCAATTCAAAGGGGTAGAAAGTTACCGGATCGTCCTCATTGGAAAAAACAACGCTTTCACGGATACCCACGTTTTATTAAAAATAAAAACGAACAATATCAAGAGGGAACGTTATTAGGCATGTCGACAAACCAGAAAGCGGTTATTATTCCCGATAAAGCTATCAACCAAATGGTTTTAGTATTAGGTACAACCGGCGGTGGTAAAACTGTGACCTTACGCCGTTTTTACCAACGTGCCCTACAACAAGCATACCCACTGATTATCATTGATGGCAAACCGACACAGGAAAATGTCCGCTGGTTGCAGCAAAGAGCACAGACGAGCGGGCGTACTTTTTACGGCTTTAATTGTGCTGACCATCAGCATTATGATCCGTTAGCCTACGGAGGTTGTACCGAACTTAAAGATAAATTAATTAGTTTAAAAGATCACTGGGAAAATGATTATTATCGTTCGGTTGCCGAAGATTATTTACAAACGACCTTTGAAGTGCTGCTAAATTTAAAAGCGAACTTTGATTTAAAAACCATTGTCGATTGCTTAGATTTTAAAGAAGTTGCACTCAAGGTACGTGCTATTGCCGATGAATCACTTAAAAAGCGTGTATTACGTTTACAGCAGTATGACATAAAAGATATTACTGGCTTACAAGCGCATTTAAGCTTACTGATTCATTCTGAGCTCGGTCATTTTTTTGAAAAAAATGAAAAACAATTTAATTTAGCGCAAATTATCCAGTCAGGGAGCGTGGTCTATTTTGCGCTACCGGCACTACGTTTTCCTAGCTTTGCGAAGGTTTTAGGCAAATTAATTATTAACGATATTAAAGCGGTTATCGATCGCTTAGAGACCTAACAACGGATTTTTACGGTATTTGATGAGTTCTCTGTATTTGCGGGCGAACAAGTCTTAAATTTAGTCAATATGGGTCGAGGTAAAGGGATTCACGCCATTTTTGGTACACAAGGCTTAGCCGATTTAAAGCGGGTTGATCCGGATTTTGAAAATCAATTGTTAAACTGTGTGAATACACTGATTTGTCATCGTCTGAATGATCATAACAGTGCAGAAGCGGTTACCCACTGGGTAGGAACGCAAGATGGTTTTGATATCAGTGCACAGATTAGTGAGGATACATCGACAGGGATGGGAAGTGTAAAACGTAATAAATCATTCATTATCCATCCGGATGCCATTAAACAGGATTTACAGCCTGGAGAAGCCTTTTATATTAGTAAAGTAGACAGGTTTTTTTGGGGGAAAGTAAAAATAATTTATTCGTAAAAACAAATGATTAATAAATATCTTTTTAATCCAATAATAACAAACAAAAAAAGATAACATTAACTCATAAAAAAACAGTTATTTTAGATGAAACAAAATAAAAAATACGTTAAAATAAAGCCATTAAAATAAGATTTTTAGTAAAAATTTATGTTGGCTGATCGATCAAAAAAAGGAAATAAAATTTATCAAAATTTACCTTATTTTCTTATTATTATTTTTCCTTTTATTTTTTTCTCATCTGCCTGGGCATTTGGTGGTGATACGCCCGTCAGCCAAGGATTGAATTATGTCATCGATGCGATTTATGGTACGACCGGATTAGCGATTGCCACAGTAGCGATTATTGGCATGGGCTTACTGTGCGCAGGCCATTACTTAGAATGGAAGCGTTTTTTACAAACTTTAGTGGGCATTGCCATTATGTTTGGTGCCGGTGGTGTCGCTAGAGCATTACATGCATTAATTTCATAGAAAAATAAAGGAGTTAATTTGGATAATTATCAACTCGAAGTTGATGCGTTAGCGTTAGCCTTAACACGACCGCCTCTTTTTATGGGTATTCCCATGCGTTTGTTCTTTGCGAATTTGGCAATTAACACCTTGCTGTGTATTGATCTGCGCACGTTAATAGGAATTCCGCTATTTGGCCTAGTTCATCTGATTTTATTTCACCTCACTCTAAAAGATGGTCAGTTTTTTCGTGTATGGCTGAAATATTTCACACAAACGCCGCCCGTATTAAATAATCGGTTTTGGGGTGGCACGAATAGTTATCAGCCAGGATAAAACATGTTGGCAAGTTTAAGAAAAATTGGAAACCTTAAATCAGACCGCTTGCTACGAAAAGACGTTAATGCCTCACGACATATTAATATTTTAGGCCACTACAACAACGATACGCTCATTGATAAAAACAGTCAGTTAATTCAAATCATTCGATTAGCCGGTATTGACGGCGTCATACAAGGTGAAGCGACCTTGGATGCGTATAAAAATCGCCGTAACAGTTTGTTTAAAAACTTTTCATCAGAATACGCGGTTTATTTTTGGACGGTTCGTCGCCAAACCACTGAGTATCCAGATGGTGAATTTAAACCAGGCTTTGCGCAGCAACTGAATGACAACTATCGCACAAGAATTCAGCAACGGCCTTTATTCCATCATCAACACTATCTCGGCATTGTCACTAAACCGGCTGAAGGTATTTTAAATAAAGGATTTGATTGGATAAAAAAATTAAGTCAGCAAGCAGACCACATCGCACAACAACGGCAACTGAGTAAAATATCCTTAGCACTAACAACGATAACGCAAAACGTATTACACGCTTTATCCGATTATCAACCCCAGCTACTGAGTCTTTATCAAAAAGGCGAATCGCTTTTTTCAGGGCCGCTGGAATTTGTAAGTCAATTAATTAATTATGATAAGCAGATGGTACCGCTTCTATTTCAAGATGCGTCGACTTATTTGCCAAGAAAGCGGCTGTTTTTTAATCGTCATTCAGGAACCATAGAATGTCGTGCCAGTGATCAGAGTAAAAAATTTGCTGCGGTACTGGCTATCAAAGCCTATCCCTCTATCACGTATCAGGGTTTATTAGACAGTTTAAATAACTTACGGGTGGAATACACCTTAACTCAATCCTTTCGATTTTATGATCGCCATTTGGCTAAAACGCGTTTACGGGATCAACAGCACGATAGACAACAAACGCAAGAAGAATCGATACGTCAAACCGAACAGATCGATGAGGCGTTTGATGATGCGGCCAGTGGCGAAGCAGGTTATGGTAAACACCATTTTAGTTTAGTTTGTTATGCCGATAGCCAAGAACAGCTTAATCAACACGTCAGTGAGATCATCGCGTTGTTTTCGGATCGGGACATCCTTTGTGTTCGTGAAGACATCGCTTGTGAATGTGGCTTCTGGTCGCAATTGCCTGGGAATTTTTCTTATATTGTCAGAGAAGCGGACATTTCTACAAAAAATATGGCGGCGTTAGCCAGCTTACACAACACACCGATAGGCCAAATGAAGAATAATTTTTGGGGTGATGCGGTGACCGTGTTAGAAACACTGTCAGGCAGTCCTTATTATTTTAATTTTCACAATAAGGATGTCGGTAATTTTATGGTCGTGGGCGCTACCGGCAGCGGTAAAACGGTATTAGTTGGCTTTCTCATTGCCCAAAGTATGAAATTCGGTGGCAAACGAGTTATTTTTGATAAAGACCGCGGTTTAGAAATTTTAGTGAGGGCCTTAGGGGGAATCTATGAGGTGTTAAAGCCAGGCATTGCGACGGGCTTCAATCCTTGTCAATTAACGGATACTAAAGGAAACCGCACATTTTTATTACAGCTTTTTAAGCAACTTTTAAAACCTTGCTATGGTTCGTTCGATGCTCAAGAAATAAAAACCATTGAAGAAGCGATTACGGGGATGTATCGCTTAAACCCTGAAGAACGCCAATTTTGTCATATTGCACCATTTTTTGGCGCGAATGTTCCAGGTTCGCTGCGTGCACAATTTGAGTTGTGGCACAGTGACCGCGAATATGCTTGGCTATTTGACAATAAGGGTGATTGTTTTGAACAACAACACTATAACGCTGAAGTCATTGGTTTGGATTTAAGTCATATTCTCAAAGACGAATGCTGCAAAACACCCACGTTAATGTACCTATTGCACCGCTTTAGTCAACAACTGGAAGGTCAGCGTGGCATTATTTTTCTTGATGAAGGTTGGTTGGCTTTACAAGATGATTATTTCAAAACCATTATTAATGATTTATCTCGCACACCACGTAAGAAAAATAATTGTTTTGGTCTGGCGACGCAAGCCGCCTACGATACTTTGTCTTCAGCGATTCAAGCACCAATTAATGAAGCGGCGGCCTGCAAAATCTTTTTTCCCAATCCCAGTGCGGATCGAAAAACGTACATCGGGGATTTCGGATTAACCGACAGAGAATTTGAACTCATTAAAACCTTACCGAGTGAAGGCCATTATTTTTTATTGAATTACGGCCGAGGTAAAGAATCGGTTGTGTTAAGAGCGAACTTACAAGGGCTAGACAATGAAATAGCGGTTATTTCAGGACGCAAAGAAACGGTCGTACTGCTCGATACGATTCGTGCAGAAGTTGGGGATGATCCCAACATTTGGTTACCGATTTTTCAGCAACGAAGGAGCGTAAAAACAACCTCATGTTAACGACTCCATTGAATTTAAATTTGGCGATTAAAGCGGCTATGCTTAGTTTACTCATCCTTTTACCGCTTCCCAGTGCGGCGGATCCGATTAGTGACTTATTGATGATTGCTGAACAGATTCAAGGTTACCAACAGCAGATCGCCGGCATACAAAATACCATTGAAGGATTAACGGACCAAATTCAAGCAGCGGTATCCGGTCAATCCGGATGGGGGCGCTGGCAATTTAAAGATTATCAATCCTGGGGAGAGAATACCGATCGATGGGAATCTATTCTTCATATGGCTGGCAATGGTGGTAATTTAAGTTTATTAGGTCAAACTCTTCATTCATTAGCCAAAGAATTTCCGGTTAATACACCGCTTTACAATCGGGTTAATCCGAATAAAACGGATCAAGCGTACTATGCCTTAAAAGCAAAAACCGCTTTAGCCGCACGAGCAGCTAGTCAATTAAGCTATGACAAGATTCAAGAACAGATTAACTATGCGAATCAACTACGCCAACAGATTGGTACAACCACAACTTTAAAACAATCTTTGGATTTACAGAATCGGCTTACCATAGAAAATAATCTTATTCAACTCGAAACGCTGCGTCAATTAGCCTTGCTGAATCAGCAACAAGCGATTGATGCGCAAGAGAAAGTAAATGATGCGATACAAACTGCGCATTTTTTGAGTAGGAAATTTTAACTAAAAAAAGTGAAAAATAAAGTTGAGGAAACGAACACCATAAAACGATTGGCACGACATCTCTCGATACTGTTAGCGCTATTTTTAATTTTATCGTTAACGGCTTGCGCCACTCAACCATTGCAAGCACCTTGTGATGAACAGGCTACTTTTTGTGGCAAGAAAACTAAAATTAATAATTGGTAAGGAGAATGCATCATGATATTAATTTATAAACGATTTATTTTAGTGAGTTTATTTCTCGTTAGCTTGAATTTCTTAACCGCGTGTGGTCATAAAAATCCTTTGCTTAATGCAAACATGCTTCAAATTATGGATGAAGAGTTTTTCTTACGAGGAGGGAATTACCCTATTGATGAGTGCGCTTATTATTATAGCCATTCTAAAAAAAACGATTCATTAAAAAAGAAATGTAAAGAGTGGACACAAGAATATTATCGTCACTTAATTGATAGACACGTTATTCCCGCTACGACTACTGTAGAAGATTTGAGAGACCCTACTTTTTGGAAAAAAATAAAAGCGTTACATTTCCTTGGTAAAGAACAATGAGCACGCTCTCTGTTAATACATTCATAACGGATACTTTAAGTGCCGTTGATCAAGTAATTGAAGGCTTTGTCTCCACTGTCCATCAACAGTTTCTACAACAGTATGGCTATGCTTTGACGTTGTTATGTACTGTTTATATTCTTTTATTAGGTTATCGTTTTACATTACATACTTTAAGTGCTGATTTTAATACGCTTAATCGGCATATCCTTATTTTACTCGTGGTTTACAGCTTAATAATAAACTGGTCTTTATACCAGCTTTTTATCTACAATATTTTTACTAATGAACCTAATCGCATAGCTCAGGTCATTGTTAATGCGTCTAATCATCAGTTTATGAAAGATAAAACAATGACAGAAGCTTTAAATCAAGTCTATAGTATAGGGATGAGTGCAGCTGGAAAATTATTAAGTGGTTTTTCTATCCAAAAATTTTTATGTGCTATTTTCCTCATCATTTTTACCTTTTTATGTTGTCTAGTTGGGTTAGGACTTTTAGTTTATGCCAAATTGGCGATGGCGATTGGCTTAGCCTTAGGTCCGCTTTTCTTACCCTTTATGCTATGGGAATCGACACGCGGTTGGTTTGTCAGTTGGTTGCAGAAACTATTTAATTTTTCACTGATTCCGATCATTACAGCGAGCATTTTAGCGTTAATGCTCTCGCTGATAAATCTGGTACTACCGGACCTCGATCAACAAGCGATACAAGGTAATCCCGATTTTTTGACCGTGGGATTGTTTGGTAGCTTATCATTAGTCACCGCTTTTTTATTGAAACAAAGTTTATCAATTGCCAGTAGTTTAAGTGGTGGATTAACTTTAAGCGCATTAGGTCACATAGGCGGTATGGTCAAATCAACCTTAAGTGCCACAGGGGTTAGTTCTGCTGCACGTTTAGCTGGAAAAGGAATTAAATATGCCAGAAGTTCACTGACACAACGCGCTCAAAGTCAAAAACGAGCGGCAATCAATTCTGCTATACAACAAGGAGAAAATAGTTAACCCAAATGACTTCAAAAAATAAGAAAAAAACGCTACCTAAGAATGAAAGTTCTACTCATAAAGCAAATGAAAGTGCTATTGATTTAAATAAAGATTTTTATCAAGCAGCTTCAGATTGGCGTTATGATCAATATTACAGTAAAACCCTTTGGTTGCGTTATTCGTTGATCGGCAATGCAGGATTGCTCCTCACCTTATTGCTGACTTTACTATTATTCACCTGTTTATTTCCACTGAAACAAAGGGTTCCTTACCTTTATGCGTTTAATAATGTTACCGGCGAAGTCAGTAAATTAGGTGAATTAGAGCCAACCCACTTAACCGCGAATTGGCAGATGACGCGTTATTTTATTATGCATTATGTAATGAACCGCGAAAGTTATGATAGTGATAATTTAGAAATTCCCTATCAATTAGCCTGGGCACAATCCAGTGCAACGATTCGCAAACAATATGATGCGGAAGTAGACAGTAATGTAGCCAATTCCCCTTATCAAAAATATGGTAAAGATAAAATGATTATTATTAAGGTATTATCCATCTCACGTTTAAATGATAATACCGCCGCTATTCGCTTTGAGAAACGATTACGTGATAAAACCGCCTCTACAGAACAAATCGCTTATCAAGAAGCGATTTTAAAATGGCAATACCAGTCAATGAAAGCAACACAAACCCAATTAGACCGCAATCCATTAGGATTTACCGTGATCTATTATCAGGTAACGCCCGTGAATTTAACCAATGAGGGTGACAAACATCATGAATAAACGGATTATTTTTCTTTTATTAAGCAATATCCTCCTTATGGGGTACGGAATGAGTTTTGCGGAGGCTACATTGCTTCCCAGGCAGGTTGCTGCGGATAGGCATGTTAAAACCGTTAATTATGATCCAAACAATGTAGTCCTTATTCACGGTCAGTATGGTTATCAAACGCAAATTGTCTTTGCAGCGAATGAGATGGTACAAAATGTCTCTATGGGTGATAGCTTAGCCTGGCAAGCGGTGCCTATTAAAAACAATCTCTTCATTAAGCCTGTCACTGAATCAAAGACCAACATGACGGTGTTAACTAATGTCAACAGTTATAATTTTCAGCTGGATTCAACACATTCAAAAGTTTCACCCACCTATATCTTACGTTTTGTTTATCCTACGGCAGGTTATAACCGAGATGGACAAGCGAATGCAGTCGGTGTGTGTGATCCGACTCAAATCAACTGGAAATATAGCTTTACAGGTGACAAACACTTAGCACCACGTGAAGTCTTTGATTGCAATAATCAGTTTACTTATTTCCGCTTTGATAACATCTTACCCGCGATTTTTATTGTCGACAAAAGTCGCCAAGAAACCTTGGTTAATTACCACATAAAAGGAAACTATGTGGTGGTTAATACTACAGCGCCACAATTTACCTTACGTGGTGGTCATTATGTGACCAGTGTTTATAACGATGCCCTGATAGGCGATTGGCAAAGTGTTCGATAGGTGGGGATAATTCATGGAAAAAAAAGAAAAAGATAATCAAACCACGGCATCAGAGGCTGAAGGTCTACCCGAGATTGCCGAACCTCGTTATAAACGATCTTTTTTTCTTATATTGCTGGTTAGTGTATTGCTGTTATTGGCGACGCATGTTTATTTTCAAATGAGAAAACCCACTTCTAAAACAGAATTTTCCGTAGAATAAAACTATACGATACCCAAAGCCGAAGCAGAAAAAATAAAATTCTATCCTGCTCAAGAAAAATCAACACCTGCAGCCAAAAAAGGCTTATCTGAACAGCAAATTGCGGTATTGCAAGCCAAACAAAAAGAACTGCAACAACGCCTATCCTCACCTATAATATTATTTAATGTAGAAAATAATCATCCACCCAATGCCGTTGTAGAAAGATCCTTAGAAAAAAACTTTATAACGGATTCAAATACTCAGTTTTTGCAGCAAGCGAGCACAGTTTCGGATAAAACGGTGCAAGCAAGAAGAATAGGCCCTCTCAATCAGCTGATTGCACAAGGTCAGTTGCTTCATGCTATCCTAGAAACGGCGATTAATTCAGACCTGCCAGGTTCTTTACGCGCTATCATCGACCAGCCTGTTTATGCTGAGGATGGTTCGCAGGTATTAATACCACCCGGGAGTCGTTTAATCGGACAATACAAAAGCGGACTATTACAAGGGCAATCACGGGTTTTTGTGGTGTGGACACGATTGATAACCCCTGAGGGTGTGAGTTTGAATCTAGCTTCACCCGGTGTGGATGCACTAGGCATGGCAGGAATGTCAGCGGATGCGATGGATCGCCATTTTTGGCAACAGTTTGGTAGCGCCGTATTGCTTTCAGTATTAGGTACCAGTACCTCGACGTTGGGTGTTGCGAATAATACGTCCTACAATGCAGCACAAGCTTATCGTATCGCTATTGCCAATAGTCTTAATCAAACCGCACAACACAGTTTACAGCAACAAGCCATTTCACCGACCTTATGGGTTCATCAAGGTAGTCCACTTCAAGTCTTTGTTGCACAGGATTTAGATTTTAGCGTCGTTCTGCAAAATACTCCTTCTAAACTTAATGTCCTATAATACTTAACCCATGTCGATCAAAGCCTTAGAAAAACATCTGGAACCACTTAGGCCTTTTTTACAAACACAAGGGATGACTGAAATCTGTATTAATCAACCGGGTGTCGTTTTTGTTGAGAAAAACGGTGTTTTCACACGTCATAACGTGAAACTATTAACCTTGAGTTTTCTTGAAGCTTTGGCTAACTTGATTGCCGAATTCAATCACACGTTATTTCCTCACCCGTTACTGTCAGGCTATTTACCGACAGGAGAGAGAATACAATGTATTATGCCGCCGGCTTGTGAGAAAGATAAAATTATTTATTCGATTCGTTGCCATTCCCGTCGGGATATGGCTTTACAGGATTATCAAGCGTCAGGGGTTTTTGATGAATATGCAGATATAAAAGAAAACACCTATCACAAAACAATAACTAATTTAAAAACACTTCATGAACAAAAAAATATTTTTGGATTTCTAAGGCTTGCCATCCAATCAAAGAAAAATCTGATTATCAGCGGCGGAACCGGCACGGGTAAAACAACCTTCCTTAATGCCTGCCTAAAATTAATTCCTGACACGGAACGTTTAATCACCCTGGAAGATACACGGGAAGTGACCCTAAATCAGACTAACACAGTCAATTTACTGTTCAATGAAGAGGACGAACAAATCAGCGCTTCAAAACTTTTTAAGGCCTGTTTACGCCTAAGACCCGATCGGGTTTTACTGTCCGAATTACGTGGAGCTGAAGCCTGGTCATTTCTGCGGGCCGCTAACAGTGGTCATCCAGGCAGTATGAGTACTGTGCATGCCGATACGCCAGAAGGCTGTTTTAAGCAATTAGTCTTTATGATGCAGCAGGCCGGTTCGACTTTTAGCGAAGAAAATCTACATACTTACATCAAATCTATCATCCCCATCGTTATCCAGCTAAAGCGTAGCACCCATTCAACACGTTTTGTCGAAATAGTCGAGATATACTTTAATAACTAAATCTCGACACAAACAAACTCATTCATCATCGAAAATATCGGATAAACTTTGAGCATCTAAGATGGCATCACTCCATCTGAGTAAGGTCTCTGAATTAGCTTGATGCAGCTTATCCAGGTAGCGCTGCGGTATCTGGTTAAATTTGCGTTGCATTTGACGTTGCAATAGGGTGTATTCACCTTGCTGTATCCCTTGCTGCATTCCCTGCTGCATCCCTTGTTGGATACCTTCTTGTCTGAGTTGCTCACCAATCGTCATAAGTTCTGTCTCCAATTGTGGGGTTAAATGCGTTCTGAGCTGGTTGATAAACTCCTTACCCCGTGCTTCATCAAAGCAATTTAACATATATTTTAGCATAAGGGTGATATATTCATAACCATCTTGTTTCTCAAGCTCAACGAGCCAACTCCCTATTTGATCGACAATTTCTTGGCTTAGGTGCTTTTTGAGACGGTATTTAAACATGAGTTCAAAAGCGCCTGCCCACAGGTATTTGCGTAGTTCTGTATCTTCAATTTGACTGACATTAATGAGTTGAAATGGGTTATTAAAAACTTGGCGCATCAAGTCTTCCTGCTCGCCAAACAAGGTATACCAATCCAAGGTATAGGTATAAGGTTTTTTACCCGTATAAAGCGCCATCGGATACACCGCCGGCAAAAGGGCTTGGAGGTACTGTTCAGTATGCTGCTGAATGATACGAACCATGTATTTTACTAAACGAAAGGCCAGCAAGGGATCCGGTTCTGATGTATGTTCACAGAGTAGATAAAGATAAAGGCGATTACCTTTTTTTAGAGTCACCTGATAAAGCATATCGGCGGCACTGCGTTTAAAGTGTTCATCTAAGAAACTCACATTTTGTAGTTTGAGTTGGGACCAATCAATTTGTTTTTGTAATGTAGGTGGTAGATGTTCTAAAAAGAAATCTTTGGCTACCCGCAGGTCACTCATCGATTTACGAAATAAAAAATCATGCGGTTGGTGTAAAGTAGAAGACATAATTCAATTATTTTTCTATTTTATTTAATCTATAGTGTACAAAAATTAAAGAGTAGGATCATCCTTTTTTTCTTGTAAAACATACATTTCTAGAAGCGATTGCAGTTGCTCTTTGGTTATGGGTTTGCTGAATACGTGGTTAGCACCCAGATCTAAATAAGCTTTTTCATTTTCTTTTCCATGCGCAGAAACAACAATAATCGGAAGCGATTTTCGTTCGACTTCTTTTGCGCATACTGTTTCAATCACGGTTTCTCCTGAAATATCAGGTAAACCGATATCTAATAAAATCAGATCGTAGTAGATTTGACGCAATGCTTGTTTTCCACTGGATACACAATCGACTTGACAGCCTAAACTACTCAGTAATTGTTGATGTATACGTTGTATAGTCGGATTATCTTCGACGACTAGCACGCGACACGGTGTTGATAGTGACATTTTTTTCTCCTTAAAAACAAACTCGTTTTATAGTTTTGCTTTAATTAACTATAAAGTAAATCCCGTAAAAATACGGATGTTATTGGCTAATTGAACCAGAAGACCCGAGGCTTTATGGGTTTGTAAACTCGTTATTTTCCCGTATTTTTACGGGGTTTTGCTGGTATTGTTCTGATAAAATATAACCATAACGCATACCTTGTAGGACCAATTGAGGCATATTTTGACAACCGAGTTTTTTCTTCGCATTACTTCGCGATTCCTCCACTGTTTTTTGTTTAATGGATAATATTTCAGCTGTTTGTTTTGAACTGTAACCTAAAGCAGCAAGCAACAAACATTCTTCTTCACGTGGTGCAAGACGTTTATCAAAAATTAACTTTGCTTCAAAGGTAATATTAAATAATAATCGCTTGATCAATTGTCGTTGTT
The DNA here is from genome assembly GCA_964417505.1 of Rickettsiella sp. GTDB lineage: Bacteria > Pseudomonadota > Gammaproteobacteria > Diplorickettsiales > Diplorickettsiaceae > Aquirickettsiella. The sequence continues at coordinate 24,056 of CAYQIE010000072.1, read as the reverse complement.
TCGGTGAGGGTGAACGATTACCCAGTAATTGTAAAATACGAGTAATGAGATCGGTCGGTTGCTGGGGTGGATGCTGTGCTAAGACTGGATTGGCTTCTGCGGGTCCAACCACTTTTTTTTCAGACATAAAACCTCCTGAGGCGCAAAAATAGGTCCTAGTTAAATTAAAAAAAGAAATATTTTTAAAAAATAGTCAGACGCTATGTTTGTCGAATGCGCGCTAGAGTAGTTTCAAGTAAAAGTTTTTGACGACAGAATAAAAAAGTTATTAATATCTGATCAATAAAGGTCCATTGCTCTAATGGGGCCCGATGATTTATGATATAAAAAGCCATGATGCTCACTCCTAATTCACAGTTAGTTGTTGAGATAAGTGGTTAGCAACGGCAAGGTACTTGCTATACCTTGTGCGTGCGGCTGGCGTGGGAATTTCCTGCGCCAGATTTTTTTGTAAACGAAACAGGTTTATGTTAGCGGCCCCAATACGGGGAATGCAAGGACTTATGTGACTTTTTTTATAAAGAATAATAACGATTTTTTTCTGCTCAATTTAAATAGAAATGAATAACTTAATTGATGGGTTTGATACCTTGTGGTGCGTTGAAGAAACGGAAATGATTGCTAACAATGTCAGATGATTTTAGCAGAGGATCAGCATATTCCGTATTATTCATTAACTGTTGAATTTGTGCTTGCATCTGCGCGAGTTGTTGTTTCATAGCTAATACTTCATTGTTATTCACATCTGGAGCAATAGAAGTTGTAGCCTGTGTAACGGCTCGCTTAAATCGCTCTGTGCTGTATTGAGGATTTTCTAGGATGCCTCGTAATCCATGTCGTAAGACACTGCCATCTAAAGAAGTGATTAATTTCGCGAGCGGTGGTCGCTGCATGATCTGATACCGTTGCACTACACTTTCTCGTAATTGTGTTAAGTCATCCGTTGTATTGAGTAAGTTGCGTAGATAATTGATATCTTCCAGCCGTGCCTCAAGGATTGTTCGCCCTTGCTCACGACAATACTTTACATACGATTCTAAGGTGGTCATTAAATCTCGTTTGAAATTTTGCGATAAAGACAACCTGCTTTGTTTTTCTCGGGCTATTTCATCAGCTTTAGTTTGCCATTGAGCTAATAAATGCTTAATCAAAAAAGTTAAGCGTGGACAGCGATCCCCACGGGGGCTTTTATCGATGAGTTGTTGAATATGCATTAAGTTATCGTGTATTGCTTGACGATAAACCGCTTGGCTCAGCCACTCTTTGTGGGTTTGCAAATGATTTAAGATCTCACGTATAGCTTCCTGGTTTTTGCGAAAATGCTGTATCAGCCATTTGTACCAGGCTTTTTGCCACTGTTTTTGTCGCCACGGCCACCATGATATAGCCGGTTGTTGTTCGAGAGATTGGAGCGATGCTTGTAATAGTTGGTAACGTAGAATGAAGGGTTTTAATGTTAAATGAAGCGTAGAGAGTGAGTTTGGCGATAGCGGCGTAAAATCTAAAGGGTAAGCGTTGAGAAGATAACCAAGCCTGTCGTTTTCTCTCCAGTTCTTGATGGGCTTGTGTAAAATAATGGTATGGACTCAACCGACTTTAAAAAGGCTTCGTAATGAGCCAGAATAAAAAATTAACAAGTTATTCAATATAAAGAGGAAAAGTCCATATGAAAAATATTAACGTATTAGGTATCGATTTAGCAAAAAATATTTTCCAATGTCATGGAAGCGATGCAAAAGGAAAATGCGTGTTGAAAAAAAGATTAAGTCGTGGAAAGTTAGCTGAATTTGTAGCAAATCTTTCTCCTTGTACAATTGGTATAGAAGCCAGCGGTGGTGCTCATTATTGGGCAAGGGTATTTCAAGCCATGGGACATACTGTAAAAATGATGGCACCACAATTTGTAAAGCCGTATGTCAGAGCGAACAAAAATGATGTGAATGATGCCCGAGGAATTGCCGAAGCAGTAACACGTCCCGATATGAAATTTGTCTCTATCAAAACAATTGAACAGCAGGATACGCTCTTGCTGCATCGAGCTAGGGCATTGGTCGTTAAACAAAGAACTGCTCAAGCGAATCAAATACGCGGGTTATTAGCAGAGTATGGTGTTATTATTTCTAAGGGTATTACCCACGTAGAAAAATTACTTACTGTTCTAGACGAGAATAAAAATAAGTTCACAACAAAGGCACAAGCTGTTTTAAAGCGACTTTATTCGGAATTCAAGCGTTATAACGCAGAAATTAAGCATTATGATAAAGAAATAGAAAAAGTGGTTACACAGGATGCGAGGTGTCAGGAGATCATGAAGATAGAAGGGGTAGGCCCTTTGATAGCCTCAGCAGCTGTTGCAACAATTGGAGATGCAAATGTATTTAAAAATGGACGTGAAGTGTCAGCCTGGCTGGGATTAGTTCCTCAACAAAAGTCAAGTGGAAATACGCTGCGTTTATCTGGTATCAGTAAACGAGGTGACCGATATATGCGCACGTTGCTTATTCATGGAGCGCGTGCTGTTGTTAGAAGGTGTTGTTATAAAACAGATGCCAGAAGCCTATGGATAACGAATAAAAAACAGCAGCGAGGCTATAACAAAACGGCGGTTGCTGTCGCGAACAAAAATGCATGGATTATTTGGGCCTTATTAGCCACAGGGGAATGTTATCGTGGCTACAATACGATGATGTAGCGTATAAAAAATACTTGTAAATCAAGTATCAATGAGTTCTAGAGATTGCTGAGGTAAAAGATAAATTGATAGCAAAACAGGTGAGACCAGCTCTTTCAAAACCTGTCCAAGATTTGGGCCACCATAAACTGATAGGCCGTTAAAATGATGAGGAGAAAGAGCGCAAAGACTATCAGGGCCCAAGTGAACGTATTTCACTTAAACAGAGGCCGAATACATGTCTGCAGCTCAACTTTTATTTTGTAAACAATTTATATTATTTCTTGCAATACTGGTTGAGTCCATACATGATGTTGGTATTCAACCACTACATCGAGTAAAAATAAAAGACCTTGACTCGAGTAATATTGAAAAGGTTGATGTTGCTTCCAATCTTGATAAAGCTGCTTCAATTGATACTTAGCGCGGAAATTATTTTCTACTTGACTAAAGCTCTGTTGCCAAAAGGTTTCTTCGTTTAATAGTCTTTGTAGCTGATCTTCCCAATCGAGTCGTTGTCGAATTAACTCGTCGGTTTTTAATCGCTGAACGATGATTTTTAACACAGGTAACGCTTCCGATGTTGGCTGATCCTGTGTTTTAGCTAACGCGGTGCGTAAGGTCCAACGATTTGTTGTAAAAGGGGAAGCGTGATAAACAGATTCTTGAATTAAGTGCATACACTTGTTTAAAAAATCCAAGGATTGAGGCTGTAGGTAAACTAATCCCCAGGTCTTAGTTAACCTTATTTGTTTTTGGTGCGTTTGATTAAAGTGCTCAATAATTTCAGTTAAATTAAACATAAAATTGACCTGCTTTTTGTTTTTGTTTGATGAGTTGGCTGAGTCTTTGTTCGGCTATCTGGCAATAAGAAAGCTGGTTATCTATCAGCACACAGCGTCGTCCGAGAGAAAGTGCGGCCAAACCAGTGGTACCGCTACCGGCAAAAGGGTCGATAACCAAATCGTTTGGTTTTGAGAGTAATCGAATAAAAAACTGCGGTAAGGCGACAGGAAAAACCGCCGGATGACCTTGATTACGATTCTCAGGGCATAGATGTAATACATTGCTGGGCAAGACCTGTTTTTTATGCAACCAGTTAGTAAAATTCCGTTGAAATCGACTACCTGTTGCTGAGATAACTTTCATGCTTTGGGAAGCGTTCAGACGGGTAAGACGCTGTTGAGTTGAAATGGCCATAGACACTTTAACGGCGTCTTGATTAATATAGGGTTTCTTTACTTTCGATAAATGGAACACATACTCCCAAGCATCGCGTAAGCGTGTGGGCCAATAGCCCGGCATACTGGTTTTCTTATGCCAAATGTAGTCATCGATGCAATGCCAGCCCAAGCCAATCAGTTTTTCGATAGTGGCCCACACATAGTGGTGGCGTACACCACGGACAACTTTGTCCTTCATATTCAAGATGAAACTGCCCTCTGGTTTTAGTGCTTGCCAAAGTGGTTCATGAAACGACATAAACCAATCGGGATAATCGTGAGGGGCTACGCTGTCGTAATGCGGTTGTCGTGCATCGGCATACGGTGGCGACGTGACAATTAAATCCACTTGCTGAGCTAAAGCTGGCAAGTGTTTTCGGCAATCGGCGTGTACAATGTGGTAATTATTGTGTGATACATCACTTGACATAGTTTTGAATCCTTAATTTTCTTCTTCGATATCGACTTGCCCGTGTGGAAACTGTCGAATCGCTTGTGAGAGATTCAGTGAGATTGTGGGTGTTTGCGCCAGGCCATTGGCATAGACCTTAAGTGCTTGCTTAGGATCGCCTATCAAGACGGGGTCAGTGTGAATGTGCGTAAAACCCTGCACCTGATTATCGTGCTCTAAACTGCCTTTGAGTGAACGGGGATAAGACGGCAGCGGTTTACCTTGATAATCGCGATAGCGTTTCTCAAATTCTTGACGAAGAAAGGGTAATTCTTTTTCTGGCTGTTGACATAAAAACATCCAACCACCCATGTCACGAATGACACAGTGAATCAGCGGATTATCAAACACAACACTGTTGTAGCGACCAATACTGCGGATGGCATTAATAACCTGTCCCCAAGCTTTGAAGGCACTCTGGTGGTCACTATCGTTTATCCATCGAACTAAATCGCCCGGCGTGGGCATACCCCACTTTTCTCGGTTTGTATCACGTAAAACAGCCAACATGGCTTGTTTAATTTGAGCGAACGAATACGTTTCCAAACACTGCCAATAGGTTTCGAGCAACAAGCTTGAAACCTGGCGGTTAAAGGATTCCGCTAATAATGTCAGCCATTGTAGAAACAGTTTTTTATCATTTAGTTGCATGATCAGTCTCCGGTTGTTTTACATTTTCACTTTTCATCGAGTTTTTAAGCCAAGCTTCACCTACCTGCAGGTTATGAGCTAAGGTTGGACTCAATCCTCGTGCCGCTAAGGAAGCCTTTGAAAAAATCGGAGGTGCTTGTTGTCGCCGTGATACCCGTTGTTCTTTGGCTAACCAGGCGTTGATATGGCGTAAAATCTGGGTTCGGGGTTTACGTTCGGTGGGATTGGCTTCATTCCAGGCACGTATCTGGCGTAATTCTTGTTTGACATCAATGGCGGGATACAGTGTTTGCCAGTGGTGAATCTGTGTAGGCGAGGGAATGAAAGCACTTCCGTTGTGCAGAGGAATGGCTAAGTTCGTCTTTTCTTCATCTAAAAATAAAGTTTCACTTTGTTTACCATCAGAAAATTGATAAAGGGAGGGATTTTTTAATGTGGTGCTGTTGCTGTTGTATTCATCATCCACAGACGACGGTTGGTCTTCATCAGCAACAACAACATGTTTAAAAGCCTCCTGTTCATGATCCTGTTTTTGTTCCTGTTCCTGCCCCTGTTCCTGATTCTGTTCCTGTTCCTGGCTTAACGACACCTTACGAAGCCCTTGTGAAGGACTTAATAACCCCCTTGGCTGTAAGTGCAAAATACCCTGGTATTGATGATAAAAATCCTTTAAAAAAGGTAATTCAGGTAAAGCCTGGTACATATCACAAATTTGTTTAACGCGATTATCGGTTGCTTTTAAAGGACCTACTTGTGAGTAGGCCATCTCATGGACCCAGACGTATTCCATTGCTTTATCATAGGTGCAAAATTGGAGTTGGCAGAGCTTCTCCAGGGCTTGGGAAGCCCCTTCCAAAGGGGTATCCAACTCATAAGCAAGATAAGGTAACGGTAAATAATAAATCCCTAACATCGTTGTCTGTGGACAACTCAGTAAGTACAAAGCGGTTAATCGCACGATAGGACCCAATTGTCGAATCGCTTTACCTTGCGGGCTGATCCAAAATTGAGGCGAAAGCTTGGTATAATCACGCATAGTTTAAATCTCCTTAAAAGGGTTAATGACTACTTTTCGTTTTGCTCTCTGTTTAAGTTGCTGAGTGAATGCAATGATTTCTTTTTTGTTACAAGCCAAAATTTTTTCTTGCTCTTCATAACTCTGGGAAGCCAAAATGGCAGCGGTAGACAGGGAAAGCTTTTGTTCGTTTACAAACTGAATGAGTTTAGAACTGCCTCGTAAGTGAATGGTTTCGGCATAGCAATAACTATCTTTGCAACCGAATCCAAGTAAAGTCGCCATCCATTGATCCGTTCTTCCCGTAACTTGGTCGAAATTTCGACTATGTTTCAGATCAGAACGTTCTCCTTGACGATTACCTAAGTATTTTTTTAGAGCAACACCTAGCGCAGCACGTTCATTAATTAAAAGTGCTTGAACTAATTCAGTGGGTTTATACTTACCTATTAATAAATTCGGTAAAGAAAATCGCCAAGCCGGAATCGTTTTTTTACCTAGCGTTTGGTAGTGATAAAATAATTCTTCACCAAAAAGAATCCGGTTATTTTCATCTAAACCCAAAGAAATATTTGGATGAGGTAATTTAGTTTCTGACATGCTATTTTTTAATTGTTGAATGCGGTGTAGTGATACACGAACTTGAATGCACGGATAACTTGTGATTTGTCCAACAGAAAGCGAGAGATGCCGTAAAAGACGTACTGTATGGACAGGCACTAATTCTTTCCAGCTCACCGTTCCTTGCGTTAAACTTTCTATGCATAATGCATATTCCAAGGGAATTTGAATGTTTTTATAACCAGGCACTGACATTTTCACGCGGCACACCCAACTTTTCTGAAAACTGTTGCATGGAATCGAATTGCTGGATGGCTTTCAGTAAAGCCGTTTCCCACATCAAGCATTCTCCGTAACGATCCACGTTACGGCCTCCTTTTTTATTTTTATTCGATGTGAAAAGACTAAGCCAAATAAACGGGAAATATTTTCCGTTCTTTTAAGTTATTTTTAGTTTCATCAAGGTTTAACAGAGAGAAAGGAGTACTTTGAAAGTATTTTTTTAATAAAAAATATAAAAAAACTCATTCAACAAAAAATAAGAAGTTAAATTTTAAAGGAGCTCACGATGCAACCACGACTCATTCGCTTACGAGATGCCCCCAATTATTTAGGGATGGATCGTCATCGGTTTAACGACGAGGTGAGGCCTTATTTAACGGTTGTTCCTATCGGAGAGATAGGCATTGCCTTCGATAGACTTGATTTAGACGCGTGGGTGGACGATTATAAGCAGTGTAAGGGTCGTCCTCCATTACAGAGGAGATCATTATGGGAAGAAGAAAAATGCCAGGACTCGTTAAACGCGGGAACATCTGGCACATTAACAAAAAAGTCAACGGACGTCGCATTTCAGAAAGCACTGGATCAGGCTCTCTTGAAGAAGCCGAACGCTATTTAGTTCATCGACTTGAGCAGATTCGTCAAGCCAGTGTTTATGGAGTAAGGCCGAAGCGGACTTTTAGAGAGGCAGCCACTAAGTATTTATTGGAAAATCAACATAAAGCTAGTCTTCATGTTGATGTCGCTAATATTAAATTTCTTGATAAGTTTATAGGTGACTTGCCTTTGGATGGGATTCATATGGGAACTTTACAGACTTATATCGATTCGCGTCGGAATGAAGGTGTAAAAACAAGAACCATTAACCATGGGTTGCAAATTGTGCGTCGTATTTTAAATCTTGCCGCCGGTGAGTGGTTAGACGAGTATGGTTTAACGTGGTTGGCTGTTGCGCCTAAGATTCGGTTATTTTCTGAAGTCGATAGACAACCGCCTTATCCACTCGATCAGGAAGAGCAAGCGCGACTGTTTAGTGAGTTACCTGTGCATTTGAGACAAATGGCCTTGTTTGCTGTGAATACAGGTTGTCGAGATCAGGAGGTCTGTCACTTGCAGTGGCAATGGGAAACTAAGTTAACGGGAAGCAATTCGGTGTTTATTATTCCTGGTGAGTTTGTAAAAAATCGGCAAGATCGTTTAGTTGTTTTAAATGATATAGCCTATTCCGTCGTAAATCAGCTTCGAGGTTTTCACTCTAAGTATGTTTTTACTTATCAAGGTAACCCGATTACACGTATGTTAAATTCAGCTTGGTTGAAAGCCCGTTCTCGTGCTGGGCTGTCAAACGTGCGGGTACATGATCTGAAACATACATTTGGAAGACGTTTGCGTGCGGTAGGTGTTAGCTTTGAGGATCGACAAGATTTATTGGGGCATAAAAGTCATCGTATTACGACTCACTATTCGCAGGCGGAATTAAGTAATTTAATTAGTGCCGCAAACAAGGTGTGTGGAGTAGGGCGATCTCAAGTACCGATGTTAGCACTTTTGAAAAATAAAGTTGTTAAACGTCGCGCAAAAGTCGCGCAAGGAAATTTAAGGGAGCATTTAAAAGTGGTGTAAAGGCTTGATATTCCTGGTGGCCGAAGGTGGAATCGAACCACCGACACAAAGATTTTCAGTCTTCTGCTCTACCGACTGAGCTATTCGGCCTAGGGCACAGGATTGTAATCAATTTCATTAAATTTAGCAATTACTAGAAGTTTATTGTAGAACTTAATTGGGTGGGTTTGTTTAACTGAGATTGACAGTCTGGTCTAAAGCGAACAATCGGACTTTGATAAATTACGCTCGACATTCTGACTTAATTCTTTTCTTCTTTACAGATAAATTTTTCTACGCAGTAGGTAGTCGGATCAATTTGTACTCTATTGTTATAATTTGGATGTTTTCCGTAAAACGTGAGTGTTAAAGTAATATCGCTCATTTTATTTTTGACACTATGTACTGCGTTATTTCCCAATGAATGATCATGCCTGGTTTACAGGTTATGATTTTTTTTATGATTAAAGGGTGCTTTTTGGGATAAGGGCGAGGTAAATTATTATAAATAATTATGCTCTTCTTCTCCGATTACACTCGCTGTAATTGACCAAGTTGCATGATTATGTGGAGGTGCACCCTTATGAGGGCACCAACTTTGTATCACTAAACAGAGTGAATGATCAGGTTCTTGATGAATGATCCATCCACTAAATCCTTGTTTTTGATTAGGGTGATAGTACTTTTCCTTAAGGCCAATCCTTATTATCAACCATGCTTTTTAGTAGATCGGTCGCAAGCTGTTTTTTTCTTTAAGTGTATTCACTGATTTTATTTTTTAGGGTGTTTTTTAATGTGATCATAATAATCTTGGTTTATAAGAGGTTAATGAAACAATAACGAGTGTTGAAAAGATTAACAATAAAATTACCTTAAATGGGAGCAGATGATTATTTTCAATACCTATAAAATAACTCACAAGAATGACCATGAAGGGGATAAATGACGTAATTAAATTGTGCGCGTGGGCCCCTGAATTTTGTAGTGCCTTTTGATTTAAATACAGAGGTAGAATAAAAGAAAAGGGTGTCACGATAAGCATACTTATCAGGATCTGATTATAACTTCCATATCAGTAAAGTAGTCGGTTGCATCTCATGTAAATAAAATAAAATGAGAGGATATAAGAAAATGATGCCATAAGATCGGATGGCTAGGCACATCGAAGCAGAAAGTTGATGCTTTTTGGCGTAAAAATAGTTTATTCTGCGATAAGCATAAGAAAATAATCCGCTTATTAGGGCATAGAATATACCGAGATAGGCATGGTTTACATTGATTGAAAGAATGACAAGATAGACGATAAAAATAAAAGAAAGCAGACTGCAAACGACAACATTTCGTTTTTCAATTCCGATACTGATAATGGCAGGGATACTACTAAAAATAAAGATATATGAGAAAGGATTGATATAATATAATGAGTAAAATGAACCGATCCAGAGTCCTGCTACAATAAGATTAATCACCAGTGTTAATGAAAAATCTTAGTAGGCAATGGTGTATAATTTTTTTAAATTCCCTAAGTTGATTAAATTAAAAAATAACACTGAAACCAATGTTGAAATTAATATAGCGAGTGTCGGAGGGAGTTGATTATTGACTTTATCAATGGCGACTATCGATATAACGGTGATTATATTATAAAACAAACTCATTAAATAAGGGATCTTCATTACTTTACTCTCTTTTTAGCAATTGATGAGTATCTTTTTTAACAGTGGTTAGATTGTTGCTAGAGAGAATGAGTAAACCTTTAGCTTGTGTTAATGTCTCCTGACCTGGATGCTCCTTGGACGCCAGCGGGGTATAATGGTAAAATGATTGCACTTGTGTGAAATTGTCGAGCGATTGATGCAAAATAATTAAGCATTGATGGATTTTTTTATGTAGTTTCTTTATTGGAGTTCCATTCAATAGACTCAGATAGGTATCAATCTGATCGATACCCGAGCTATTTTTAGCCATTCTGTTGACATAGCCATGAACGCCAGAAATTCTGGGATTATATTCTATTAGTTTATATTTATGGTCCTCTGTGTAGGCTATCTCAATATGAGATAGCCCATTGGCGACTCCGAGTTTAGCGAGTACTTGGTCAATAATTTCGATCAATTTATCTTTATGAGGCGTGTTATCTAAGTTTTCTAAATAAAGATATTTTAATCCTTTTTTCTGATAGCAGCCGATGGCGGTTATCCTATGTTTATTTTTATAAGAAGCCACATCAATATAAAATTCTTGTTTAATTTTAATTTTTTGTTGTAACACGAGTTGATGAGTGTTTTGTAATAGAAAGTTTTTTCCTTACAATAATCATGGTATTCAGATAATGTACGAATAGTTTGTACACCCACGACTCCAGCGGAACCATAGGAAGGTTTGGTAATACATTCTGGATATTGGTTTAAGAAATCAACTATTCACTTTAAATCGTTAACGGAAGAAGACTGATCGATTAATTCGATCTGATTGATATAGTAGGGGGCGTATGACGCATAGCCTCTAGCATGGGATATTTAATATAACAAAGCTGAGAGGTGTTGGGATTATTGCTAGCATCTGGGAATAACTGAGCAAAAAGCTTGTCTGCATTAATGAGTAGATAGCCCGACACCATATATTCCACCCATAATACGAAAGGGTAGCGTTTTTAGGGTGTCCATATCTTGCTGGATATTGCCTGACGATTCTACTAAAGTGGCTGGGATAGTCGCTTAATCAAAATAAGCGGGGGTATTTTTTATTGTTTTTAACACGACCATTTCGTAGCCTTCCTCGTTAAATCTTCGGCATAAATAGGCAAGCGAAATGAAAGGATCAACAACTTAAGATAGTTTTTCTCTTTTTCATACTTTATTTTACCCGCTTTAAATCTAGTATGACTTGCTGTATGATTCCCCCATAAATGATACAATTAACCAAATGACAACCTTTGGACTACACTATGTCACGGGTTCCTACAGCAGCACATTGGCGTGATTCAGCACGTATACCACGGTTTTTTTTAATCGATGCACGGGCGGCCTTTCCGTTACTCTTATTTTTACTCCATATCAGGGTTTGGAGCTTTGTATTGGCAATAGTGGCTATGGCGTTTTTTGGCTTATTAGAGCGTTATGGTTTTTCTGTTACAGTTTTTTTACGTTGGTTACGTACGGTGTTGGCCGGTCCACGTAAGATAGCTGTTCCGTGGTGGAAGGAATAGAAGGTCTATGGAATTAAAAAAAGCATTACACGCCATTGCCAAGTCTTTGGGAGCTAATTTTACTTTAAAAGCTAGACCGATTACCTATGATGAGGTTTTTTCTGAAGTAGGGTTGTTGCCCGCTATTGCCCGTCGTGCGGACCAACTCTGCTCATTATGTTTAGGCTATGGAATTGGCGTTACTTTTGATGAAATAGAACAATCTTTGTTAGGAGTAAAGGCAACCTTTGATGAAGTGACACCGAATATTTTACGTTATCTTTGTATTACCGATGTACTGTGTGAGTTGATGCAAAATGGAGGCTCAACCACTCAAACCCCGCTTGATGAACTTATGTACGATTAGTATAGGATGTTCATCGCAATTAAATTTTTGGCAAATGCTACGAATAGGGTTGCGAGTTGATCAGCCATATATTCAAGTGCAGTATTTAAAAAAATAATTTTTGAATTTTTTATATAGAGGCTTGCAATGTCGTTTCCTTTAATATCCGTTAAAAAGAATCCGTTAAGATTGGCTATAGCGCAAGCTTACTACGCCGATGAAACTTCCTGTGTTAAACAGTTATTGCAGCAAGCGGCTTTACCTCATCAGGTGACTGAAAAAATTGCGCAACGTGCCGCTCGATTGATTAAGCAGACTCGTGCACAGCGTTTGTCCAAAGGGGGTTTAGACGCGTTTTTATACGAATATGATCTATCGAGTGAAGAAGGGATAGCGTTGATGTGTTTGGCAGAGGCGCTATTACGGATACCCGATAGTGATACCGTGGATGCCTTATTAAAAGATAAGATCACGAATGCCGATTGGGCTTCTCATCTGGGCCAAAGCGCCTCGTTTTTTGTTAATGCCAGTACCTGGGGATTAGTACTAACAGGCAAGTTATTACAGTCGGAACAAACCAGCGGTTTAGGGAATGTTTTGCGTCGTTTTGTCGGTCGCAGTAGTGCTCCCATCATCCGTAAAGTGGCTAAACAAGCCATGCAGGTGTTGGGTCGTCAATTTGTGATGGGTCAAGGAATTGATGAAGCATTAAAGCGTGCAAAATCCTATGAAGCGAAAGGCTATCGCTTCTCTTATGATATGTTGGGCGAGGCGGCGCGTACCGAAAAGGATGCAGAGCGTTATTTTCAAGCGTATTACCATGCAATCATTGCCATTGGTAAAGTGGCTTCAGGCAAAGTACTGAATGATGCGCCGGGGATTTCAATTAAATTATCGGCCTTACATCCGCGTTATGAATTTGCTAAAAAGGAAGTGATTGTTCCTTTTTTAACTAAACAATTAAAAACACTCACTTTAGCTGCAAAGGATCATAATATTACACTGACAGTCGATGCCGAAGAAGCGGAGCGTTTAGATATTTCCTTGGATATTATCGGTGCGATGTTTTGCGATCCTGATTTAGCGCATTGGGAAGGATTTGGTTTAGCGGTGCAGTCTTATCAAAAGCGCGCGCCTTTTGTGATTGATTGGTTGATTGATCTCGCCAAAAAACAGAAGAAACGCTGGATGGTTAGGTTAATTAAAGGTGCTTATTGGGATACCGAAATCAAAAATGCTCAATTAAAGGGATTACAATCTTATCCAGTATTTACACGCAAAGTAGCCACCGATGTGTGCTTTGTGTCATGTGTCAAAAAATTATTGGCCCACTCTACAGAAATCTATCCACAGTTTGCTACACATAATGCTTACACTTTAGCGACGATACTTGAGTTGGCCGGAAAGAATCGCGATTTTGAAATGCAATGTTTACATGGCATGGGTTATACCTTGTATGATCATATCGTAGGACCTAAGCATTTTGATATTCCGTGTCGTGTTTATGCACCGGTTGGCGGGCATGAGGATTTATTGGCTTATTTGGTGAGACGTTTATTGGAAAATGGAGCAAATACTTCATTCGTTAATCGCATTATTGATCCGACCATTCCTATTGAAGAGATGTTAGAAGATCCGGTGCAAAAATTAATGCAATTGGAGACCATTCCTCATCCTAAAATTCCATTGCCGAGAGATATTTACGAACCGGGCCGAAAAAATTCTCATGGCATCGATTTTTCGGATAGTGAAACCTGGGAACCCCTCGCTAGCCAAATAGAAGCAGCGACTAAAAAGATCTATAGTGCGGGTCCTTTAATTAAAGGTGAATTAGTCGAAGCGGGGAAAATGCGTGCTATCCGTAATCCCGCTAATCCACAAGAAATTGTTGGACATGTTAGTTTAGCGAGTGTCGAACAATTAGAGCAGGCAATCAGTCATGCCCACCACATGAATTTTACTTGGGCCAATACACCGGTTGAACAACGGGCCGCTTGCTTGGATCGCGCCGCGGATCTTTTTGAACAACGTTTAAGTGAATTTATGGCATTGGCAGTCAAGGAGGGAGGCAAAACACTGAGTGATGCCGTCGCTGAAGTGCGCGAAGCAGTGGATTTTTGTCGTTACTACGCCATGCGTGCCCGTTTAGATTTAGTACCGCAATTATTGCCGGGACCTACCGGCGAAGAAAATTGGTTAAGTGTTCAAGGCCGAGGAGTTATTGCTTGTATTAGTCCCTGGAATTTTCCTTTAGCTATTTTTATTGGTCAAGTGACGGCGGCCTTGGTGGCAGGAAATACGGTCATCGCTAAACCCGCCAGTCAAACCCCGTTAATTGCAACGGCTGCGGTACAACTTTTATATGAAGCGGGAATTCCAGGAGAGGTTTTACAACTATTACCGGCAAGTGGTGTAATGATTGGGCCAAAAATAACCTTTGATCCACGTATTAAAGGTATCGTATTTACTGGATCGACCGAAACGGCGCGTGAAATTAATCAAGGTTTAGCGAATCGTGAAGGGGGGATTTTACCTTTCATTGCCGAAACCGGTGGACAAAACGCCATGATCGTTGATTCCTCTGCACTTAAAGAACAAGTGGTAGCGGATGTATTGAACTCGGCTTTTGGTAGTGCGGGCCAACGTTGTTCAGCATTACGAGTATTGTTTGTGCAAGAGGAAATGGAAATGGCAGATTCGTTAATTGAAATGCTCTGCGGTGCGATGGCCGAGCTGAAGTTGGGTGATCCGAGTGAGGTGGCAACGGATGTCGGTCCAGTGATTGATAGTGCCGCTAAAAAAACCTTACAAGAACATTTTGATCGCATGTCTCAAGAAGCGACATTGCTTTATCAATGCAAACTGCCGAGTGAATTGGATCAAACCAATTTCTTTGCGCCCTGTTTATTTGAATTAACGAGTTTGGATCTTTTGAAGCGAGAAGTGTTTGGTCCGATCTTGCATGTTATTCGCTATGCGGCTAAGGATCGTGAGCAGGTGATCCATGCTATCAATCACATGGGATATGGATTGACCTTAGGTATACAAAGTCGCATCCAACATACGGTGGACAGCATTTCTCGTCAGGTGCATGTCGGCAATCAATATGTTAACCGTTCTATGATAGGCGCAGTGGTGGGTGTACAGCCTTTTGGTGGTGAAGGTCTTTCTGGAACCGGGCCTAAAGCAGGAGGTCCATATTATCTACCTCGTTTGTGTTTGGAACGCTCCTTATCCATCAATACGACAGCAGCGGGAGGTAATGCCTCTTTGCTTTGCTTGGAGGAATAATGGATCATAGTTTTGTCTTTTCTATCTTTATTATTTTTACCGGTGCTGCGATATTAGCGACGATAGCCCTCTATACTCACCAATCTTTATTAGTCGCTTATATCTTATTAGGCATCCTATTGGGCCCTAGCTGCTTGAAGGTTGTGCCCAATTTAGGTTTAGCACGGGATATTGGTGATGAAGGGATTATCTTTTTGTTATTTTTGGTGGGTTTGGATTTAACCCCTCAAGAGTTTTATCGAAGCTTATGTAAAACAGCACTAGTCACCTTAGTTTTCAGTGCGTTATTTACTACCATCGGTTTTGCAGTCGGTTATTTATTTAGTTTTACAATACTCGAAAGTGTATTAATTGGTGCGAGTTTAATCTTTTCTAGTACCATTATTGGTCTTAAGTTATTGCCTACCTTAGCGTTGCATCATAAACCGATTGGTGAAACGATGATCAGTGTTTTATTACTTCAAGACTTATTAGCGATAGGCATGTTGTTATTTGTGCATGGTGCACATATGACGGGTTCTAAATTAGCCGATTTGGTTTTGACTTTAATTACTTTTCCTTCATTGCTCGCTTTCGCTTTTGTTGTCCAACGTTACTTCATCAGTAAATTGTTTATTCGTTTTGATCGCGTCCAAGAATATCTTTTTTTAGTGGCACTCGGTTGGTGCTTAGGGTTAGCAGAATTAGCACGCGCCTTAGGTTTATCGGCAGAAATAGGTGCTTTCTTAGCGGGTGTGTCGATAGCTGAAGGACCGATTGCTGTGTTCATTGCCGATAATTTAAAACCATTGCGTGATTTTTGTTTAATTATGTTTTTCTTTGCAATTGGTGCAAGTTTTGATTTACATTATTTGTCAATGGTATTTTTACCGGCTTGCATATTGGCGGCTTTGGTATTATTAATTAAACCTTGGCTATTTCAAGTATTGTTGCAAATGTCAGGTGAAAAAAAATACGTTGCTCGAGAGGTCGGTGTGCGTTTAGGACAAGCCAGTGAATTTTCCTTATTGATTGCCTATTTAGCGGCTGAAACAACCCCGGCACTTATCGGCAGTAAAGCAAACTACTTGATCCAAGCGGTCACTATTTTGACATTTATAGGTTCATCCTATTGGGTGGTTTTACGTTATCCTACACCTTTGGCCTTGAATGAAAAGATGCGAGTAGATTAAACTAGATCTTTTTAAGATAACTCATTACATTTTTTAATCGCAAAGATTAGTTACTCAGTGCAATGAGTTTTTTAATAGTTACCAAGATGGGATTGAAACCTATGGCACTTCAGAAAAATTTAATTGCGAAAGAGTAAAAAGTCGAATAATAATTTTTAAACTAAAGGGCTGGATGCTCGGAGGAAGGTTATGACATTTATTACATTGTTACTATGCTTGGGTTTGGAACATTTTTTGCATCGAGGGAACTTTCTGGCACGGTTTAATTGGTTTGAGCAGTATGTCAGTAAAATTAATGACATCAATAAAAATATGAGTTGGGCACAGCAATATTTTACCCCTTTATTGTTCGTGGTATTACCCATTGTTATACCGGTTGCGATTATTTATTTTTTAAGTGCCGCTTTTATACAAGGTTTGTTAGCGTTTATAATAGGCGCGGCGGTGCTTTTTTATTGTTTAGGCCCTACCAATATTTTTGATACCAAGCAAGTTCATCAACCAATTTTTTGGCAGGCTAACGAATCAGTGTTTGCCGTTATTTTTTGGATGGCTTTGTTAGGTCCTATTGCGGCATTAATTTATCGTTTAATTGAACGTTCTGCCCACATTCATGCCAGTTATCCTGCTTTAGGAAAATCATCACAGCAAATCCGTGCTTTATTGGACTGGTTGCCTATCCGTTTGTTTTCAATACTCTTCGCTTTAGCAGGCAATTTTGTTCAAACTAGTCATTTTTGTTTAGATTATTTGTTTAGAGATGTTTCTTTTAACCGTGAATTGATTGAAAAAAGTGGTCGTATTGCATTAGGGCTCGATGAAACGGCTGAATTGAATGATGAAAATTATGGTTCTGCTTTAAAACTCATCGACCGTGATTTAACACTTTTTTTAATTATCGTATTCGCCATTACGCTAGGTGTGCTGTTATAATTAGGTCACTAAGCAGTTGCGCAAAAAATAAGCAAAGACTATAAGAATATTTTTCCAAAGGGTAAGCCTATAATATTATGACTGAGCAAACTCCTTACTTAGATAAGGATCCGCTTGAAACTAAAGAGTGGATAGATGCGCTTTTATCTGTCTTAAAGTTTGAAGGTACAGATAGAGCAGAATTTCTTATCCAACAACTCATTAATAAGGCATGGCAACGAGGTCTAGACCTTAACTCCTGCCTACATACTCCCTATGTCAATACGATTCCTGTTGAGCTTGAACCTCCCTTTCCAGGTGATGAAAAGCTAGAGAAACGGATTGCAGCATTAATTCGTTGGAATGCTGTGATGATGGTATTACAAGCCGGGAAGGTTTCTACGGAACTGGGTGGGCATATAGCGACCTATGCCTCGGCGGCAACCTTGTACGAAGTGGGCTTTAACCACTTTTTTCATGCGGCAAATTCTAAACACGGTGGAGATTTATTGTATATTCAAGGTCATTCTTCGCCAGGAATTTATGCACGCGCATTTTTAGAAGGGCGTTTAACAAGCGAACAATTAGCGCATTTTCGCCAAGAAATTGGCGGGAAAGGTCTTTCTTCTTATCCTCATCCCTGGCTAATGCCAGAATTTTGGCAATTTCCTACGGTGTCTATGGGCTTAGGTCCCATGCAGGCGATTTATCAAGCACGTTTTTTGAAGTATTTACAAAACCGCGGCCTGTTGGATAGCAAGGATAGAAAGGTATGGATGTTTTGTGGTGATGGAGAAATGGATGAACCTGAATCACTCGGTGCACTCTGTATAGCTGCACGGGAAAGATTGGATAATCTGATTTTTGTGATCAATTGTAATTTACAACGACTAGATGGACCGGTACGTGGCAATGGCAAGATAGTTCAAGAATTAGAAGGTGTGTTTCGCGGTTCAGGTTGGAATGTCAATAAGGTTTTATGGGGTAGCGCTTGGGATCCCTTATTTAAAAAGGATAAACAAGGCTTGTTACCACAATTAATGATGGAAACCATTGATGGTGAATATCAAAATTTTCGCGCTAAGTATGGCGCTTACATCCGCGAACATTTTTTTGCGAAATATCCAGAACTAAAAGCCATGGTTGCAGATATGAGTGATGAACAACTCTGGCTTTTAAAACGCGGTGGCCATGATATTAAAAAGGTTTATGCGGTCTATAAAGCCGCTGTTGAGCATAAGGGCCAACCGACGGTTATCTTAGCTAAAACCATCAAAGGTTATGGTATGGGTACTGCAGGCGAAGGGCAAAATATTACGCATCAACAAAAAAAGATGACCCAAGAACAATTACTTGCCTTTCGAGATCGTTTTAAACTCTCGATGAGTGATGCTGAAATTGAAAATTTAAGTTTTTATCGTCCTGACGAAAAAAGTCCTGAAATTAATTATTTAAAACAACAACGTAAAAAGCTGGGTGGCTATTTACCCGCACGTCGTACGCAGGCAGACGAAGGTTTAACGGCACCGCCATTAAGTTATTTTGAAAATATTTTACTCGGATCGAAACAGCGGGAAGTCTCTACGACGATGATCTTTGTGGAAATTCTTCGTCATTTGTTAAAAGATAAGACCTTAGGTCCACGTATCGTTCCGATAGTCCCCGACGAATCCCGTACATTTGGTATGGAAGGTTTATTTCGTCAGATCGGAATTTATTCTCCGGTAGGTCAACTTTATGATCCCGTCGATGCGGGTCAGTTAATGTATTATCGTGAAGATAAAAAAGGTCAATTGTTAGAAGAAGGCATTAATGAAGGAGGAGCTTTTTGTTCATGGATGGCGGCCGCTACTTCTTATAGCACGAATAATTTAAGCATGATGCCTTTTTATATTTATTACTCAATGTTTGGTTATCAGCGCGTCGGCGATTTTGTTTGGGCGGCGGGTGATATGCAAGCACGTGGATTTATTCTTGGTGCCACCGCGGGTAGAACCACCTTAGCGGGAGAAGGTTTGCAGCATCAAGATGGACATAATCTGTTGTTTTTTTCAGTTGCCCCTAATTGTGTGGCCTATGATCCTTGTTTTGGTTATGAGTTAGCGGTCATTATTCAAGACGGTTTACGTCGGATGTTGCAAGAACAAGAAAATGTTTTTTATTATCTGACTTTAATGAATGAAAACTATGTGCATCCGGCTTTAGGTGAGGCTAATAAGGATGGAATCCTTAAAGGAATGTATTTATTATCGGAAAGCAAACCCAGTCAACGTCATGTACAATTATTAGGTTCCGGTACGATCTTAAATGAAGTGATAGCCGCTGCGGAGTTATTAAAAAAGGATTTTGCAGTAACGGCGGATATTTGGAGTGTGACAAGTTTTTCAGAATTACGTAAGGAAGGATTAAGTGTTGAACGGCATAATTTATTACATCCTGATGACTCACAACAAAGTTATGTCGCGCAATGCTTACAGGATCGACCCGGACCTGTAATAGCCGTAAGCGATTATATTCGTTTAAATGCCGATCAAATACGTGGTTTTGTGAAAGCGCCTTATATTGTGTTAGGAACCGATGGTTATGGACGGAGTGATACGCGCGAACAATTACGTCAATTTTTTGAAGTGAATCGCTATTATATCGTCATCGCCAGTTTATACGGCTTGATGACAGAAGGTTTAGTCAGTAAGGCTGGAGTTGAACAGGCTTTAAAAAAATATGCAATTGATTCGGAAAAACCAAATCCTTTTGACATTTAGGTTCATAGGCTACAAAAATTCCAGTGCAAAAAATAGTGGCTCACTGCAAAAAATCGAATGCGAAGAGTTTCGAGGAGAAAACATTTGTCTAGTTTAAAAGAAATACATGTTCCTGATTTAGGTAATGTTGCTGCTGCAGCCATTATCGAAATACCGGTTAAAGTTGGCCAAGCGATTGCTATTGAGGATGCCTTAATTACACTGGAAAGTGATAAAGCGTCGATGGATATTCCATCACCTATCGCGGGTAAATTAAAAGAATTAAAAGTTAAGGTGGGAGATAAGGTTTCTAAAGGGGATTTGATTGCTATTTTAGAAATAGAACAATCGAATGCGTCGGCTGAAAAATCGACTGCTACGTCTGCTGCAACGAATAGAGAAAAAAAATCTAGCTCAGAGGCTGAAGCAACGGTTGAATCGGAAGCTACACATAAAATAGAAACATCGACTCATTCTGGCGCGGTACAGGACGAAGTAACCGAAGATGATGATGAAGATCAGGGAGATATCCATGCCGGACCGGGTGTTCGACGTTTGACACGTGAATTTGGTATCGATTTGAATAAAATAAAGGGGAGCGGCCAAAAAGGTCGTATTGTCAAAGAAGACTTACAGAAATTTGTCAAAGCTCGTCTAAATCAAGCTTCTAATAATCAACTTGGATTGCCTAGTGCACCAGAGATAGACTTCAATCAATTTGGTGAAACAGAAAAACAAGCTTTATCGCGGATTAAAAAATTAACCGCACAATATTTACATCGTAATTGGTTATTAGTTCCACATGTCACCCAATTCAACGAGGCGGACATCACCGAATTGGAAGTTTTTCGCAAGGCCCAAGCAGGATTTGCTGCCAAACGTCATATCAAATTAACGCCGTTAGTGTTTGTTATGAAAGCCGTAGTGACCAGTTTAAAAGCATTTCCTTCTTTTAATGCCTCTTTATCGGCTGATGGCGAGGAATTAATTCTTAAAAAATATTATCATATTGGGATTGCGGTCGATACGCCGGAAGGTTTAGTGGTCCCGGTGATACGCGATGTGGATAAAAAAAGTCTCTTGGAATTAGCTGAGGAATTAGGCGCGGTCAGCCAAAAAGCACGCGCGAAACAATTGAACGGTGCGGATTTGCAAGGCAGCTCATTCACTATCTCAAGTTTAGGGGGTGTTGGAGGTACGGCATTTACACCGATCGTCAATGTACCTGATGTGGCTATTTTAGGCGTGTCTGAGGCACAATTTAAGCCTCAGTATAAGGAGGAGGGTGAATTTGTACCACGCTTAATGCTACCGTTATCTTTATCGTATGATCATCGCGTTATCGATGGTGCTGAAGGAGCGCGATTTATTGTGCATTTGACAGATTGTTTATCCGATATACGCAGTTGGCTATTGTGATACTCTTCGCACAAACACTTTATTGTCTATTTAAAAAATTATTTCAGAGGAAAATATGGCTGAACTAGAAATTAAAAAAACCGAAGTACTCGTGCTGGGGAGTGGGCCAGGGGGGTATAGTGCGGCGTTTCGTGCGGCGGATTTAGGTAAAAAGGTTATATTAGTAGAAAGAGAATCGACTTTAGGTGGCGTCTGTTTGAATATTGGTTGTATTCCCTCCAAAGCCTTGTTACATGCTGCAAAGGTTATTGAGGATGCCGATGCCATGGCTGAATTCGGCGTAAGTTTTGGCAAAGCCAAGATTGATATCAAACAATTACGTAGTTGGAAAGACAGCATCGTAAAAAAATTAACCGGCGGTTTATCGTTATTAGCTAAGCAACGTAAGGTTGAATGTATTGTTGGTGAAGGACAATTTACTGGAAAGAATGAATTAACGGTTGGAAAACAAAAGATTGTATTTGAGCAAGCGATCATTGCAGTGGGTTCACAGCCGATACGTTTACCTTTTTTACCTGATGACCCACGAATTATAGATTCCACTGGCGCACTCGAATTAAAAGAAGTTAAAGGTAGTGTGTTAGTATTGGGGGGTGGCATCATTGGGATGGAAATGGCTACTGTTTATCACGCCTTAGGCAGCGAAATTACAGTGGTAGATACCA
This sequence comes from Rickettsiella sp., assembly GCA_964417505.1. GTDB lineage: Bacteria > Pseudomonadota > Gammaproteobacteria > Diplorickettsiales > Diplorickettsiaceae > Aquirickettsiella. The sequence continues at coordinate 1,867 of CAYQIE010000072.1, read as the reverse complement.
GCGATATTATCATTAGTGGTAGCAAGTCTCTAAATGGCGCTGATAAAGACATCGTCATGCCTTTGTATAAGCGTTTACAAAAACATTATAAATTCATACTTGAAACGAGTGTCACTAAGGTAGAAGCCCAAAAAGAGGGTTTGTGGGTGACTTTTGAAGGTAAAGAAAATTCTAAACCACAACGCTTTGATCGTATTTTATGTGCAGTAGGTCGTAAACCGAATGGAAAACTCATCGGCGCTGAAGCGATCGGGATCAAAGTGACTGAACAAGGTTTTATTCCAGTGGATAATCAATTGAGAACCAATCTTTCGCACATCTTTGCTATTGGTGATGTTGTGGGCTATCCCATGTTAGCACATAAAGCATCCGCTGAAGGTCGCGTTGCAGCGGAAGTCATCGCAGGGAAGAAACACTTTTTCGAACCGCGTTGTATTCCATCCGTTGCGTATACCGATCCTGAAATCGCTTGGGTGGGTTTAACTGAAAAGCTTGCTAAAGAGAACAATATTGCTTATGAAAAAGCCGTCTTTCCTTGGTTAGCCAGTGGTCGTTCTTTGGGACAAGGACGTGATGAAGGCTTAACTAAATTATTATTTGATCCTAAAACTCAACGCATTTTGGGTACAGGTATCGTTGGCCCTAATGCCGGAGAACTCATTGCTGAAATCACCTTAGCGATAGAAATAGGATGTGAAGCTGAAGATATTGCTTTGACTATCCATCCTCACCCAACTCTTTCAGAAACGGTCATGCTTGCCAGTGAAATCTTTGAGGGGACTATCACTGATTTGTATATGCCGAAGAAAAAAAATCACTAAAGGAATTTTTTAAAGGTGAGATCTACTTGGTTTACAGTTGAGTAGATCAATTTTATGCTTATCGTTAAGAAATAGTATATTAATTTTACCTTTAAGATAAAATAATTGCATCGTGCTTATTTTTTTAGGGAAGAAAGATGTTAAATAATAAAACTAATTCCTCAACACCTCACATCAAAATTAAAGCCTTTACCTACCCAGATTTATTTAGCAAATTAAAAATACTCGATTTCGGGCCGTCTACCCCGACGAATATACCTAATTTTTCATATGGAGTCATGGAGAATACTGCAAAATTTTATATTTCATCGTCTTCCTCTTCATCATTGAAAAGCGCTAGCCATGAAGATATTCACATCACAACCCATCGGCGGTATACGCTCTAGTCGTGAGAGAAAATAATAAAATTAGTTTTAACTGTGCTAAAGGAAAAACATGCCAAATAATAAAAACTATTATCGTATTAAGTTAGAATTTGCTCATTTTTTAAGAGGATTATCAGAATTTAAAATTGTTCATAATGAGTCGGAGAGTTATATTAATGTAACTATTAAGTTAGCTGATTTTTCTCGAGTCAATTCACTGGTGCGTTACACCCCTCAATATCTTATTGAGCAAATGTTTCATGAATTAGAAAAGGATTATATCGAAGGCGAAGAATTGCTTGATTTAGGCAGGGTGTTTAAAAAATATTGGCTATTACTGAAACAAATACGCATTGATCGGACCTATTATTCGATAACGCCTGGTATGATGGCGGCGCTTTTTATTATCTTGCATGCTGGTTTATTAATCTTACCCGCTAACAAAGCCTTAATTTATAATAGTTTAATCGCTGATTTTTATGGTTTAGGTTTTTGGTTATTTTTAAGTATGGTCATTGGGTAAAAAAGAACAAGCTTTATACGAATTAGAAAGAAAACTGATGGAGAAAATAAATTTTCTTAAATTTCTACTCGCCGACGTTCCCCTCCAGATAAACTAATTCCCAACGTATCGCGAATATGCGTAATGTGGAATTCATGCAAAAGATTTTCGAGATGTTG
>CAYQIE010000071.1:0-30547 GCA_964417505.1 Rickettsiella sp. | reverse complement strand
TTTGTAGCATTAATTATAAATATTCGAGAAACTTCTGGGGGATAGAAATTTTTTAGGATCAAAAAAGATTGTCCCGCAAAGTTGATTAATCTTTTTAAACGCCGTTGTGCTTCTTTTTCGCCAGAAGGCCAAATAATGTTTGAAGAAAAACCTGCTAATTTTAACGGAACTTGGCTTGATCGAATGTTAAGTAAAGATTGTGATCTAGGCATAGCATAATGAGGAATGCTCGCTTGATTATTTAGTAATAATTTAAGGTAAGCTCGCTTATAGGGCGTAAAGACATTAAACAGTTTGGCTTGTTTAGTTTGAACTATCCTTGGCGGCAAAATAACTTGATCATCAAAATCATAACAGTTTATTTCAAATTTTTTTAAATAATGATGAACCGTTTGATCACGTCGTTTCTCATCTATTTCATATTGCTTGTTAAAATATAATGAAGTGAGCTGATATTTTTTTAGCGTTCGATGCAATAAGGCTGGGATATCTTTAGTTTTTTTTACTGATTTAACGCGTAAGCTTATACCGCGTGATTGCAAATTCTGACTTAGTTCCAATAGTCCAGTCAATAAAAATTGAACTCGGCAGGCCGCCATATGATGTCTTTTCCAAAAACCAACATCGATGATATAAATACCTAAAACTTCCTCCTCACATTGCTAAGCAGCCTGATACAACGCCGTATTGTCATGCAGGCTTAGATCTTCGCGAAACCATACCAGACCTTTCATGATTAAATTCTGTTCAGATTTATCAGTGGTTGCTTTTAGTATATAACATAGTTTCTTTTAAATACATAATAAGGATAAAATAATGCCAGAAACTACCCATTCTATAAGCTTTTCTGAAAAGTGTTACGATGATTTCTCCAATCAATCTATCTTCATTTTAAACGCCATCGATGCAAATGATAAAAAATTTCAATTTAGAGGTCTACAAGACAAAACTAAAAAAATTAATTTTGAAAAATTGAAATAATATTTAAAAATTAATACCACAACCATTCTTACTAAAAAACGTATTTTGCTTTATCCAGGTTATAAGCCAGTAAAAATGGATAAAACTAAACGTGCTCAAGAACTTTTTAAACTATTTCCAGAAATTCAACATGCCGAATTCATTTATAATAAAGTTCTTTACAGAAAAAATGAAGAAGAAATTAAGGATCAAAACTTTATAAACTTTTTCAAAATTTTTTCTTTTCAAAAAATACAAAAAATATTATTCAATTAGGTTATGAAATTCCTAAAACACTTTCAGAAAACAGCTCACCATTAGTTTGTATGCAAATCTTTTCTAGTAAGCAATTATCAAAAAAAATAATTCTTTTCCACACCCACTCAAAATTCTTAACGGATGCTATTTCTATATTAAAAAATAATGCGGATCATGAACTAGAAAATTTAGGTTTCCCTTATGTGGAATATCTGCCTTCCAAATCCTCACCAAATTCAAACTATGATAGAGAGATTTAAACTCGAATCTCTCTGTAATCTATTATTTCAGAGAGATTAATCCATCTTGAAAAACCGAAATGTTTTTGAAAAAATGGATCAAAAAAGGCGGAAATATTTAGAAATCTAGCTAAATCTATTGCTAATAACGAAGAATTAAATATTATTTCCCACAAATTCAACGAACATGATACTTGGAAACTTCTCGCGCAACATAGAGATCCTTGGAGCTTTCTTTCATTCTTTAAAGGTAAAACACATTCGTTGATTGCATGGCAAACATTGAGAGGCGAAATCTCTAGCTTTTCTAACCCAACCAACACGCAAGTAATGTCTAACTAATCACATAGCAACTCAGTTTGCTATTTTTAGTTTAATTTTCTTTACCAATTAAACTTATGAAGCTAAACTTTTTAGTAAGAGGTTGTAATTTTTCGTTCCTTTCACATAAGTAGCGTTTTATGAATAACTATAAATTACTTATTCTAATTTTGATGGCACACTCTGTGCGATACATGGTGCGATAATATTTTTTATCAAACGTACCTTTAAACTGCTTAATATCAGTCTGCCAAATCATGATTTCATCGATGAAACCATACGCGCAGGCTTAGGCATTAAAAAAACCATTGAAATGCTTTTCCCGATCTGACTCCTCAGCAAGTTCAGCATGCACTTACCACTTATAAAGCTATTTATTTAGCGGAGGGCGAGGATAAAAGTTCAGTCTTCCCAAAAACTGCTGAAACACTAGAAAAACTTTATGCGTTAGGTTTAGTTCTCACCGTAGTCAGCAATAAAGCAGTCCTAGCAATCAATACCGCCTTTTAGAACGTTTTAAATTAAAGCCGTATATCGCTATGGTCATTGGCGATACATTAACAATGAAAAAAAACCCGATTCAATGGCTTATATAGACTTTATCAAACCAAAATATAAAGAGATAAGTCCGAAACAAATCTTAATGGTAGGCGATACACCCGCCGATCTATTGTTCGCACAAAATATTGGTGCCAATTCACGTTGGGCAGAATATGGTTTTGGCGATAAAAAGGCTTGCTTAGCCATTCATCCTACTTACACGATTAAACAATTCGCTGATATTTTGGCTATAGTCGCTTAAACCTTTTGATGCGTCTGTTCAAAATACTCTAACCTTTTTTCTAAAGCACTTAATCGATCGTTAATAGTAGCAAGGTAATTTTGTAGGGTTTCAACCAAGACCATCGTTTTCATATCAGGTTCGATATTAACTTTATCACCAATATTTTTATTGCCGAAATTAGTTTTGCGTAAGGTTTCTGGGATTAAATACACTTCAAAGCTATACTGTTTTTTATCCGTCAGGCCTATCGTTAAACTAGAACCATCTACCGCGATATAGCCTTTTGGTTTGATAAAAGCAAAACACGCTTCAGAGGTTTGAAGTGTCAAACATAAATTCTCGCCATTAATCTTTTTATCAATAACAAGTCCGGTTTCAAAGATATGACCACTTAGTTCATGTCCACCTATTTCAGCGCCAAAACCAAGACTTCTTTCGACACTGACCTTCCTTCCAATAAAAAGTTCATTTAAAGTAGTTTTGGCTAAGGTTTCTTGCATTGCATCAAAACTCACTTTATATCCTTTTATGGCTACGACTGTTTGACAAACACCATCAACAGAAATACTTGCGCCTATTTTTAAACCTTTGACCAATTTAGCATTTAAATCGACACTATAGTGCGATAATCCTGGTTGCTGAGTAAGTGACTTTACAACAAATAAACCTTGCGTTATTCCTGAGTACATAAAAACCACTTAGATCAATAAATTTTCTATCAATTGCATTTGCTTTAACACTGAACCTTTATTTTCTTTCACAAATTTTTTAGCTTCCTCACCCATTTGCTGACGTTGTTGAGGATTCGATAACAAAGAGGTAACCTGCTCAGCTAATTCTGTTGCATTATTTACCTTAATTTCTGCATTTCGTTGTTCTAATTTCTCGGTAATCGTTGCAAAATTAAAAGTGTAAGGACCGGATAAAATGGGCAGACCAATAGCAGCAGGTTCAAGTGGGTTCTGTCCGCCCCTTTCAACAAGACTGCCCCCGACAAAAGCCAAATCCGCAGCCGCATAAAAAATAAGTAATTCTCCCATCGTATCACCGATAAAAATATCGACTGAGCTCATTTCAGAATCCTCATTTTTCTCATTATAATCACTGCGTTTGGCAACCTTATAAATTGAGCTATAAAGCTGCTGTAATTGCGGAGCCCGATACACATGCCGTGGAATAGAAACCAAGAGTAGATCGGGGTGGGAACGACGCGCCTCGGTAAAGGCCTGCAAAATAAGTTCTTCCTCACCAGGATGTGTACTCGCCGCAATCCATACCGGTCGATTTTTCCCCAAAAGATTTCGCCAGCGCTGAGCTTGTTCATTAAGCTGCAAAGGCAGCGTCAAATCAAATTTAATACTTCCTGTAATGTGTAATCTTTCAGCGGGAAAACCTAAATTAATAAAGCGGTCGGCGTCAGCTTGGAACTGCGCAGCAATGATATTAACGCCTTTTAACATTTTTTGGGTAATGGGCAAAATACGTCGATAGGATCTGGCGGAACGTTCTGATAAACGGACATTGACAAGCGCTACGGGCACTTGATAAAACTGACAGGCTTCTAGAAGATTAGGCCAAAGCTCTGTCTCTAACAAAATCAGCAATTTAGGTTGTAAGGCCTTAAAAAATTTCCTTAGGATCAAAGGCAAATCATAAGGAAAATAAAGCTGTGTAATATTTTTCAATCCAGCGCGGATACGTTCGGCACCCGTTACCGTTCCAGTAGTTACAGTAATAGGTAGAGTGGGATAGCGTTGCTGTATTAGCTTAATGAGTGGTATGGCTATCAGAGACTCACCGACTGAAACAGCATGTACCCAAATCCCACCTGGCGAATAGGGGCGTAAATTGAATCCCAGACGCTCATACCAGAATTGCAAGCCATTGGGAATTTTACGATTTTTTATCCATAAACGTAACAAAATAAAGGGCAGTAATATATAAAAGATTATTGTATAGAAGATTCGCACGACTTAATAAGAATTATAATTAGTATCCTAAATCAGTTTATCGTTTATTCAACTTTAAGACAAGATAATATCCTGTTAGTCTTATACCCAAAATTTTTATGAATTTAGGTTTCAGCATGAATATATGGGGCAAACTCATTGGCGGTTTTTTTGGTTTTCTGCTTGGAGGGCCATTTGGGCTTATTTTAGGTCTTATTATTGGACATTTTTTCGATCGCGGCCTTAATCAAAATCAAGCTTGGACCTTCTCTTCAACTAATCCTAGTGCTGCACAGCAAGTCTTTTTTGATAGTACTTTTTTGGTGATGGGACATATTGCCAAATTAGACGGTCGAGTTTCTGAGGCAGAAATCCAAGCTGCTCGATCCATCATGAACCGTTTAGGGCTTAACGAAACCATGCGCCAAAAGGCTATCGACCTTTTTAATCAAGGTAAACAAACTTCCTTCAACCTTGAGGATACCTTAAAAAAATTGGTCCAAGCCTGTCATCACAATAAGGTCTTACTTAAATTGTTTGTAGAAGTCCAAATGCAAACTGCCTTGGCAGAAGGGCACCTCACAGCCGAAAAGCAAAGAGTCTTACAGAAAATCTGTCAATATCTTGGTTTTGCACCACTCAATTTCAGTTTTTTTGAACATTTATTTAATTTTGAACAAGCCTTTCGTCAACAATCTTCTGGTCAGAGACAGCAAGGCTATTATCAGTCCTCAAACTCAGTTCATCAACTGAATCTCAGAGATGCCTATGCTATCTTAGGTATCTCTGAGCAAGCTTCTCCTGCCGAAATAAAAAAGGCTTACCGCAAGCAAATGAGTCAACACCATCCTGATAAATTATTAGCTAAGGGTTTACCGGAAGAGATGATAAAAATAGCCACTGAAAAAACTCAAAATATTAAGGCTGCCTACGATCGGATCTGCGCGGCTAAGGGGATATAATGCGCGATTTGAGTATTTCCGCTTCCGTTTTATCTGCCGATTTGGGTTGCTTAGCCAAAGAATCCATTGCTGTATTGCAAGCAGGTGCCGATAGTTTGCATATTGATGTTATGGATAATCATTTTGTTCCCAATCTAACGTTTGGTCCATTAGTGTGCAGGGCTTTACGCAAGCATCTACCCAAAGCCTTTTTAGATGTGCATTTAATGGTAAATCCGGTCGATCATATCATTGATGCCTTTGCCGCAGGCGGCGCGAATCAAATTAGTTTCCATCCTGAAGCGAGTAGTGATGTTGTTAAAAACTTAAAACAAATTCGTCACTTAGGTTGTAGGGCCGGTTTAGCAATAAATCCAGAAACATCATTACATTGTTTAGATAATAAATGGGAATATTTAGATTCTATATTAATGATGTCCGTTAATCCTGGCTTTGCCGAGCAACATTTTATTCCGGAAGTGTTAAACAAAATTTCTGTGGCCAAACAATTACTCTCAGCTCACCAGTCGAGCATTCGATTAGGAGTGGATGGAGGAGTTAAAAAAAATAATATTGCTGAAATTGCCAAAGCCGGTGCAGATACCTTCATCTTAGGCTCTGGTATTTTTAAAACCGGAAATTATTCCCAGACTTTAAGCGAACTACGATCAGAATTAAATAGATAAGGAAAAAAATATGCGTCTTTTGTTAACCTCTTGCCTATTCTTTTTATTAACGGCTTGTGCTAGTACTGCAAACTATCAAAAACAAATCGATAAATGGCAAGGAAAAAATATTCAAACCCTAATGGCCAAATGGGGAGAACCTGATTCGGGAATCCAATTACCGAATGGACATAAAATCTATCAGTATACTCGAAAAACCATGTATTCGATCCCTGATCCTAAACGCACTCCTTTTCGTACTAGCAATGACAATCTTTTCTCAAATTATGAAGAACCTTGGAATTCACATCAAACGATTATTCGCTCTTGTCGAACCTCGTTTGAAACAAGCTCTGATGGCCGTATTATCCATATAAGCTTTAAAGGAAATAATTGTGTATCCAGCAGTTTTCTCCCTTAAAAATCTTGGTTAAAGTTAGACCAAGGGACTAAGGAATTTAATGAACAAAAAAAAAGCTTTTGTAGCCAGTCAATGGGTAATCTATTTTGCTTTTTTATTTTTTGCTACTCCCAGTTTGACAGCAGATCCGTCTATGGCGGAACAACTTGGTTGGATACCCAATAAATTAGACATTTGCAAAGGACGCTATTTAGATCCCTTACAAGCTTATGCAAAAACCTCGTTGAGTAAAGTTAATCAAGCCTTTACACACATCGATGCCGCACAATCCCATTTTTCATTCGAAGGGACCTCGACTTTAAGTGGTAATGTCACCATTAAGCAACACGGTCGTTTATTAAATGCCGATCAAGTCTATTTTTATCGTGATCCCAAAACAGGGAAGATCACTAATATGGATTTACTGGGTGAAATCAAACTCCAAGAACCTAATCTTTTAATCAGAGCTAAAAAAGCCCATTTAAACTTAGGTAACCAAAGCGGCTATCTTACCAATATCATTTATCGGACTTTATTAAGAAACACCACTATATTAATGAGTACTAACGAAGGAATGCCAATTAATGCATGGGGCTCAGCAAGTTATGTAGAGCAAACCTCTCCTGGATTAATTATCTTAGATAATAGTACCTATTCAACTTGTGCGCCGATCAATCCAACTTGGAAACTTTCTGCTAAAAAAATCATTTTAAATCGTGATACCGGTCGTGGTAAGGCCTATGACACCTGGTTAGATTTTCATGGAACGCCTATTTTATATACTCCTTATTTAGGCTTTCCTATTGATAATCGACGTGAATCTGGCTTTTTATTCCCAAATCTCGGAACCTCTTCACAATCAGGAATAGGGATCAGTTTTCCTTATTATTGGAACATAGCAAACAATTATGATTTTTTATTTACACCCACTGTTTTGAGTAAACGAGGAGTACAATTAGGCGGTCAATTCCGTTATCTAACCCATCATAGCAGCGGACAGATCGTTGCTAATTATTTACCCTATGATCGCTCTGCAGCTCGACTTGCTGATCAAATTCCTTTTCTTTATCCCAATACCAATCCACTGATTTATCCAAGCACAGCAAGAAAATCATTTTCTTGGCAAGAACAACGGATATGGGCACCGCGTTGGACAAGTACCGTAAACTTTAATTGGGTCTGGGACGATTATTATTTAGAGGATTTTAATCAACCGCCCAGTATCGCTATCAATCAGCTAGCACAGCAAGCGAAATTAAATTATAGCGGTGATATTTGGAATTTCACCACAAGTATTAATCGCTATCAAACACTTCACCCTTTAAATCAATCGCCTGTAAACAATCCCTACAATAGCTTACCTGAGATTGATTTAAATAGTACAACGGTTAATTTTCGTGGATTTAACCTGCAAATAAACAATCAACTGACTTATTTTCAACGTTTAAATGATCCAGGCGAGTTAGTCAAACCTCCACAAACACTTCGACTTAATCTTTTCCCTTCCATCAGTTATCCAATGCGCAGTCAAGACGCTTACCTTGTTCCACGGGTTCAATTGGCTCTGACTCATTATAATATAATGAATCAAGTACCTGGCTATAAAAGCGAAATCCAACGCACAATACCTTTATTTAGTATCGAGAGTGGTTTGTATTTTGATCGTCAAATCCATTGGGGAGAACATCCTTACTTACAAACATTAGAACCTCGTCTTTTTTATCTCAATGTTCCTTATCGGGATCAGAGTAATATCCCTGTTTTTGATAGCGCACTTATTCCTTTTAGTTATGACAGCCTTTTCATGACCAATCGTTTCAGTGGTTATGATCGTTTCGGCGATGCTAACCAAATTAGCTACGCACTCACTACTCGATTTTTAAAGCAGTCCACCGGTGAAGAAAAACTGAGGGCCAGTATCGGCCAAATTTACTATTTTAAAGATAGACGGGTTTTCTTATGTAGCCCCTTAGAAAGACAATTAAGTACACCTGGAACATTATGTGCTAATCCTCTTACAATACCCGGCGCTACATCACCCACTGAAAAATTTTCTCCAATTGCGGGTCAAATCAATTACAACCTTAATCCACAATGGAGCACGACGGCTAATATTGCCTGGGATCCAACAAGTCATGATATTATTAATGCGGCTGCTAATGTACAATACCACCCTCATCCCGACCAATTGTTTAATATTAACTATGCACGTATCCGCTTTGGCGATCTGTTTGTCACTACACCTCCTACACCACCCAATAGTCATCAAAACGATTTTAATCAACTAGGTTTTTCTTTCGCAACGCCACTTAAAAATCAATGGAGCACAGTCGGTGGATGGAACTATAATTTTAGTCATAAATACTCACAAAGCTTTTTCTATGGTTTACAGTATGATAGTTGTTGTTGGGTATTTCGCATCGTCGCCGGTCGAACCTTTCTTGCCTTAAATCAAAATAGTAGTCCAATCTTTAATAATGTGGTTTATTTCCAATTTCAACTTAAAGGCTTGAGTACCGTAGGCATCAGTGATATAACCAGCTTTTTAACAAGTAATATCCCCGGCTACTCTGATAACTTTCAGTCTAGTGCAACCCACATTTAGATGAGCGATTATGGACTTCCTTAAAAAAATCTTTCCATTCATTATTTTACTCAGCAGCGTATTTTCCCCTACACCTTTGTATGCTATTGAACCCTTGGATCGGATCGTCGCCGTAGTTAATAACAGTGTCATCACGCAACAACAATTAAACGAACAAATTGAATTATCGCGTCAACAATCATTAGCTGAAAACAAATCTATCCCAGATGCTGCGACTTTCCCTTTTCGCAAGCAAGTACTGAATAAAATGATAGATAATCAATTACAATTGCAATTAGCCACAAATGCAGGACTCAAGATTGATGAGGTCTTTTTAGATAAGACCATTATGAGTATCGCCCAACGCAATAATTTTACATTAGACCAATTACGCCAACAATTGCAACAACAAAATATACCCTATGTGAAATACCGACAACAAATCCGCGAACAACTTATTATTAGCAAATTACAACAAGATGAAGTCGCCGCAAAGGTTACAGTGACGGATCAGGAAACCAAAGATATGTTATTGCATATGCCTAAACCGGTTTCGCAAAAAACGGCTTACCGAGTTGAGGATTTGCTTGTTCCTTTTCCCAATCACCCCTCTGCCGCTGATATTTTGCGAATAAAAGACATCGTTTTATCCTTACTTCAACAAACCAAACAGGGAATTTCTTTTCAAGACTTGATAAGAAAAGTCAACAAATATAATCCTCCCTTAGCAGGTAGAGATTTAGGTTGGCGCCCACTCAATGATTTACCTGATATCTTTCAAGCCTCTGTGAAAAAACTTAAACCAGGTGAAGTGACAGGACCTATCCAAGCTAACAATGGCTTTCATTTGATTCGTTTATTAGAAATGCGCGGAGACAGCGCTGCGCTCCATTATGTGACTTCCACACATATTCGGCATATTTTAATTAAAACCTCTCCCTTAATTAACAATAAACAAGCGGAAATGCGTCTTAACGAGATTCGTGCTGATATTTTACGTGGTGGTAATTTTGCTGAACTTGCAAAAAAATATTCTCAAGATCCAGGTTCTGCCTATAAAGGAGGAGACTTAGGCTGGACCCTACCCGGTGTATTCGACCCCACTTTTGAAACACAGGTCAAGGGGTTGGCTATCAATCAAATTAGTTTGCCTTTTCAAACACAGTTCGGCTGGCATATCGTACAAGTTTTAGGTAGAGCACAAAAATTACAAACATCCAAAAATATTTCTCATGAACAAGCCACTCAGTTAGTTTTTCAACGTAAATTTCAACAAGCATTGAAAAATTGGTTACGTCAGTTACGAAACCAAGCTTATGTGAAAATTATGTAAATCGATATGATAACTTAAAAACTACGATTCAAATTTTTTCAGGATGAAAAAAATGTTCTTAAAAAGAATACCCAACCGAGTTTAAGAGAAAATTGGCAAGCTCCTTCTTTGACTATCCTATCGTTTCCACAAGCATAGAAACCTATATTGGAGATTGCTTGCCAATTACTATTTATATCATTAGCAAGCATTGCCTCATCAACACATCTAACTTTTTCTTTTGTCATGGCCAAAAAAACTTATTGTTTGCTTGCTTATACGTACAGGTTAATGAACCAGGTATTTCTGAGCTATCAGGAAAAAAATATGTCCCAATAAATTTATCTATCTTGCTATTTCCTTTATAAAATTTTTCTATTTTATTGTTTGTGCCTTTATAACAAAATAAAACCTCTCCTCTAGTATAAGAGGACCCTTCAGTAAGCGAAAATCGCATTGTACTATTCTCAGTTATTTTGGTGTTAATCGTTGATGTACTCGGGCAAGCAAAGCCTGCTAATGTTTGCACAATAGTCGTAAATAATAAGCTTAAACTTGAAAAATTTAATATTTTCATAAACCTAAATCCGTTTAAATTTAATTCGAATTTTTTCTAAATTTTTAAATATTAAAAAATTAATAATAATAAATAAAAATATTTTCTATAAAAAAATTTTATTTACTTTCATTGGAAAGCTACATTCTTCACGAATCTTTTCTTCGGGCATTCTTCTATAACCACAATCTTTTAAGCCACCACCAAAAAAAGAACTTCAATGAGTACTATTCAATTTAGAATTATCTAAACACTTAACAAATTTGGGTTCCATAGCCAAAGTAAAAAGTAAAATGGTTACCTCTGGTATCTCCATAATGACAGCTCGCCGATGCATTTACTCTATCTGTCTCGGTTTGAATAAAGACAGTATTTAGTTTTTTTACAGGATTCCCAGATTAGTTTTGGATAACTCTATTATTGTTATCACGATAGTGAAAACCTGAAAACTCCATGGGTTCATTTATAGCTATTCGGTCGTTAATCACTTGTGAGCTAGGACAAGTTTTTTTGAAAAATCAGATTTAAAACCTAAGAATGCCGCACTGATTGATAAGCCTTGGGCTATAAAGATTGATAAATTTGGAAAATACATTGTATTCCTTATTAGAAGGATAAAAAGATATTTAAATTTACCATACTAAAAAATATTTACACAAACTTTCTTAATAAGTTAAAAATATTTTTTATTCTTAATTCAGAAGTAGATTGCACGAAATTAAATCGTAAATGCTTAGGTCCATCAAGTTTATATAAATCTGGATGTTTCTGAATTAAATAGAGGATATCTTGAAGATTGATAACAGGATTTTCATTAAATTCAATTCGACCTCCTTGAGGTCCGGATACAATCTTTTTAATACCTATTTTTTGTGCAAGTAATTTCAACTCACTTAATTGAAATAGATTTTTGAGTGCTTGTGGCAATAAACCAAAGCGATCGATCGTTTCAATTTGGAGTTGCTCTAATTCAACAGTATTTTTTGCATGTGCAATTCGTTTATACAATACTAGACGTGTGTGCACGTCGGGTAGATAATCTTCTGGAATTAAGGCGGAGATTTGCAAATCAATTTCGACAGCGCTACTAAATGGTTTTAATGCAGGTTCTTTCCCTGATTTTAGGGCAGCTACCGTTTGCTCAAGTAATTCCATATACAATGAAAAACCTATGGAGTGCATATTGCCACTTTGCTGCTCACCTAATACCTCACCCGCTCCTCGAATTTCTAAATCATGCATGGCTAAAGTAAAGCCAGCGCCAAGATCTTCTAAAGAAGTAAAGGCATCTAAACGTTTTATAGCATCGGCCGTCATTATTTCTTTTGGGGGCGTCATTAAATAAGCATAGGCTTGATGATGTGAACGACCTACACGTCCACGTAATTGATGAAGCTGCGCTAAACCAAATTTATCGGCTCGATCAATGATAATAGTATTAGCCGACGGGATGTCAATTCCGGTTTCGATGATCGTCGTACAAACCAACACATTAAAACTCTGATGATAAAAATCCGACATCACCCGTTCAAGTTGGGTTTCACGTAATTGACCGTGCGCCACCTGAATTCGTGCTTCGGGAACCAATGTTTCTAATTCTCTTGCAGTTTTTTCAATACTATCAACTTGATTATGTAAAAAATAAACTTGGCCGCCACGAAGTAATTCGCGCAAGATTGCTTCACGAATCAAGCTAGTATTTTGCATTTGTACAAAGGTTTTAATTGATAAGCGTCGCGCCGGCGGTGTGGCAATGATGGATAATTCGCGTAAACCTGATAAAGCCATATTTAAGGTACGCGGGATAGGGGTTGCAGTTAAACTCAAAATATCGACTCCGGCACGTAAGACCTTCAAACGTTCTTTTTGTTGCACACCAAAAAGATGTTCTTCATCAATGATCAATAAACCCAAGTGTGAAAACTGTAATTCTTTACTTAATAATTTATGTGTACCTATCAGAATATCAATTTTTCCCATCTGCAAACGTTCAAGAATCTTTTTCTGGAGCGCAGCGCTACGAAAACGTGAAATCATTTCAATTTGCACTGGCCATTCAGCAAAACGATCGCTAAAGTTTTGATAATGTTGTTGGGCTAACAATGTGGTTGGAACCAGTATGGCAACCTGTTTATTAGATTGCACGGCTAAAAATGCAGCGCGCATCGCAACTTCAGTCTTGCCAAATCCGACATCCCCACAGATTAACCTATCCATCGTGCGTTCTGAAGTCATATCTTTGATAACTTGCTGGATAGCCTGCTCTTGATCCTGTGTTTCTGTAAAGGCAAATTGTGCTGCGAATGCTTGATAATCACGCTCGGGAAGATGAAAAGCATAACCCTTGTGCGTTGCACGTTGAGCGTAAATATCGAGTAATTCCGCTGCAACATCCCGCATCCGCTCAGCCGCTTTACGTTTTGCTTTTTCCCATTGTCCTGAACCTAATTGATGTAACGGAGCCTGTTCACTATCACTGCCACTATATTGACTAATTAGAGTAAGCGACGCAACAGGAACATATAACTTTGCTTTCCCTGCATATTCTACTATTAAAAATTCATTTTCCTGATCGTCTATTTTTAAGTGTTGTAGGCCTCGATAACGTCCAACACCATGATCAATGTGAACAACCGGATCACCTTCGGTCAATTCTGCTAAATTTCGAATAACCGTACGTGCATCTAAACCTTTCGTCTTAGTTTGGCGTCTTTGAATAATCTGATTACCAAATAATTGCACTTCACTAATTAATGCCAAAAGTGGTTTTTCTAAATAGAACCCTTTTTCTAATGGCGCAACAATGATAGAAATAGGTTCTGAAACACTTAGAAATTCTTGCCAAGTCTCACAGCGATAAACTTCAATAGAAAATTTATTGAGTAAATCCAACAGCACTTCCCGACGACCCGCACTTTCCACACAAAATAAAACTCTAGCTTGTGGATTTTTTAAAAATTCATTGAGAAAAGCCTGCAAATGCTCTAAAGGTTGTTCAAGCTTATGATCTATCGATAAGTTAGGAAATTTTTTTACTAAGGAATGGTGAGTATCAGCCGTTGCCCCTTGCGTTTGTTGTAACAAAACCTTCGGAAATTCTTTTAATTCGGTAAATAAGGTATCGGTATCAACATATAATTGCTTCGGCGTTAATATCGGTCGCTCTATATCATGTCTAAGCTGCTCATATCGTTCATTAATTTCTCTCCAAAAATTTTCTGCTGGAGTCTGAACATTATTAATTTGTAAAACTAAACTCTTTTTTGGAAAATAATCAATCAATAATTGTGTCTGCGAAAAAAATAAAGGCAGATAATACTCTATTCCAGGTGGTGTGCGCCCCTCGCTGACGGCTTCATAAAAAGGACAATTTAAAGGATTACCGATAAAATTTTCGCGCCATTGTTGACAGAAAAAATTAATTGCTGATTCAGATAAAGGAAACTCGCGTGCAGGAAGTAAATTTATTTTTTGAATTTTTTCTATCGCGCGCTGAGTCTCTGGATTAAAATGCCGAATACTATCAATTTCATCATCGGCAAAATCAATACGAAAAGGCAAATCACTACCCATAGGAAAGATATCTAGAATTGAACCACGCACAGCAAATTCACCCCGCGTTAAAACTTGTGAAACGCAATGATAGCCCCCTAATTGTAAGTTTTTTCGTAGATCCTCAATCGATTTTTTTTCGCCGCAAGTTATACATAGACTGGTTGCTTGAATGTAATTATTAGGGACAATACGTTGCATCAAGGTAGCGATGGATACTAGCAACAAAGCCCGTTTAGCATCATGCAGTCGCGCTAAGGTAGCAAGTCTTTGAGAAATAATATCTTGATGCGGCGAAAAATGATCATAAGGTAATGTTTCCCAGTCGGGAAAATTAAGGATGGTTGAATTCGGTGAAAAAAACTTTACCGCGGCTTCTAGCCGATTTGCCATGAGAGTATCTGGCGTAACCACTAAAATGGTACCTTCATAACTATTCGATAGCTGATTTAAAGCTAATGACAGACTATCTTGATACAGATTGTTTATGCGTAAACGCTGACCAGGCTCAGTGGGAATAGATAAATTTAAAAATTCAGAAATAGGCATAGCTGAGTTAATTTTATTTTTTCATATAGACAAACAACAAAGAAATTGCCGCTGGAGTAATACCAGGAATGCGCGAGGCTTGTCCTAAATTCAATGGCTTATGTTGAATTAATTTTTCTCTCACTTCATTAGAAAGCCCCTTTACTGCGTGATAATCAAAATTAAGTGGCAAGGTAATATTTTCATAACGAGCCTGCCGCTGAATTTCAAGTCGTTGTCGATCAATATATCCTTGATATTTAGCTTGAATTTCGATTTGCTCGGCAATCGCCAAATCATTAACACCTGGTCCCAAGCCTTCGATTTTCATTAGGTTGTTGTAATTTAACTCGGGTCGAGTCAATAATTCAGCAACACGATAATCCCGTGTTAAAGCTTGTCCCAGATAGGTTTCTACCGCTACACTTAGAGACGTATTGGGCTTAATTGCAAGTTGCTTTAAACGTCGCTGCTCTTGTTCTAGGATATGACGTTTATTATTCACACTTTGCCAACGCGCTTCATTGATAAGTCCTAATTGATACGCCGATTCGGACAAGCGTAGATCGGCATTATCTTCGCGCAATAGCAAACGATACTCAGCCCGACTAGTAAACATTCGATAAGGTTCGAGTGTACCCTGCGTAATCAAATCATCAATTAACACACCTATATAAGCTTCATCACGACGCGGACACCATGCTGATTTTTCTTGTGCTTTTAAAGCAGCGTTTAAACCCGCAATAAGTCCTTGTGCAGCGGCTTCTTCATAACCTGTGGTTCCATTAACTTGTCCTGCTAAAAATAAATTTTCCAGCACTCTCGATTCTAAAGAAGGGAAAAGATCGCGCGGATCAAAAAAATCATATTCAATGGCATAGCCTGGACGTATAATATGTGCTTGTTCTAAACCCTTAATACTATGAATTAAATCGCGCTGCACATCAAAAGGTAGACTGGTTGAGATGCCATTAGGATAGACTTCTTGAGTATTCAGCCCTTCTGGTTCCAGAAAAATCTGGTGAGACAATTTATCCGCAAAGCGCACGACCTTATCTTCAATAGAAGGACAATAACGAGGACCTATGCCGTCGATTACGCCATTATAAATTGGTGAGCGATCTAACCCGGAGCGAATAATCTCATGGGTTTTCTCATTCGTATAAGTAATAAAACAACTTATTTGCACAGGATGTTGCTCAACCTTTCCTAAATAAGAAAATACGGGTAAAGGATTATCACTGGGTTGCTCTAATAAAATCTCATAATTAATAGTGCGACCATCTAAACGCGGCGGAGTTCCAGTTTTTAAGCGTTTAATTCGCAACGGTAATTGGCGCAATCTTTCTGCTAAGTAATTAGCCGCAGAATCCCCTGCACGTCCTCCTTGTGCTTGCTGCAAACCTATATGAATTTTACCTGCTAAAAATGTACCAGCAGTCAATACCACCGCCTTAGCATAAAAACGCAATCCCATTTGCGTCACCACACCCACAATGCGATTAGACTCAAGGATGACATCATCGACACTTTGTTGAAAAATAAATAAATTTGCTTGATTTTCTAATGCATAACGAATCGCTTGCTTATATAAATTGCGATCCATTTGTGCTCGGGTTGCACGCACTGCTGGCCCTTTACTAGCATTTAGTGTACGCCATTGTATGCCTGCTCGATCAGCGGCATGCGCCATAATCCCACCTAACGCATCTACCTCTTTCACCAAATGGCTTTTTCCAATCCCTCCTATGGATGGGTTGCAAGATAATTGTCCTAAGGTTTCAATATTATGTGTCAATAATAAAGTAGACGCACCTAAACGTGCAGAAGCCAACGCCGCTTCAGTACCGGCATGCCCTCCGCCGACAATAATGACATCATATTCTGTTGAAAATGGCATAATTTTAAATTTTTTGTTAATTAACTATAGTTTTCTAATGAAAGTTAGGGCAATATATCGGTTTTTAATACTGTCTCTCTAGAGGAAATCCAATGACAAGATTACCTATATTGACTGCCCTGGCTAGCTTACTCATCAGTAACAACATACTGGCTGCACAGAGTACCTCCCCAGTTACGGTTAATCAACCAAAAACCTCAGTTAATTTTCCCAAAATAGTCAGTAAATCCCCTATCCTTAAAACAACCAAAGGCCAAATAAGCTATAGTATTGGTTCCGATTTGGCTGTGAACTTTAAAGAACAAGGCATCGATGTCGATCCAGTTGCTTTAGAAAAAGGATTGAACGATACTCTTCATGGAAAACCACTATTAACTCAAGCACAAATAGCGGATATTTTGAAAAACTTTCAACAAGAATTGATCAACAAAAAACAAGCGGAATTTAGAGATATTAGTCTTAAAAATAAAGAGCAAGGAGATGCTTTTTTAGCCGTTAATAAAACAAAACCGGGTGTTATCACGACTAAGACTGGAGTTCAATACAAGGTAATAAATGCTGGAAATGGCGAAAGCCCGACTGACACTTCCAAAGTTAAGGTTGAGTATACTGGAAGCTATATTAATGGTACCGTCTTTGAGAAATCAAAGGAACCGATAACCTTTCCTTTAAATAATGTAATCCCTGGTTGGATGGAGGTTCTAAAACTCATGAGGCCAGGCGCAACCTATCAAGTCGTTATTCCTTCAGAATTAGCTTATGGTGAACATGGTGTTGATAAAGCGATAGGTCCAAATCAAACACTGGTATTTACTATTCATCTTATTGAAGTAGAAAAAAACGCGTAAATTCAGCTAAATCCATCGTTTGATAATTATTTAAACAGAATATTTCGGCGATGGATTTAAAATTGCCCTAATTTTATTGAATGTCTTTTAGTATAAGCTATACTGAACCAACTAATTAAATAAAATCTTTTTTATATTCTCGCCAATTGATTTTTGCCCATAACTACAATTTTTGCATTAAACAAGCAAAAATTAATTACAATTGCTATTTCAGTTCAAGGAGAAAGGCATGAATCCAGAAGAGTTAAAAGGTAAGTGGAACCAAATTAAAGGCCAACTTCGCGAAAAATGGGCAAAATTAACCAATGAAGATTGGGAGCAACTACATGGCGATAAAAAAAATTAATTGGAAAAATCCAAGAGCCCTATGGTATTAGCAAGGAGCAAGCCCAAAAAGAACTACATGAATTTTTTAATAAACATAAAGATCATCATTAAAATTTCAAGTCTATTCATTCTTTTTAATCATCCCACTTTAAGCACTTATTTGAAGTGGGACTGGTTAAACTCCGGTTATTAAAGCTCACTCTTTCTGGTAACAAAATTGGCTAAATTAACATAATCACTGATACTCAATTGTTCAGGGCGCAGACTTGAATCAATTTTTAACTGTTTAAAGTCTTGCTCTTCTAGCCATTGTGATAAATTATTATGCAACATTTTACGCCTATGGCTAAATGCTTTTTTAACAATTTCGGCAAATAATAGTGGATTGTTAGCTTTAGAAGGTAAGGTTATATAAGGAATGAGTCTAATGACAGCTGAGTCAACTTTAGGCGGTGGTTGAAAAGCACCTGGTTTCACAATGAATAATTTTTCAACTCGACAATAATACTGGACTATTACACTTAACCGACCATAACTCACCTGTCCGGGTTGCGAAGCTATTCTATCCGCTACTTCCTTTTGTAGCATAAAATGCATATCCTGGATAAGATGAGCTTGCTGAAGACAATGGAACAATAATGGAGTAGAAATATTGTAAGGAAGGTTCCCCACTAAACGCCAAACCTGTTTAGACTTACTTAAGTGATGAAAATCAATCTTTAAAACGTCATCCTGATAAATAATTAACCTTCCCAATTCAGTACATTTTTCTTCTAGTATAGGAATAAGATCTTTATCGAGTTCTATTACAGATAAACTATTAAGATAGGGCAATAGTCGTTCAGTCAGAGCCCCCAAACCAGGGCCAATCTCGATCATATGATCAGTTTTTTTAGGCGAAATTGCGGATACAATTTTATCAATAACAAAGTTCTCATGCAGAAAATGTTGGCCGAAGCGTTTACGTGCCTGTATGGCTGGCATTTTTTTCATGCTGCTTGTAAATCAATAATTAATGCTGATAAAAATCGTGCTGCTTCTCCACCGGTAATAACGCGATGATCGACCGTTAAAGATAAAGGTAATTGTTTATGTACACTGATTTTTCCTCGTTCGGAAACTACTTTTTCGTTAATCCGTCCAGCCGCTAAAATTGCAACCATAGGGGGAATAACGAGAGGTGTTGCATAACGACCTGCAAAAACCCCAACATTGGATAATACAAACGTTGCTCCTTGCAAATCATCCAGTGAAATACTGCGATTTTTTGCTTCGAGTTTAAATTTATCGATTGTTTTTCTTAGATTAACGGCACTCTCTTGCGCAACATTTTTTAACACTGGAACAAATAAGCCTTCGGAAGCATCCATAGCTATCCCTAAGTCAATCTGAGTATGTTTGCATAAAGCTAATCTTGATTCATCAAACCAAGCATTTAGCCGAGGTTCACGCTGACAAGCAGCCATAATTGCTCGAATAAGACGTAAAGTAATATCTGTTTTTTCTGGCCAAGCATGAATGTCCGCATCGTCAACCAAAGTTACCGGCACGATTGAAAGCTGCGTTTGTTTCATTGTGCTTGCCATTACCCGTCGAACACCGCGTAATGGTTCATACCCTGGAGAGAGTGATGATGAGGAATTTGCTATCGATTCAGTCTTTTCTCTGGATTTTTTCTGAATCATTTTCTCAATATCAGCGACGAGAATTTGCCCATTAGGACCAGTTCCCTTGCAATCGTTTAAATTAATTTGAAATTTTTTTGCCAATGCTCTAATCGCTGGTGTTGCTTTAATTCCGTTGGTTATCGATGCTGGCTTAGGTTGTATCCCTAACGGAGATTCTTCAATAATTGCTCCTCCTAATTGCAAATTTCCAACGACTGTTGCGCGATCATTATTTTTTTGAGGTTGATTTTCTGCTTCGATATCAATTAAAGCTTCTCCTGTTTTAATAATATCACCAGCCTTACCATAAAGTTTTATTATTTTACCGCTAAATGGCGCAGGAATATTAACTAATGCTTTTGCAGTTTCTATAGCAACCATCGGCTGATCTACTTTAATAATATCATTCGATTGGACATACCATTCGCGAATCTCTGCATCCGGCAAGCCTTCACCTAAATCTGGCAAATTAAATATTGTCATGTAAACTCCAATGTTTGTTCAATCACATTGTAAATTCTAGTAACACTGGGTAAATATTGTTTTTCTAATTGTGCATAAGGAACTGTTACATCATATCCAGTAACACGCTGTAAAGGGGCCTGTAAAAACAGAAAGGCTTTTTCATTCAATTGAGCAACAACTTCTGCGCCAACACCACAAAAACGAGCCGCTTCATGGATAATGACGCATCGCCCAGTTTTTTCTACAGAGGTCAAAAGCGTACTTATATCTAAAGGCCTAATTGTTGCAACATCAATTACTTCAGCATATTTTCCTCTTTCTTGTAATAATTTATCTGCTGCTAATAATGTTTCAGATAACATCGAACCCCAACTTATCAAAGTAATATCATTGCCTTCTCTCAAAACAAAACTTTTATCTAAAGGTAAGGCTTCACCCGTATCAGCTACTTTTTGCTTATTTAAACGATATAACCGTGTCGGTTCTAAAAAAATGACTGGATCGGGATTGCGGATCGAGGCTAATAACAAACCATAAGCTCGTGCGGGTGATGAAGGCACCACGACTCGTAAACCGGGAGTATGTGCAAAAATAGCTTCTGTGCTTTCAGAATGATGCTCAGGCGCATGAATTCCGGCTCCATAGGGCATGCGAAACACTAAGGGACAATGTAACCGTCCACGCGTACGATTACGAAAACGTGCTGCATGATTGATAATTTGATCTAATGCCGGATAACTAAATCCCATAAATTGAAATTCAGCAACCGGTTTTAAACCTTGGGTTGCCATTCCAATCGTCAAACCCGCTATCATTGACTCTGCTAAAGGGGTATCTAACACACGATTGGCACCAAATTTTTTGAATAATTCAGTTGTTGCTCGAAATACACCGCCATTAACACCCACATCTTCACCCAATAAAACAACGTCTTTATCTGCAGTCATTTCATAAGCTAAGGCTTGCGTAATGGCTTCTATTAATGTTATTTCAACCATGGAGCAAATCCTTGCTTAATAAAAATAATGCTTCGGCTTCGATACGTTGCTCCATTAGATCATGAGGCAATTCTGCATAATGATAATCAAATATGTCGGTCACAACTGGTTTAGCTAAGGAAAGATATTCATTCACAGCGATTTCAATGCTTTTTTCACATTCTTTCTTAAAATTTTCTTCTTCTTTCTCTGACCAACTTTTTTGATTAATTAAATAATTTTTTAAACGTCTTAGCGGTTCTTCCTTCCATGCTTGTTGCAATTCTTCTTCACGGCGATAACGACTAGCATCATCAGCAGTCGTATGATCACATAATCGATAACTTAAGGCTTCAATAAGACTGGGACCCTGCCCATCCCGTGCTTTGGCAACCGCTTTATCCATAACAAACTTCATGGCGATAACATCATTTCCATCAACCTGCTCACCATGAATTCCTGCTGCTATGGCCTTTTGCGCTAACGTTTGCGCATGAGATTGTTTTTTACGAGGCACAGAAATAGCCCATTGATTATTATCAATAACAAACACAATAGGTAACTGCCAAACACCTGCGATATTTAAAGCTTCATAAAAATCACCTTCGGACGTGGCACCATCACCACAAGTGGATACAACAACCCTCGCTTGTTTACGTAGTTTAAAAGCAGTTGCAACGCCTGCAGCATGTAAAAGTTGAGTCGCTATTGGTACACAAATAGGAAAGTCTAAAGGACATTCGCTAAAATGATTTCCCCATTCGTTTCCTTTCCAATAATTAAGAATCTCACTCATTTTAACACCACGAATGAGTTGTGCAGCATAATCTCGATAAAAAGGACATAAAACATCCTCTTGTTGCATACTCAAACCAATTCCGACTGAAATGGCTTCTTGACCTAATGTCGAAGCATAAGTATTGAGCATACCTGTTCTTTGTAAAGCCACCGCTTTATAATCAAAGAGACGCGTAAGCATCATTTGCTGATACATTTTTAATAATTCATCCACATTATGCGCAAATGTTGGTAAATCTTGGTGCACTTCACCCTTAGGATCTAGAAAACGAGTATACTCAATAGAGAATCTCGCAACCTCGCTCATATTAACCTCTTATAAAAAATGCTATTTGAACTACTCTTTGCAGTTGGGTTTTTGTCTGCATTGCCGCTCAATTCGAATCGTTCATCTCATTTAATTAAACAAAACATACTTCATAACAACTTTCAAAAATTCAATTGCTGCAAATATAGATTTTTTTTAAATACTATTTAATCGTGATTCAGCCAAACTATCTGCAATGATGCTGGGAGACTTATTTTTCTTATCAGCATTCTTAAATATTTCCAAAAGTGTACTATAAATTGTAGATATTTGTTGCACTACATGCTCTCGATTCAAGCGATTTTGGTATTCTGCATAAGCGTAAATCAACCCTCCCGCATTAATTACAAAATCCGGAGCATATAAAATTCCTTTTTGATGCAGTGTTTCTGCATGTTGTGACTCGGCTAATTGATTATTCGCTGAACCTGCAACAATTGCGGCATGTAGCATAGAAATAGAATCATCATTCAGAATCCCTCCTAATGCACAAGGAGAAAAAACATCGCATTCCACACTATAAATCTCTTCTGGCCTAACCACGCTAGCTTGTAAATCTTTTGCATAGCGTTGCATTAGTTCGGTATTATTATCGCAGACCGTTAAACGAACGCCTCTTTTATGTAATGCATTTGCCAAAGCGAAGCCTACATGTCCCAATCCTTGAATGGCAACATGCACACCTTCTAAATGATCACGATGGAACTTAAATTTAACGCCGGCTTCAATACCATATAATACACCCAGGGCGGTATATGGAGCGGGATTTCCTTTATGCTTGGAGGTAGTAACGACATAGGGGGTTTCGAGTGCAATGCTATCCATATCTTCAATCACCACGCCACTGTCCATTGCAATAATATAACGTCCCTTTAACTCATTCACAAAGCGACCTAACGCACGAAAGTAAGCAGTACGATCAGATAATTGTTTTGGCCTCATTAACACTGTTTTACCACCGCCTAAAGGTAAATTAGCTAATACTGCTTTGTAACTCATTCCCTGTGCTAAACGTAAGGCATCATGAATAGCAAGTTCTATCGACGTATATTCAATAAAACGACATCCGCCTAAAGCAGGACCTAAGTGTGTGCTATGGAGCGCTATAATGGCACAAAGTTGATTAACCTGATCTATTTTAAAAAAAAGCTCGCCAAAACCGAGTTTTTTTGCATAGCTTAGTAGCTCATCACTTAACATAAATAAATGTTGGTCCTTAAAATTAACAACCTATTCTTTAAGTAATACTGAATCCATCGTAGATGTAGGCACTCACATGTGAGTGCACATTTTATGAGACTCTGCTACCGCATGCAATGATTTGATTTGTAAAAAAAGAAATGGGTTAGAAACTTTCTAGCTAAAGGTTAATTTATGCTGTTTGTAAATAATCTGATATGGCTCTAATACGATATTCAACTAACTGTTTTCCTAATGCCGCACCATTAACCCTAGGTTTTTTTATCTTACTAGCAGAAATCTTTTTAGCCGCAGCAAAAGCCGATAATACTCGATCCTTCTGCAAATAAATTGAGCGAGACAACCCTGAATAAGCTTGGAAATCAGCCTCACAAACTAATAAAAATTGATCTAGGCATGAAGACTGTCGAAACGCTGCAGTTTTTTCTAGTAAAAAATAAAGAGACTCTGCATCTAATTCCAAGGCGCGATGACAGAGTAAATGATAAGCTGCTGCTATGACGGCAAGTAACTGATAAGCATGGGGGATTCGATAACGTTGACATATCGCTTGTATTTTATGAATCCCTGTTTGCGTTTCTTCTTTAGCAACGCCCTTACCAAAATCACAAAGTACTGCTGCAAATCTTACCTGCGGATCATCAGTCAGTATTACTGCTTTTTCTAAAACCGATAAAAAATTATGTTGGCCTCGAGCTCGTTGCTTGGCTACACGTTCATATTTCGTATATAATTCTTGTAACTCAGGAAATAAAATTGCTAATGCACCACAATCAAATAAGGTTTTAATGAAAGCTCGCGGTGCCGGTTCCATAAGCGCCCTGCATAACTCTTGCCAAACTCGTTCTGCCACTAATGCTTGTATTTCACCAGCAGAAACCATGGTTTTCATTAGCTCCATGGTTTCTTTAGCTACTCGAAAACCTAATGGAGCATATCGCGCCATAAAACGTGCAACTCGTAAAATTCGGACTGGATCTTCACTAAAGGCCGGAGAAACATGGCGTAATAATTTATTTTCTATATCTTTTTGACCATGAAAAGGATCAAAAAGATCACCTCGGCTATTTTGTGCCATCGCATTGATGGTCAGATCCCGACGTTTTAAATCGTCTTCAAGTGATACGTCAGGAGCTGCATAACAAGCAAAACCTTTATATCCAGGACCAATTTTACGTTCTGTACGCGCTAAAGCATATTCTTCATGGGTCTTAGGATGAAGAAAGACAGGAAAATCTTTTCCAATTAACCGAAATCCTTGCTTTACCATTTTCTCCGGACTAGCGCCGACAACAATATAATCGCGTTCCTTAACTGGATAACCCAATAATTGATCACGTACCGCCCCACCCACTAAATAAATTTCCAAAATAAAGCCCTTACGTTAAAACGTTAGTATAAAAGTTATGAACTATACTATCCAGTTTGCCAAATTATTGATTATTTTTGCGAAATAATTTACAAAAAAATACTAAACATAAACCTTATTATCAAACCAAAATAGATAGGTGATATAAAATCTATACTAAAATACAACTAGACCAAAGATTTAACAATATTTGAACTATGAATTCATTAGCCGCGTTATATTAGCAATAAATCTCCTTTTTATATGCATTCAATAATATTATTAAGACTGATGTAAGACAAGCGTTCAAAATAAATTTTAAATCGTAATGTTTAAGTTGCATTGACACGATAATATATCCAGCTTCTCAAGAACTGAGTCTTTCGGATAGGTTTCTTTAAAAAAAGAGAATTTATTTGATCTTTTTTTAGAAAAAAATTTTTTATTAGACAAAGATACAGATTGCTTTTCTCTATTAACAGGCAAATTAGTATATGAAGAAGATAAACACTGCTGATCGATACTCAAAAGGGTTGTTAAAAATAAAAGATTTTTGTTAACTTGCTCTAAAAACTCTATTCGACTATCTAAATTATTTAGTATCTCAAAACGTCTTTGTTGTCTGCTATGTAAGTGATAGGTCAGGAAGTTGAAAATCCCATTTATAATAATCAAAGGAAGGAAAATGAAAAATATGGGTAAAGTCCATATTTTAATAGCTATATGGAGCCCTAGATTACTTTTCCATACAATCTGTTGGCCTATATTATATCCATAGAACCCACCGCCAAAGAATACAAAAGATCGATTCAAAAACTTCTTAAATTTTTAAACCATGGACTAGAGTTCCCTGATACCTTACCTTGATCACAACAGGAATAAACAGTTTTCTTAAGAAGACAATTATTAAATACACTATAAAATTTATTATTTAAAGAATCGAGTTTATTCGCTTCAAAAAAACTTTTATATACTAATTCAAGAAAATTAAAATTACTTTCTAGATATTCGAATTTTTTCCATTTTTCTACCTGAACAACCTGCTGTCCACCATATTCATCTTTATAATGATATTCACACATTTCATTAAGTTTATTTAAAATCGTACGTTGATAGAAATCTTCACGTTCACGAAATTCACAAAGATAACTTATCAAAAAAAGGCGGCGACAATCAAAATTAATACTCCTACTACTACAGGAGATGCAAAAAAAGTCGCCAAACTTAACGCACCAAGATACAGTAAAACACTTTGAATAGCCCATGTTAATAAATAGGTGTAAAGTAATACGCTGGTTAAGTTAATCGTTAAGGAAGCTAAAAACTGAGTTTTTGGATATACTTCGGTTAAATGTTGGTAAAGTTTAGACTCTTGTATATTGATGGGAGGAAGATAAATGGGATCAAAATTTTTTTGAATATTCAAAAGCGATTTTATAAATTCATTTAGATTTAGATTTTTTTTAGATAAATCATAAACAATTTGATGAATTAACTTAAATTCATTTTGGCTTTTTTCTTCGTTAAAAACTTCTATCTTTATTAACTCTAGAATTTGCTTAGCTTCATCAGTGGTAATATTTGGAAAAATTACAAAGTCGTTTTTAACCAAACAAAAAATAAGGAAGATCAAATAGCTTGCTAAGGATAGCCCTAACATGAGAAAAATAACCGGAAAGCTATATAATGATAGAGAAAAAAAGCAATAGAAAGCTAATCCAATTTAATAAGCTGGTGTGACTGCTAAATCCATACCAAAGAAATAAGAAAAATTTCATTGGTTTATTTTTTTCCAAATTGAAGTAATCGAGTAGATCCTAATCGTTTCAGTTTCTTTTACAAAATGGACGTATAATTCTTTTGCTATTTTTTCTTGTTGTCTCTTAATTTTTTTTATTTCATTCTTAATGAAAGCTGAATTAACTTCTTGAGTTATAAGCCGATTAAATTCAGCAATGGCCGCTTGATACTCCGAATCATTTATCGATGAAGAGAAGATAAAAGCATCACAAGTTTCCTCTTTGTAAGTTTTTAATAGAGCTAATTGAGCCAAACTTGTAAGACGTTTTCTTTCTAGTGATACGTCTTTTTCAGCTAAAGCCTTCCTGGTCAATTTATTTTCAAGTTCTGCTTCGATCAAAAATGCTAATCTTTTTTAAAATTCTAAATATTCTTTTTTATGAAGAACTAGGCAATTTTCATCTCTATCATCTATAACCCAAGGATTTAATTTATCGTTTGAATAAAATAATAAGCGCTCATTATATTTTTCTATTAAATATATTCTTTTTTCTAGATTGGAAGGATAAAGAGTATCTAAGTTTTTGAAATCATGAATAGAAATTAAATAATCCCAACGATTGCTTTTACATTTTCTATAATCTGCAGAAAAATTCTTAGAGAAATTTAAAAACCATGGAAAAACAGTGGCATCATTCAGCTGATCCACTGCGATAGTTTTTCCAAAAAATCCTGGGAATTTTTTTATTTCATTCCAAATTGAAATAAATTTTTTCGCCAATCCATTCAGTATTTTTTATTATTATTTAAACTGAAGTGGCTTAGATTAAATCAGATATTTAAAAATATCTAGTAAAAAAATTAATTTTTTGGGCAAAATAAAGAGGTACTATCATCTTCCTTCCGTCTTGCTTGAATACAATGTGGTCCTATTTTTTCATAAGGTCTATTAGAAAAGTTGGCGGTCAAAATAAGCCGATTGCCAAATTGAGTTTGCTGCACTAAGTGATCATCCGTTAACCACTCAAATGCAGTTAATGCTTCAACCCCTGCCATCTGATGTAAAGGTGAGAAAAAATTATAGTAATCCACAAAATACTTTTTATTTTTTTGTAGTGTTTTTAGATTCAGCACCCAAATCGGAGGAACATTATAAAGATTTTGTAGGGACGCTTTGGTTTTTTTAATCCGAGGAATCTTTAATTCATTCAACTCCCAACGATATGTACTAATAACGGAATCATGAAATATAGCTTCATAAAGTGGCAGACGATAATGCGGATCATAGGAGGCATGGATAAATTCATCTGAGGCATTGTAGGCTTGAAAGAGAACTTTGGGTACTGTATCAGGCCACCAAAGACCAAAATGTTTTTTGTCTTGCAAAGCAGGCCAAAAAGCATCTGGAAATGCCAAGAAGGCGCCATTATTATAGGCGATAGTTGAACTTGACCAAGATAATCCCGTTTCAGACCCTAACACTACCTTCTGTGTGCTGCAAATAAAGCGCATACGTTCTAGGCAATTATTTAAGTCTTGTTGTCGTGTCATAGGATGATGTTTAGAATAATCATTATACAAAGGATAAGCTGCATCACAATCTAAAAACAGAGTATTATCACCTTTGTTTAACAGTCTTTCGATTTGGTTAGCGATATTTTTTCCTTAGATTCTCTTAGACAAAGGGCTTCAGAACTTAAATAACAACCGCGATTGGCAAAGCCTGATAGTAGCGATCCATTAGCGTTACGAATACACGCTTCTGGCCATAGATGATTTGGCCAAGTTGAGGTTGAACTATCTGAAGTCTTTGAATTTTGTGCATTATCAAAACTGTCATAGGGCCCTATCAAATATCCCAGGCTTTCTGCTTTATAAATATATTCTTTATCGATATTAACGTCATTGCTTATTGGCGTAGGATCATAATTTATGAGTGCATATTTAATGTTTATTTTTTCCAACTCATCTAACATTGCTAAACTTTTACATCACCCCATACCCACATGTGAAAAGCGCCTAATAATTTATTTACATTGGCATTTTGCAAGATTTTTTGTTTAAGAGAAACAAACTTATTATCATTGATGAGTAAATTATGATAATCAATTGCAGGACTGATGACGCTATCTCCTGTCAAGTGAACTAATAAACTATATTCTGGGAATCCCGATCGTTTTAAGAAGTGATGTTCATTCGCTAAATAAAGTTGTCCTTGCTTCTCAAGAACTTGGGCATGGGTATCAACATCCTGATCATTCCAAATATAACTCATATAATTTTCATCAGAATATTCTATTACCCAAAAGGGAATACTTAAATATAAGTTAGGATATTTTATAAATTCTTTACGCCAAAAAGTATCATGATTTAGAATGTATAACCCTTCTCCATCTAGAATAATTAACGCTTTAGCTTGTGGCGTTAATCCTGATACAGGCCATTGGAAGGTTTGCTCCTTATTGGTCTGAAAAGAAAATTTTAGGCCTTGCTCGTCAGTTGTAACCTTAACTTGCATTTTAAGATGAGGGTAGGTCCATTGCGCTGTTTTATTATTGATCTGCAAATCTTTGATTTCATCATACGCAGTATTTTTTTGAGTTAAGCTTACTGAGACTAAATCCTCACTCGGGGCAAACAAGATGGCTAAAGTGGAAGGGTCAATAGTAAATTCCCCGGTTCTAGCCTTTAAGGTGAAGCTTTCTTTAGCGGAGACTAATCCGGTAGTTAACAATAATCCTAGAAAAAAACTAGAACTTTTTAAACATAGTTTAAAATTCTAAATAGAGAAATTTAACTGAACTAATTACATCCTGAAGCAAATAGACGGTCAAAATATTTACAGTTTTAGTGATTTTTATATAAAAAGGAAGTATATCTATTTGATTTTTATTTAAAAAAATTTTTTAAATAATCGGCTAATAATGGATAATTATCTGAATTAATTCTAAATCCTACATAGCCATCGGGTCGGATGACATAGATTGCAGAAGAAATAACTCCGTAACGTTCAAAAAGCAACTTATTCATGAAGATAAAACAAAAATATGAACCTGCAACCATTCTTTATAATTTTTTGTCAAAGAGATAATCTTCTCTATAGACTTACTTTCTGGCCCCTTGCTAACTTTAAAATAAAGAATACTAAAAGGCTTTTCGGCTAGCAATGTAAAAAGATCCGAGGCATTAGCAGGTGCATTTGGCGCACGATGCCCTGGACATACCCCTCCTTTAAAGTTTGAATAAGATTTATCAATAATTTCATAATTAAATTGATTTTTAGCATAATGAATATTTAGTTGAGAAATAAACCAAAATAGACGTTTTTCTATATTTCTTTTTGAAAATAAAAATTTAATTAGCCATGATAATAACCCATTTCGTAGTTTGGAGATTAAAAAACCTGATGCCGTAAGTAAGGAAAAAAATTGATAGGTTGTTTTTAATAAAATTTTTCCAACCGCATGACGCCCTGTTTCATAAGTCCCCAATAGCTTAACGTTAGTGTTTTTCTTTAAAACCAGCGCTAATTTCCAAGCAAGGTTAGTGGAGTCTTGTATTCCGGTATTCATACCCTGACCACCTACAGAACTATGAATGTGAGCTGCATCTCCGGCAAGAAAGGCCCGGTTTTGATAATACCGATTTACCCCTCTATGGTGTAAACGGAAGGTTGACATCCAAATCGGGTTGATAAATTTTACGGACACCTGAGTCAGTGAGCTCGCTAAATTTTCTAACGCGGTTAAGTTAGGTGTAGATAATTTTTCTTCTGCATTATCCGAGCGTTTTGCTAACATAATTCGGCTAATTTTCTCTGTGCCAAAAGTTTCGCTCTGCTATATAAGGATTTAAACTAGAGGGGGAAGAGAAAAGGCTAAAAAGGAAAGAAGGTATCCGAATTTAAGTATACAAAAGAGC
>CAYQIE010000070.1:0-21108 GCA_964417505.1 Rickettsiella sp. | reverse complement strand
TACCCGATATTGTAAACGGGGAAAGTATTTTTTGGAGGCCGTTAAATTCGCTTCTTCCGTTATATTGATGACTTAATTGACAACACTCCCTAGAGGGATTCCATGTATTTTCTTGCATTTCGATTTTTAGTCCAGTTTCATGATTTATCTTTCTATTTTGCTGAATATAAGCAATCTCTTTCCAGTCAACTTTATTCAAAATACAATAGGCAAGTAATGAATAACTAATGGTATGATTATCAAGCTGATTATTGATAGTTTGATAACTATATTCATCGGAAAACTCAACAAGATCTTCTATTAATCTCAATGTTTTTATAAGAGGTTGGCGTTTTGCATCTAGAAGTTTGCAGTATAATAAAAAAATATCTTTATCAGATAAGTTTACCCTTTCTAAATAAGGTGTTTTTTTTATATGTTTCATAAGAGGAACAAAAGCTTCACATCCTCTCCTTCTTGGATAAACTCAATAAGCGTTTTTATAAATGTCCATTTCTGTTCCAATTATTTTCTTTAACATCAATATTTGGCATAAATTACTCCTAGTTTATTGTTTTATTATTTTTTGAAATAATAAAATTAGTAGTCAATTAGGATCTTAAGCTTAAAACATTTTAAACTTACCTTAAGAGGTAATTTTTGGATCTTTAAATAAAAACATGCACGGCTTTTAAAGCCTTTAAGTTTGGCTTAAAATGCAATAATTATTCATTTAAAGATAAGTCTTATGCAAAGGACACTACTAAAATCAAAATTGCATCAAGCCAAGGTCACTGAAGCTGATCTGAATTATGAAGGTTCTTTTAGTATTGATGCTGAAATCACGGAAGTCTGTAATATCGTGGAGCATGAGCAAGTCCATGTTTACAATATTACGAATGGTCAACGTTATATTACCTATGCTATCCCCGCGCCTAACGGTTCAAGAATTATGCGCGCCAACGGTGCCTGTGCCCGACTAACGGCTGTGGGTGATCGTGTCATTGTTTGCACCTATGTGCAACTCCAAGAGGATCAAATCGCAAGCTTCAAACCTATTGTTGCTTTATTGGATGAAAATAATGATTATAAGCTTACATCATTAAGTTTAAAATTGAATAACCAACAGCATTTACCCATTAACTAAATAAGTTTAGGATTGTCTTAATTTAATCTCAATGATCAAGGTCGCTTTATGCATTCTTCAATCAATATAGAACTCGAAAATCAATTGAAACAAGCCTGGGAAAAAATAGGTCTATCTCAGGAAATCCAAGAGGCATTACTACAGTTTATGAGTGCCGCTACATTGACAGTTTTAACGGTTAAATGTCGTGAGATTGCGTTACATTTAGCTGAAGAAGGTCTTGAACCCGAAAAGATTGAACGGATTACCGGATGCTCTATAAATGAGGCCAGCCCTACCATTACCTACCACTAAACCCCACTCATTGTCAGACTAAAGCCTTTTGCAACTTCAGTTTAAATAAAACATTTTAACCTAGAAAATTGTAATCAAAGACCTATAGAATCCCGCTTATTTTGCTAATGTTTTATTAACCCAATCTAAGTCAACATCACCATGGATCCCATCAACTTTCCCTTTTGAGCTATGTTGCCAAAATGGCCAAGTACTGCCAGATTTTTCCCAAGTTTGGAGTAAACGGGGCTTACCTGCATTCCAATTGACAACCCAAAGTGGATTCACACTAAAGTCGTATTTTCCCCATTGACTGCCCTATCCCAATAACCTGATGAACAATAAATAAATGGATGAGCATCACACAAAATATTTTTTTTAATCAACACAATAAGCGCTTGAAGATGATCGGCCATTTGATCTTTAGTCGCCTTTTCATTACCTGTTTGCTCCACATCAATGGCTAACGAATGGCTACGAGGGTCAAAATCTACGGGAAGATTTTTTTGAATATTATTATATTGTTCTTCTGGTGTGCTACTTAATGCTCTGAAATAATGATAAGCATTTACCTTAAGACCTACCTCGTTAGCATTACGCCAATTATTTACAAAATTAGGGTCAATATAGGTTCCTCCCTCTGTCATTTTAATAAAGACTTGTTTAATACCACTGGCTGCAACTTGCTTCCAACCAATAGTCCCTTGATAATAGGATACATCAATACCTTTTTCATAGTCCTGTTCGTATGTTAAATCCTGTTCTTTTACTAACTCTTCTTGTTCGAGCATTATTTTATTCTCCCATAATTAAAATTTTTAATATTAATTTATTATCTTTATTTTTTTTATTAATTCAAGTTTTATTTAAATGATATTTTTTAAAAAAAATTAAGGTAATCTAAAGGTAAAATATATTGTTAGAACTACCTATAATAATCGCACAAATTCCCATTTTAAAGAGAAACAATCTGAGCTAGTTGAGAATAGCCATCATTATTAAAAAATTTATTTTAATCTTAGATTCTTTCGATATCATCGAATTTATCTGTATTTATTCTTTTGAAAAATTTGCGGAATAATACTAAGCTTCCCCGTATTTTTGGCAGCTAACTAACTTTTCATTTACGCCTTAATACCCTATTTGTCTACAAAAAAATGATGTAAAATAATGCTAAAACTCATTAGGGGGGTATTTTTCTATGTCAGCCCTAAGCACAAAAGATACTCATCGCCCACTCAAACCTCAACAATACACCTGCCCGATGCACCCTGAGATTATTTGTAATCAGCCCGGTAACTGTCCGATTTGTGGTATGTCCTTGGAACCCAAAACGCTTACCACTCATAAGCTCGAACAGGCTTGCCATCATAATGAATCAACAGATTTATCAAAACGCTTTTGGCTGAGTGTTATCTTAAGTTTACCCGTTTTATTTCTGACGATGGGACTCCATATACCAGGAATCAAAACGCTAGTAACGTTTATCTCTATTGTTCTTTCTTCTTATCTACAATTAGCCTTAACCAGCATTATTATATTTTGGTGGTTATCCTCTTCTCAAAAGGGCTTGGCTTTCGCTTAAGCAGTGCCATTTAAATATGTTTACACTGATAGGGTTGGGTATTAACATCGCCTATGGATATAGTGTCATTGTGGTATTCTTTCCAAATCTGTTTCCAGCTGCGTTTCATTCTATTCATGGCCAGGTTAACCTCTATTTTGAAACCGCCACAGTGTGATAACCGCTTTAGTGTTGAGATGGGACAAATTTTAGAATTAAAAGGACGAGAACAAACGGGTGGGGCTTTACGCGCATTACTCGATTTATCTCCAAAGACCGCGCGAAGAATTAAAGGCCAAACAGAAAGTGAAATTCCCTTAGATGAAATTCAGATTGATGATGAATTGAGGTACGTCCAGGAGAAAAAATCCCCACTGATGGCGTGATTATTCAAGGACATAGTTCCATCAATGAATCGATGATTACCGGCGAAGCTATTCCCGTTGAAAAACAAATAGGTTCGCCGGTCATTGGCGACGCCCTAAATATGTCTGGAAGCTTTGTGATGCGTGCCGAACACGTTGGAAAAACAACTTATTATCTGCAGCCAATAGAATGACTATTCAAAAAGAACAGGAATCCCAATTGCTGACCAGTGTTTTTTTTACACTTTTCGATGCGAATCTTTTCACATAGAAAAATTTTGATAAGGTTATGGTGCATTCTAATCTACAACTTTTATCTAACAAACTGCGTGGATTTAATCGAAAAAATAGTTTGACGCAAACACAGCTTGAGCAGTTGATACAATCTCCACAAGAAAAGGTTTCGCTATCACATGATCTAAACGAATCCAAAAAAATAACCTTTCCACTCAAGTCCACACTTCCAAGCGATCGATCTATCCTTGTAGGATCAACCTTTTTTACGTTCAGAAACAGCCATTAGATCCTGAATTACTTTGCCAAAGGAGCGAAGGATTGCGAATTGAAAATTGAGTGACAACGCAGCCAAAAGTTCAAGTGCGAAGAGTCTTAAAATTTTTTTCTGACCTCTGAAAACACATGTACATCAAACTTTTTTAATTCAGACAGATAATTCTCTAATGAAAATTAGCCGCATAGAAGAAATTGCACCTGTTTGAGAAATTTCTTCTTGTAATGTTCTTTTAGTTAAAAGTATCGCCGGAATAGCCGGAATATAGGGACCATCGCCGTCTTTAGCTACCAGAAACCATTTAATATTTTTATGATTACCTTTATGATCGATGTCTGACATCAGCATATACCAGTGCCAAACCGATCAAAATAACGGCTCAAAACCTTAACAAGGTTTCAGCATGATGCTCTAATTTAATAGGAAGCTTTAATCGAACTAGCCAAGCTAAGAAGGCTAAACCAAGATGCTCCATCGGATTTTCAATTCCTGCAGAAAATCGAATCGATTTAATCGGAAAAAAGCGGGCAATAAATCAAGATCGGGAACGTTACAATTAGCCATCCAACGTTTTCCCAAAAGAGGATATTCTTGCCGATATAAATCTTGCCACCCATAAACCTTCTTAGTAACACCCGGAAAATTTTCCAACCGCTGGCCTGCATAACTCAGTATAGATTTAAAGGTCGCTAATCCTATTTCGATTTTCTAGCCTAGCGTAATTCCATACACTAAAGAATCGATTATCTTAAATTCATCTTTATAATGGTTTAAGACTGCCGATGATAAACAAGGCAAAGTGCCCCCCCAGTAATTGCAATATAATCTTTTTTGATCGCTTCCTCTGCCAATATAGCAAAATCATTCACATATTCACGTGCATCTGCTAGATCATATAATTTACGCCTAATACTAATAATATACAATTGATTGAGGTAGTAAAATCAGCGGTTTGATAAGGACCTACCGCATTGATAACCACCACGGGTCTAATTCGTAATAATTCTTGTGATAATCTTTTTTAAAAATCAAAGCAAAGTATATCAATGCAAGTATGGACGGCTGCTTTAGAAAGTTGTTTCTTTAAAGCTAATAAAGGCTCTTGTTGTCGACCGCTAATAATAATGACAATGTTTTTTCAACTAAACCCTTTGCAATTTTCCTAACAAAATTTCCAGTAGCACCTAATATTAAAACTTTATTATCTTCATCAGGTTTCATAAATCATCCCTCTAATTAATCGGCTCAAAAACAATTTTCTTATAATTAATGAGGTTCTTCAGCGAACTTTTCTGAACAAACATAAGGTGCAAAATGTAATTTTTATAATTTTTTTATTATTTTTGGATCTGTTTCTTTTAATGTAACCTGTATTTCCCCTTTTTCAATTTGTA
This sequence comes from Rickettsiella sp., assembly GCA_964417505.1. Lineage (GTDB taxonomy): Bacteria > Pseudomonadota > Gammaproteobacteria > Diplorickettsiales > Diplorickettsiaceae > Aquirickettsiella. Next base: position 15,875 of record CAYQIE010000070.1, on the reverse strand, counting down.
TCTTTTTATGGGCTTTGTCTAAATTATTTAAAAGTTTTTCTATTTCGAAGTGATCGTTAACGGCATTATAAAGATCTTTAACATCACTTACCTCTTTAAAAAAGGATTGAAAAGCCTTTTCAATAGGATATTCTTTAAAAAAACATAAAAATCTTCATAGGTCTTCCAACATACATTATTTTTATTTTTTAAATCATTTAAATGATGAAATTATACCATTATTTTCTGATAGCTTAGCGCACTGATAGGAATTTTAGTTTCGATCATTTCAAGAGTATTTTGAGTCAGCTTTTCATTGGTAGGTAGTAGAAAAATGCTTAAGTTAATAAGCAAATCAATTTTTTTGATACGTTTTTTTTGTTCTTGCGTCCAAACTTATTCGCCCAATTTTCTTTTATTTTTTTCTATTTCATAGCCTAAAAAATTTATTTTTTTAAAAATAACCGTTAATAAATAGCTTGGTTCTTACTTAAATCATTTGCCAAATGTTCACTATAATTTTTGTTTTAATAATATTGAAATGATGTAAAATTTTCAGTTGGACCATTTAGATGTACGAGGTTTAAATTGTCAATTAATCTCTCATATTCCGAAAAAGGAACAATCGGCTCAATAAGAGATGAGGGTGTAGAAATTTTAGATGGTGTTATCATTGAGGTTTGAATATAAGTTGCAAGCTTATAAAATCCAGCCACTAAAACAATAATCCCGCTAAAAATACCTGCTCCCATTAAGATCCCCGTTGTTAAATAGGGAAAAAAGACACTCATTACAAAGCAACTCAACGTGATGAGACCTACCAACAAACCGCTACCGTATTTAAAACAATTTGATTTGTAAATAGCTTTAATTCTATTATTTTTTTCTGTTATTTCAAGTCGATTAAACTGAAAAAAATTATAAATTAATAAGCTAAAATTAAAGAGTACCCCTAAACCCATACTGGTTACTAAACAAATTCCAACCGCAACTGAAAAAACGCCTGTGAAAAAACAAACTACCGCAATAAGAGTTAGAATAGTCGATATCACTGCTAGGATAAGATTAGAAGAATTACCTAAATTTTTATTATCTAATTTTATAAAGCGAAGGATTTTAAAAAGACTACTTATCAGTTCTAAAACAAAAGCTAAAGTAAAACAATATAGACTTAAACCAATGTTTTTGAGATAAGGTAGCATTTGAATTCAACATCGAATCGGTAAACCGTGTTAAACTTTTTAAAAAATCACTACCTGATTCAACATCTTCTAGCTTATTTTTTGAAGGATTTATTGGCATTCTTTTATTAATTAATTTTATTTTTTGCCAAGATTATAACACTATTATTTTTTTGATAATACTACCCATTAAACGAGAAAAAGCTTTACTTCGAATTAAGGCTGCTTAATAGCTTTTTACCCACCCCTATTAATGTAGGGCGCATAAGAAAAAGCTGCCAACGCGAACCTCCTAATTGCCGCCATAAAACCACAGAACGCACTCCCGCCAATAACGCGGCACGTATTTTACTAATCGTTTCGGCATGTGCTAAATATTTACCTTGTCCGACAACATGCAAGCGAAAAGGTAGCGTGCCTAAAGTGGTCACATAAATATCCGCTAAACTATTGATAATAACTTGTGGTGACGACGCAAAATAATTAGCTTGTGAAATAGCATGTTTAATCCGACGACTTAAATTTTTTTTGGTTTCCGGACAACGAATAAGCTTACGTTCTAAATGCATTAAACCCATTAAATACCGAGTTAACTCGCGATCGGGCTTAAGTTTGGTATAAGCGAGCAAATTCACTAATTCTTGCAGACCTAAACGTAAACCGCTTATTGTGCCGCCATAAACTTGTTCTACGGTGCTCACATCCAGTGTATAAATACTTTGAATACTGGTATCAAAGGCTAACTTCTCCGTCTCTCCTGTTCTAGCAAGATCCCGTACCAAGGCGGCAGATTGGAAAACACCAGCTAAAGCTAAACTACGTTCGACATTTTTTTTTTCGTTGTATCGCATAAGTCATTAAAAAAGTAAATTGAACTGCTGAGCGTAAAAAATAGATTAACGTAGTTTCAAGGTCGCCAAGCCAAATAATACTAAGATAAAGGTAATAATCCAAAACCTTACTATAATTCTCGGCTCAGGCCAACCCTTTAACTCAAAATGATGGTGTATCGGCGCCATACGAAAAATTCTTTTCCCGGTTAACTTAAAAGAAGCGACTTGCAATATCACTGAAATAGTTTCTAAAACAAATACCCCCCCCATGATGAGTAACACAAACTCTTGCCTTACCACAACCGCAATACAACCTAATGTCGCACCCAAACCTAAGGCGCCCACATCCCCCATAAATACTTGTGCAGGGTAGGTGTTAAACCATAAGAAACCTAAACCCGCTCCAACGATAGCACCACAAATCACCACCATTTCACCCGCTCCGGGAACAAATGGAATGGCCAAATATTTAGCATAAGTAATGTTTCCGGTAAGATAAGCAAAAATGCCTAAACCACTTCCCACTAAAACCGTCGGCATAATCGCTAATCCATCTAGACCATCCGTTAGATTGACGGCATTACTACTGCCTACAATAACTAAGTAAACCCAAGGAATATAAAATATTCCTAAGGGAATCAAGAGATTTTTAAAGAATGGCACGACCAATTGCGTTTCAACAGGTAACTCTGCATTAAAATATAACAATGCACCAATCGTTAAACCTAATAGCGTTTGCCATAAATACTTCCAACGTGGAATAAGTCCACGACTATTTTTTAGGATTAATTTTAGATAATCATCGGTGAATCCTATCAAACCAAATCCAACAATCGCTAAGAGGACTATCCAAATGAGATGATTACTTAGATTAGCCCAAAGTAAAGCCGTCATTACGATGGCAATTAAAATCAAAGCACCTCCCATCGTCGGCGTACCTGCTTTGCTTAAATGGGCTTGAGGCCCGTCGGTACGAATGGATTGACCGATTTGTCGATGACTCAAGGTACGTATCATCTTAGGCGCTAATAAAAGGGAGATAAGAAACGCTGTCAAAGTCGCTAAAATCGCTCTTAAAGTAAGGTATTGAAAGACATGAAAAGCGCGATAATAATTTGATAATAAGGCAGTTAACCATAACAGCATAGTGTTCGTTTTTTCCGATTAAAACTATAATGGACTTAGCGGCTAATTTTTGTAGTGTCTGTCAAAAATTCCACGCGGTGAGTGTAGAATGGGGTGTTATGTTCACACATCATTATCCAATAAAGCAGCGACGATTTTTTCCATTTGTGCACTGCGTGAACCCTTAATTAAAATAGTCGCATTCTCTGGTAAATAGCGTTTTAGTGCTAAAATTAATTCATGATGGTTAGCATAATGTTTTGTATTGTTGCCAAACGCTTTAGCGGTTTCTTTACTTAAATCGCCATAAGTATAAACGAAATCGATATTTAATCTTTTAGCTAATTCTCCCATTTGACTATGATAGTTTAGCGCATCTTGACCTAATTCTCCCATATCACCCATAACAAAAATACGTTGTCCAGGATAATCCGCCAATAATTTTAAGGCGACGGCGACTGAACTTGGATTAGCATTATAACTATCATCTATCAGCGTCATACCTTGTTTGGTTTTGTTAACTATCATTCTTCCGGGTACGGCCTGGGTTTTTTCTAAGCCGGATTTGATCTGCGCTAATTCGATTTCCAATGGATGGGTTGCAGCCGCTGCTGCCAAGGCATTCATCACTTGATGCCGACCAGGTAAGTTTAAACTCAGCATCATTTCTTTTCCGTTAGGTGCATGCAATAAAAATGTGGTCTTTCCATCGGCATCTACTTGAATATTAGTAGCAGAAAAATCATAGGACTCAGATAAACCAAAACTTACTTGACGAAAAGCCGTGCTGGCTTTTTGTAAAAAATCGGTAAACTTATCATCGGCGTTAATGATAGCAACACCCTCTTTAGTCAAACCAGAAAAAATCTCTGCCTTAGCCTGAGCAACGCCCGTCATCGAACCAAACCCTTGCAAATGTGCCAGCCCAATATTGGTAACCAAACCCACATTCGGTTGGGTGATTTGTGTTAAATAAGTAATTCCTCCAGCGTGATTCGCACCCATTTCAATCACTGCGTAACGATGCCCATCAGTTAGATTCAATAATGTTAAAGGGACACCGATGTCATTATTATAATTTTTAAAATTAGTTAATACTGAACCTGCTTCAGCCAAAATCGATCGGATCATTTCTTTGGTCGTGGTTTTACCACAGCTACCGGTTAAAGCGATAATAGGGATGGAAAATTGTCGACGATGTTGTTGGGCTAATTCCCCTAAGGCTTTTCTTGTGTCTTGAACAAGTACTGAAGAAAAATCAATGTCTATGGCATGATCAACCATGGCCGCTGCAGCGCCGTGCTGTTTTGCAAGTTCAATAAAGTCATGCCCATCAAACCTTTCACCGCGAATAGCAATAAAAAGATTGTTAGGTTTTATGCTGCGCGTATCAAGACTCAATCCAATGTAGTCGACATCAGGACCGAGTAATTTTCCATTAAGTTTGCGCGCAAGTGTCGATAATTTCACAAGATAACCACAAAAAAGGATAATTCTATAGAATAATTTCACAAATCAATAGTAAAAGTCCATAAAAATTAATTTCGATAACCTTTAATTAGAAATTTTTTTTCACGAAATATTGCTCTATATTAAGTTATAGATATTGCACAGACAATAGCAAAGATCATTGATTGTGTTTAATATTATTGACGGGTCATCATGCATTTAATAGTCGCTGTACTTCCAGTGCATCATCAAAAGGATATTTGATGCCTTTAATTAACTGATAAGCTTCGTGACCTTTACCAGCAATTAATACTACATCATTCGCTTGTGCAGTGGCTAAGGCATAAGCTATCGCTTGTTGTCGGTCCGGATCACAATGCCATGTTTTTTTATGGGTAAAGCCTTGTTGAATATCTTGCAGAATTTGCAAGGGATCTTCATGGCGTGGATTATCACTGGTTAGAATGACATGGTCAGCTTCCTGTTCAGCAATCTTTGCCATTAATGGCCGTTTTCCTTTATCTCGATCACCGCCACAACCAAATAAACAATATAATTTACCTTCTGGACAATGCGGGTGTAATGCACGCAATACTTGCTGCAATGCATCTGGCGTGTGCGCATAATCAACGACCACTAATGGCTTTCCTAAGCGATGAAACGCTTGCATCCGCCCTTTGACACCCTTTAATTTCGATATCACCTGCGAAATCTCTGCTAAAGAAAAATGTAAACTTTTTAACAGCGTCAAGACTAACAATAAATTACTTAAATTAAACCGTCCCAGCAAAAATGGATTCTCAATAAATACTTCACCCCAGGGGGTATCAATCTCTGCCTGTAAACCCCGCTGATTAAATTCAAATTTTTTTACACTCACATGTGGAATGTGTGACCATGCGGCTTGCGGTTTATGTAAAGAATAAGCATAAACAGGTAATTGTTCCGCAAGCTCAGTTAACCAATGTTGCGCGTAAGGATCATCTGCATTTAATATAGCCTGCTGCACATCGGGTAAATCAAAAAAAGAATGTTTAGCCTGCGCATAAGCCTGCATGGTTCTATGATAATCAAGATGATCGCGGGTTAAATTGGTAAATGCAGCAATAGAAAATTCGGTTCCATTTAAGCGCTGCTGAGCCAATCGATGTGAAGAGACTTCCATGACGACAGCCGGTGCTTGTTTATCTCGAAAATTGGCTAATAATTGTTGTAATTCGATGGCATCCGGTGTGGTTAGCTGACCGGGTTTTAAATCTCCCAAGAAACCATTACCTAAGGTTCCAATAACACCACAGGGTCTTTGTAACTGCTGCAAACTATCCGCTAAAAAATGGGTGCACGACGTTTTACCATTAGTCCCAGTAATACCAATAACCGGCAAGTAACGACTGGGATAATCATAAAAACAGGCGGCAATCGGTCCGAGCTGACGTGTTAAATGATGCACCGGAACTATCGGAATAGCGGCTGATCTCACATCGATCGTACTCCCATCAGGTTCAAATAGAATAGCCGCTGCCCCTTTGGCAATGGCATCTGCTATGAAATACCGTCCATCATGTCCTAAGCCTGGATAAGCAAAGAATAAATCCCCTGCTTGCAGTTGACGACTATCTTGGCATAGTCCTTTAATAACAGCATCATCCTGCATTATCGGAATATCAATCCCCTTTAATAACTGACTCAAATGCATAAAAAACTACTCACCCACCTAGGATCGATTAAGTCTTGCTTCAGTATAAAAAAACCTCTATTATAAATAGTAATGATTCTCATTTAAAATATTTATGCATATTGAGCCTATTCCACTCACCCAACTCCAACCAGGACAATCGGCCAAAGTCGTGGGCTTCAGTTCTGATATCGCTCCACCCTGTCGCAAATTACTCCAACATTTAGGAATAACTCGACAAATTGTTATTACCTTAATTCGACGTGCACCACTGGGTGATCCCTTACAATTACAAATATTAGGTAGTCAATTTAGTTTGCGCTCTACCGAAGCCTGTCATATTTATGTGGAATATTCAAACTAAATACCAAACTTATGCAAAAAAATAAAATTATTGCCATAGCCGGTAACCCCAATTGCGGTAAAACTGTTATTTTTAACACGCTGACCGGCAGTCGACAAAAGGTAGGGAACTGGGCAGGCGTCACTGTTGAGCAAAAAAGTGGTTATTTCAATGTCGGTACCTACACTTATGAAATCGTTGATCTTCCAGGGACTTATTCCCTAAGCGTCGTCGCTAATAATTGTGCATTGGATGAATGTATTGCCTGCAATTACCTGATCGCTCAGCGCCCTGACCTCGTCATTAATGTTTTAAATGCCAGTAATCTAGAACGACAACTGTATTTGACCGCGCAACTCTTAGAAATGCAGATACCGGTTATCATAGCACTGAATATGATGGATATTGCTAAACAACGCCGTATTCATATCAATATCCCGCAACTTAGTCGATCCTTAAAATGCCCCATTATTCCTTTAACCGCCATTCGTGGCATCGGCATTAATGAACTACGCCAGGCTGTGTCAACCCATCTCACCTCGCCTGCTGTGCCCACTTATACTTTTGAACCTTTATTACAAAATGCTCTGCAAACACTCACCGAAAAATTATCCACCACCACAATAGGCGCACAGCAACGGGATTTTAATCAAGACATCGTGAAAATAAGTAACCAAAATGTGAACACGACACATGAGGATCGCGATTTGAACAACAACGCAGGAAAAAATTTAAATGCGAAGCATAAAGTTCCAAAATCTTGGTTAGCTTGTCGTCTATTAGAAGAAGATGCTATCGCCCGCAACTATGTCACCGCTAAAGAACTTGCGTTTGCACAATCACTGTTACACACACTTAAAACTCAATTGAATGAAGAGATTGATTTGTTGATAGCAGACGCACGTTATATTTGGATACAATCATTATTAAAACAAAGTCTCATCACCAACACACCCAATACCACTTTTACTTCGCGTCTTGATCGGATTATTTTGCATCGATGGTTAGGTATTCCCATTTTCCTGTTAGTCATGTACACGCTCTTTTTATTTGCCATCAATGTCGGCGGAGCTTTTCAAGACTTTTTTGATATTGGTAGCACGGCACTATTCATCCACAGCAGCATCAATTTATTAACGCAATGGCATTTACCGGTTTGGTTGATTGCATTAATCGCCAATGGTTTAGGTAAAGGGATTAATACCACGCTAAGCTTTATCCCTGTTATCGGCACCATGTTTTTATTTTTATCCTTATTAGAAGATTCAGGTTATATGGCGCGCGCCGCCTTTGTCGTCGATAAATTAATGGGCGCTATCGGTTTACCTGGAAAGGCCTTTGTGCCTTTAATTGTAGGTTTTGGTTGTAATGTCCCCACCGTCATGGCAACGCGCACCTTAGCTTCGGCACGGGATCGTATTTTAACGGTGGTGATGGCACCTTTTATGTCCTGTGGTGCACGTCTTACTGTCTATACCCTATTCGTTTCTGCTTTTTTTTCTCAGGGTGGCGCACTCATCATTTTCGCGTTATATGGCATAGGTATATTAATTGCCATTTTGACCGGTTTATTACTGCGTTCTACCACTTTAAAAGCAGACCCTACACCAATGATCTTAGAATTACCCGCCTACCATTGGCCACATTGGCGTTCTATTTTTCGAAGTACCTGGCAACGTTTAAAATTATTTTTATTTAAAGCCGGTCGTTTTATTATCCCTATTTGTATACTGATAGGATGTTTGAACACCATTAGCATCAATGGCAAGCTTATCAGCGGTGAAGCCAACCAAGATTCTTTATTATCCAGTATTGGAAAAACCATCACACCCCTCTTTGCACCTATGGGCATCCAACAGAATAATTGGCCCGCTACGGTCGGTTTAGCCATAGGTTTATTAGCCAAGGAAGTGGTTGTCGGAACCTTAAATACCTTATATTCACAAGTCGGTCAATTGAATGAACACACTGAACGATCGAGTATTAGTGATGAGTTAAAAACCGCTGTGTTGTCTATTCCTAAAAATCTCCATGATTTAGGTAAAACCTTAACCAATCCGATGGTGCTTAAAGCAGAAGCCCCTGAAGTGACAAAAGGTGTGTATGGCGTCATGTCGCATTATTTTTCCGGAAAATTTGCTGCGTTTTCTTATTTACTGTTTATTTTATTGTATTTTCCTTGTATTTCGACCATGGCCGTCATGCAACGTGAGATCGGTAGGGCTTGGGCTTATTTTTCGATGGTATGGAGTACGGGAGTGGCCTATGCGGTTGCCACTTTATTTTATCAAACAGTTACGTTTCAACAGCATCCCTTAACAACGCTGTTATGTTATCTCATCGTTACAATAGGGTTTTTTGCTACACGTATTTTCTTAAATTTTAAAACCAATCCACAAAAAGAATTGCGCTTACCACTCCCATCCCAAAGGGGAAACTGTCATGATTAGTCTACTTACTTTAAAAAAATTTATTGTCGAAAAAAAATTGGTTAACCTATCGCTTATTTTACAAACCTTTGGTACTCAGCAAGAAGAAACCCTAGCGATTTTAGATTTACTTATACATAAAGGTTGCGTAAAAAAATGTTTTAAAAAACCCAATTGCGCAACCACTTGTCTCAAATGTTCATCTGAATCATTTGCTTTCTATCAATGGATAGAACCCGCAGATTGCTTACCATAAACTCACATCTAATAACAAAAACTGCACCATATTTTATCCATGATTTACAATTTTTAAATATGTTTTTCAGCTTCTAAGCATTGAATCACAATCAGGAACACTTTCTAGAAAGCCCTTTTTTAGCCTAGCTAAGGGATTATCCAAATGTTGTAAGGTTTCCTTAATTTCTGTCGCCAACGTCGACCACCCCCCCCTACACCACGAAATAGTCCAAATAAAGGTTGGATTAAATGGGTCAGATTCTCGCCAGACATAAAAGCCTGTTCAAGATAGGGTAAATACGCTAACACTATCGACAATCGACTAGGAATGACCACACTTTCTTCTGGACTTAGAAGTTGATCGAGTTCAGCAAATAAATAGGTATTATACCAAACGGCACGGCCTATCATAACACCATCAACCTGTTGTAAACGTTTCTGGGCGGTGCTTATACAAGCTACACCTCCATTTAAAACAATCGCTAAGTGAGGAAAATCCCGTTTAAGCTGATACACCCAATCATAATTTAAGGGCGGAATTTCTTGGTTTTCTTTAGGACTTAATCCCGACAACCAAGCCTTACGGGCATGAATAATAAAGGTTTGGTAACCCGCTAAACTCACTTGTTGAATAAATTGTGCTAGGTAATCATAACTCTCGTAATAATAAACACCAATCCGAGTTTTAACGCTAATCGGTAATTTGACTACCGCTGATATTTACGCAACGCAATCAGCCACACGTTGCGGATCCTTAAATAATACAGCACCGAAACAACTGGATTGCACTCTATTACTTAGGCAACCCACATTCAGATTAATCTCAGAATAACCGCAAGGTTCAACGATTTTCACCGCTTCTGCGAGTTCCGAAGCACTACTGCCACCCAATTGAATCGCCAAGGTTTTTTCACTGATGTCAAAATCTAATAAACGCTCTCGCTGCGGACTATTTAGAATAGCGCCTGTCGTTATCATTTCTGTATATAACTGCGCCTTTTTGTAAATTAATCGAAAAAAATACCGGTAATGACGGGTCGTCCAACCCATCATTGGGGCAATCATATAGGGATTTATAGGCTATTTCTGCTATTTTAGCATGATTTATTTCTGTTAAGGGCTTCCATGCGGTTTTTTACTGGTATGATAGCTCCACTAGCTTTGTTACACAAAGCCTGTTTTTACAATAATAATAATTTGGAGTCCTCCTCATGAAATTGAAATAAGCTCTCATCATCGGCTTAAGCAGCGCGGTTTTAGCTATTCCAGCTATCGCAGCTGAATCAGCGACTGATCTTACAACTGCTCATGCAAACCAGCCTGCTGCAGGAGTAGCTCCTGCTAAGAAAGAAGCTGTTCATCATAGAAAAGGTTGTAAAAAAGTCGCTATGGAAAAAAAGTTAGACCCTAAACAAGAAAAAGAAAACGCAAAATTGGACGAGCTAAATACGCTTAACTCCGATGCTACCCCTCCAACTGATCCTGAAAAAGATCAACCCGAAAAAGACTCCATTGCGTCTTAAGTTTGTTAAAAAAGGCATATATTTGATCGGCCTTTTTAAATCCGAATTAAATTGTTATTAATTTTTCAGCGTGTTTCTTAATTTGCTCATAAAGTTCCGCAGAATGCATTTCGGTCCCAAAACCAAGCTGATCCCAACTAATTCCAACCACTATTTTATCTCTTATCATAGCCACAAGCAGTTGATTAACAAATTCATCTAAACTAATTTCCTTAATACTTAAGCCATCTGCATATTTTTTGGCATAAGATAAATACCTTTTGGACCAAACAGGAATAACCGGCGTAGAAAATTCTTCGTTGGGATTCACAAACAAGAACCCCGCTCTCAGAATGTAAGATATAATATACTTGATTCGTTTCCAGTATATTGGAGATAAAACTATCTGTCATCGGCTGACTATATGCAATATTTTTAAACATTTTATAAGAGATAAGATAAAGATTAGGCGAGATTCTACTAGCCCCTACACTAGTTGTGAAGCGCTCAGTTAACGGTTATTACTCAAGATTTTATGACTCTCAAAACCTTCAATAATTAATTGTAAACTTTTACGGCCCTGATAATAGTTAATTCCTAAACGAAAGCACGCATGAATGTGTTCAACACGGTGATTTGGCCAATGTTTTAGATTAACATTAAACGCAATCGCATCGAATTGCCTATGATCTTCTTGACTTGCTAAAGTCATTTTTAAGTGTTTATCACCTACCAAACGTTGTGTCAGTAAACGAAAATGACCTTCAAATAAAGGTTCTGGAAAACCTTGGCCCCAAGGACCGGCTTCATAACGTAATTGTTCAGCCAGATATAAATTAAATTCATGCGTTGCTAATTCACCATCGGTATAACACGTAGCCTGTAACATATCGGGTCGTAATTGTTGCTCACATTCCAATTGAAAGATCCTAGCAAACTCGTCGAATAAGGCTTTTTGCAAGCTTAATCCTGCCGCCATGGCATGTCCGCCAAATTTAGCAATCAAATGGGGATGTCGCATCGCAATCCCTTCTAATAGGTCACGAATATGCAATCCAGTGATCGATCGGGCTGAACCTTTTAGCTCACCTGCTTGATGCCCATCAGCAAAAATTATAGTGGGTCGATGCAAGCGTTCAGTTAAATGTGAAGCCAATAAGCCGATAACACCTTGATGCCAACGACTATCATATAAACAAATGATTTTCTCTAAAGGTTTTTGATTAATCCTTTTTTCTAAAATAACAAAGGCTTCTTGCTTCATGGTATCTTCAATAGAGCGGCGTTCTTCATTCAATTGACTGAGTTGTGCCGCTAATTCATGTGCCCGATTGCGATCAGTTTCTAACATACAGGCAATCCCCAAGGACATATCCGCCAAACGACCTGCCGCATTTAAACGGGGGGCGATACTAAACGATAAATCACTCGCCACCAGATACTCGACCTCGCGCTTAGCTAACTTAAGCAAAGCATAAATCCCTGGTCGTGCCTTACCGGCTTTAATCCATTGCAAACCTTGAGTGACGAGTAAGCGATTATTGTGATCCAAGCTGACTAAATCCGCTATCGTCCCTAATGCCACTAAATCCAGAAATTGCAACATATTCGGTACAGTAATATGAATCCTTTCAAACCAATTTTGACAGCGTAAATAATGTCTGAGCGCCAACATCACATAAAAAATAACACCCACGCCTGCTAAATTCTTACTCGGAAATTGATCGTCGTTTTGTTGAGGATTTACAATAGCGTCCGCAATCGGCAAACTCGTCGCGGGCAAGTGATGATCAGTAATCACTACCTTTAATCCCGCTGCTTTTGCGGCAATAACCCCTTCATGACTCGAGATGCCGTTATCAACCGTAATAATCACATCAGGCTTTTTGCAGCTTAAAGCCAGCTCAACGATCTCGGGCGTTAACCCATAACCATATTCAAAACGATTAGGTACTAAAAAATCGACTTGCTGTGCACCAAAACAACGTAAAGCATTCACCGCTAACGCACTACTGGTTGCGCCATCACTATCAAAATCACCGACGATGAGTAAACGCTGTTGCTGTATCACCGCCTGACCCAAACATTCTGCTGCGACTTCGATACCGGCTAAGGATTGATAATGCAACAATTTTGCCAAACGATAATCCAACGCTTCAGTGGATTGGATACCACGTGCTGCATACACCCGTTGTAAAACGGGGTGCAAATGATTTAAGTCTTCAACTCGATTGAATTCGCGACGTAGGATGGTTTTCAGCATTGAATGTAAGTCCCTTATAGCACTAAAAGCGACATTCTATCTCTATAAAATTGATTATTTAATTTTTTCATCTGCAACAGTCGCTCGCATCATTTTCATTACGTTTTCAACCGAATCAAAGCGACAGTCCGGACGTAAGCGATCAATATAAAGCTCGGCATTTAAATGACCCACTTCATGTTGTATCAATCTTGTCAAAAATCCATGTACTACGGCATTAATTTACTTACCCTCGGGTGTGTAAGCTGTATAATGAATTTCATTATAACGATACACCTCACCCATTCTATCCGGCACTGAAAAACGCCCTTCCCAATCTTTACGCTCGCCCGCCGCTTCCACCGGCGCGTATACGCTGGATTAATTTAGCACCGTGGGTGGAACGACATCATAAACATCTTTACGCTTGGCTTTCGCGGTTTCAGGTATCTGAATAATGACAATGCGTAATGCATGACCCACTTGTGGTGCAGCTAATCCCGCTGGATTACCTAAAGGGCTCTTCAAATCACGAAAAAAATCTGCAAATCCCGAATAAATTGTTGGGTTTCACTATCCAGCGGAAACTGAATGGTTTTTGCGGTGTTCTTAAAACACTATGCTCAGGACTATCCAATGTGACCAATTGTAAGGGTCGATGCGCTGCGGGGTTGTTTAAGTTGTTTGACATTGTGGTTGCACTCACATGACTTGAAAGTAAAAAATAACTCATGCTCAAAGAGGCAAATAAGTATCCGTATTTTTATCATAGTGTATAATTTAACGTAAATATTTTTAACTTGATAGTCTGCTATGGAATTAAACCTTGACACAGGCGAAGGGCGTTATCAGATGCGCGCCTATACTAAAGATTTTATCCAAATTAATGAACAAAAAATTCGAAATAGTTTGATTGTCATGCCGGATAAGTTAATCGAGCCTTGGCCACCGCATTCCATCTCTGACTTAACCGAGCAATATTTACAAATAATTACTGATTTACAACCCAGTATTGTCTTGCTCGGCAGTGGCGAAAAGCTCACCTTTCCCGATCCACAATTACTCAATGTCTTTTATCAGAAAAATATTGGCATTGAAGTGATGAATAATAGCGCTGCCTGCCGCACCTATGCAGTACTCATGTCGGAAGGCCGTAAGGTAGCGGCGGCCTTATTGATGGCTTAAAGGTTTCAGATGATGTGGCTATTGCGTCAAATGTTAAAAAACTCAAATGCACCCAATCAGAAAAAATTATTTCTTTAACTCGTTAAGCTGGGCATGGATAATGGAGTATTTGCCATCTGATTAACTGGAACTTCCTGAAATATAGCTCCATATTTAAAGCTGTTGTTCTCAGAATGATGATCCTTTGACTCTTCAGCGAAATCTTCTTTTACTTTATTCCTTCGGCACTCTGCATTAAGACATCGACGGGTTCAAGTTTGCCAAGTATCTCCTTAGAAATTTGCTCTAACTGATTTTCTAAATCAACTAATTTATCTAGCGTTCTTTCCAACTGCGTTAATTGCTTATTTTCATCTTTGATACCCGTCGAGCTAAACAAATCGCGTATAAATGAGTAACTCATACGCCCGATATTACTCGCGATTATAGGTCCAAATGCAATCGCAATAGCAATCGGAACAAACAAAAGCGCCATAGTCGGAGGTATTAATTAAGACTATAGGTGGATAGAGTAATTCGAAAAAGATCACTATCGCACCTAAAAATACCAGACTGAGCAAATAATATTTCCAATATTCATTTATTTCATCAGAACCCTGTCGGTCTTTTTTCCTTCGCTTATAAGCTGGAAGTTCTCGCCTTGTTTGTGCTAATCGTTGAATTTGCTCTTTTAAAGAAAGCGGCTCAAATTCGATATTTTCCTCTGCAGAAAACTTAGAGGGAAGCCATTGCAAGACATCATTGAACTGATAATTAATTCTTGACATTAAGAAGGATTTTTTCGCAGCTAATCTTTCTAGCTCCCGCAGCTGGTTATCCATTTGATCGAAATCTTTATTTTGATTCTTTATTTTTTGCGAAGCAAATACATCCCGTAGCCATAAAAAAGTGTTATATAAAAATTTGCCATTCAAGCCAAGCACAATCGATAAAAATAAACCTAATTCAACTATGACTAAGCTTAAAATCGTTCTGATAAAGCAACGGCTAACCATCCCGATCCAAAAATCATGATCCCAATAAGGTGACGAATAAAAAAAATTTCAGAAAAAGCTTGCCGATTTTTTTAATCCTTTTTTCTTCGTGTATAAGCAGGAAGTCTTTCAATTCTTTCTTTTAATAATCTAATTTTTCTGTCAATCTTTTTTCAAGTTCAGTTATTTTTTTTGATTTTAACGCGTGCATGTTTTCCTTATAATCAAAAAAATTATGAGTCAGATCTTAACATAAATTATTTCATTTTATTTAATAATTTTTCAATTTTTTATTTAATTTTTATAATTAAAAAAATTTTAAACTATCTAAGCGCTTTTATTATCTCAATAGAAAAAAATAAGCAACGATCCTTCCTTCAGCTTTACTTAAGTTTGTCTCTATATATTAGTCGCTTTTTTTAATAATAGTGATAATAAAAATGCAATACTTTACCATCCAGAGTTGGTCTCTAACTAATCACTCTGCACGCAATTCTTTTTCCCTCGATTTTCACCTTGATTTGAGTGATCAAGTGAGACAAGCACCTGCACTTGAACAAGCCATTCGTCAAGCCGCGAATATTTTAAATCGACTTCTTTTTCCACTGTTCCAATTTAAAGCATACAAAAGTTTCTCGAATATTTATAATTAATGCTACAAAATGGGCTTTAAATTTCTAGTGATAGAAGATTTAATAATAAGCCAATAATCCTGTTAATA
>CAYQIE010000069.1:0-55154 GCA_964417505.1 Rickettsiella sp. | reverse complement strand
ACTAGCCAATAGTCTTACAGAGGAGTTAGTAAAAATAAAGCAATACCATGAAATTCAGGATTGGGCCGCTATTCAAGCCATGGCTCATAAATGGCGTGGCGGAGCAAGTTATTGTGGTGCGAACCGCTTAGAGCAAGCTTGCCAGCAATTAGAAGCAACTATACGATCAGAATCATGTGAAGAGGCGGATGGACTTTATCTACAGTTACTTCAAGTAGCTACAGCAATAAGACAGGTTGCTGAAAAAATCATTGTATCTTAAACTGTGTTTTTATTAAGGATAGTCAGTGTATATTAGGTTCTCTATTGTCAATCTGGTAAACTCCAAAATGCTTTTTACAATTATTTGTTTTGGATTTAATTTGTATTTATGTGCGTTTTCAAATAACCAGACTAAGCCAGCATAGCAGTCTTCAACGGGAGCAGGGTCCTGATTTTCTGGAGCAAGCCGATAATTTACCGATACCACTGCAAATTTTAATTCTTTAGCACGCACAAGCTCACAAGCTAATTCTGCATTACGGTTGTTTGTTACCAGCAACCATTCCTCCACCATGAATATTGTAAATAATAGGGTAAGAATCAAGTGTAGTTGTAGGGACGCATAGGATAAGTGAAATATCGGGTGAGTTTTTAGGGCCTGGAACGTTGATTTCTAAAAAACTGAAAGCACCATTACAACGAATTTTCTCATCAGAAAGCCTACTCATAATCGTCTGCTCACGACTTAATGAAATAAGTTCGGGAGTAAGAGGTTTTGGCAATTTTTTTAAAATAGAAACTAATGGTTCTCTAAGTTCTGGATCAAAAGGAATGGGTGATTTAATATAGGAAGTAGCTTTATCAACCCGTTTTTGTTCAATGTCGATAACTGATATGCTATTGGATTGGATGTCGCTCAAAAGTATATACTCCTAAAATAGGTTAGGGCGTATTGACAATTCAAAGAGGTAACCGTAGATAGTCATAAGCTTTTGAAAAACACAATTTTATAAATTTGTCTCTTTGTTCCTATTCATTCTTTCAATTGCAACATGTCCTAGTAATAGGGTCAAATAGTTCTGTGTCTGTAGACATTTCTTTTACTATTCCATATTCATACGTGTTTATGTCAATTTACTTGGTCGTAATATTAATAAGGATGGAAATATGCAAGGCAGTCAAGATCACTTTGTAAAAAAAAACAGCGAGAATAACTACCAATACCTCGAATCAACAGTGTACTCTAAAAGGTTTTTGGAAAATATCGGAGGCTAACAACAACATAGTAGCTGATTTATCAGGTGGTGGTAATCCATTAATCTCTACAACGAGAAGTGATTTTACTTCACGGTTCAGAACAGATCAAGTTGTCGTTAATACACTAAATAGTTTCAGCATAGCGGCTTGGGTACGCTTAGATAATGCATTGATGGTGGTCAACTCGAACTTGATTCAAATGAATATGCCTTAACGGCAGTAAGTCAAGATTCCTCGACTCATAGTGCTTTTTATTTAGGTGTTCGCAAAATAGTTGAACCAGGTCCGAGTGATAACAATACTGCGTCACTAAGATGGAATTTTACAGTATCTCCTATCGATGGAAGTGAAACGGGTCCTGTAGAATGGCTTCATGCTTATGCAACAACTCCATTAAATAATTCCGTACTTAATAGGTGGTTTTTTTGGTAGGTGTTAGTGATCATGAAAGACGATCTATTCATCTTTACGTTCCAGAAATTAACGAATCAGGTGTTGCACTTATACCAGACGTATGGATATTTTGGAACGCTGTAGGTGGTCTGCAAGTTGGTCGAGGTCGTTGGTTGAATCGAGATGTTGATTTTTGGCCAGGACAAATTGGTAGCTTACGTGTATTTGAAGGTGTATTAAATCCGGAAGATGTAAGAAGACTTTATTTAGAGGATACTAATAATTTAGGTTAGCTTAGAGAGAACAGTATGTTTCTACAGGTGTTAATGAATAATGTACCCAGCTGTTCGGCCAGTTGCATCGAAATGTATTTTGTTTGGTATGATAAGCTTAGCTCTAATGAACTGTTAGAGCTAGGCCATATTTCTGCATGCAATTCGATGGGTAGTTCCAGATAAGGCTGTCTAATGAAAGTTGAGTTTACACCTTGAAATTTAAGAACCGGGGAATGGTTATCTTGCAATGCAAATAATGCTTGAAATAATGGTGGTCTTTCATTTCTCTCAATCTTTATTTGCTCTAGTATTTTAGATAAAGGTATGTCTTGTAATGCTAAATATTGTCTTATCTTGTAACACATATTACATATAGATCTAACTGTTAGACTATTTTTAAGCATGAGATCACGAACTCGAATACATAACATATTTATATAACAGCCAATTGTATTTTCTAAAAATGAGGTATTACGTTGCCTGATTGGAACTCCAATACAAAAATCGTTTTGTCCGGTTACTATGGATAAAACGCTTGCCCAAATTATAAAATAGTATTTCGAATCTGGTACTTTTAATATACGTAGAAAATTTATCAAGTGCCTTAATAAGATCATCCGTTAAAATATATGAAACTCCATGAGTACGGCGAGGGTATGTGTAATCGAAATTTTTATCCACATAATATATTGGCCATTGTATTTGGGGAGTTCCGGATAGTTCTAAAGAGAGTTTAGCAATTCGATGCTAACTTATTGAAAATTCATGATTATTCTGCATAGCAGAGGCATCAGGTACAGGAGATGTATTGTATTGTTGTGTAACTGAGTGTTTTTTAGAAGTATTATAACCAATTGATAGGCATTGGGCTAAAATTGATTCAGACCAACCATCAAAAGCAATATGATGAATTACACAACTAAATACATAACAGTTTTTATCACTGAGTGGAATCAGAGCGGCACGCCAAATATCTGCTTTTGTTGGATCTAAAATATCGTCAAATTCATCACGGATTGCTTCTAATGCTTTCTCTATTGAATGTTGTGATGGTAATATTTTGATAATAGGTGGTGGAGTGTCTGATGTTATCCTAAAGGTTTAGGATCAATTTGATATATGGCTCTCAGGGCATGGTGTTGTTGATGTGTGTAATTAATTGCTGCTTGAAGAGCAGACAGCTTTAAATTTCCATGTAATATCCATGTCATTAAACAATGTGATGTAAGGTCTTTAGGATTACGTAAAAATATCATTAAATAAATGAGCTGTATCGAATGTAGTGGAAATTGATTTAGATGAACATCGGTTTTTTGTTTGTGTGAATCTAAAATATTATTTTTGATCCAATTCGAAAGAGTTTCGACAGTTGTATATTTGTACAACCTTGAAATAGGGATTATGCAATTTAATTATGATGATAAACGTATGCAAATACGTCCTATATCAATTGATGTAGCTACTAAATCGAATAGTGAGACATTCTTAGAAATCGATGTGCAATTTAACATAGAGCTAAAAATATTAGCTATTTGTTTTAGAATGATATCGTCAAATTTCGGCAAAGGTTGAACACGGGTGTTGTTTTGTGTGTTGGAATTGTTAAAAATTGATAACAGAGCGTTTTCGTCCAATTTTCCTTGTGAAGTTAAAGGCAAATACGGTATTGAAATAATTGTAGAAGGGCATTGGTATTGAGGTAGAAATTGATGTAAGACACTTAATGCATTTTCCAATTTTTTATTGTTTGATATTGGAACACAAAATGCGATAAGATCAATAACATTAGAATTATTATCACATTTAGCTACAACTCGACATGAATGAATATTCTCTAGAATTTTTTTAATCTGGTATTCTATATCTGATAATTCAACTCTATGTCCACGAATTTTAACTTGTTGATCGATTCTTCCTTTGTAGTGCAAAATACCGTTTTTAAAGAAACCGAGATCTCCTGAATGATATATTCTTGTTGGTATGCCATTAATATTAGTAGATACGAATTTTTGTTTAGTTAATTTGCAATCGTTGAAATATCCAAGTGCTAGCCCATCTCCAGCTATGCAAATTTCTCCTATGTCACCTTCTTCACAGAGTTTGCTTCCCTTAAGGATATAAACTTGTGTGTCTGGTACTGGAGAACCAATAGGTATGCCAGATGGTTCCATACAGCTGTCTATATTAACTCGATGTGTTGTAAATATTGTGTTTTCAACGGGTCCTTAGCCATTGATTAATTCAATGTTTGGATAAAGCATTATAAATTTCTCTATATGGCTAACAGAAAGGCGTTCACCTCCCGTCATTACTGTTTTAATCCCATCAAATGCAGAGGGATCTTCGTCAATTATCATGTTGAGAAGGCTGCTCGTTAGCCATATTGTGTTTACGCCGAAATTATCTTTACCCATTCGGATTGAGTAAGGTGAAAGATAGGGTTCATCAACTATCCATGCAGAGCCGCCATTGAGTAATGCGATCCATAGTTCTAGCGCAAATGCGTCCCATGCAAGAGAAGCCGCTAAAGGAATTACAGTGTCTTTAGAAAATAATGAAAAACTAACAGATCTGAAAAGGCGAGTAATTGCTTTATGTGGAGTAATTACACCTTTCGGTATTCCTGTTGTCCCTGATGTAAAGAAAACACAGCATGGAAAATCACTATTTAATTGTGAAGCCTTAGTATATGGGCATGTTGAACTATCTATAATGGGTGTCCATATCTGATATCTCTCCTGAGCAGGGGATGTTTTATCGCTAACTATGATATACGAATTAAGGTTTCTTAAAATTTCTTTGATACGCTCGTTTGGCCAATTTGGATCGAGTATTGTATAGGCTGCCCCTGTTTTAAGAACAGACAATAGGGAGACTATGAGCTCTGGACTTCTGTTAAGGAGAATAGGCACATATGTACCTATTCCTACTCCTAATTCACTTAAAACTTTTGCTCCATAATTACTCACATTGTTTAATTCATTGTAAGATAAAAAATTGTTAGCCCATATTAATGCAGCTAAGTTAGGTTGGTGCAGTGCATTTTTTGTGAATATTTCATGGATAAGTTCATTAAGTGAATGAGATTGTTCCGAATTGAAAGTATTTCTCATAATGGATATATAACGTTAGTTTACTCATTTTATATATTTACAAAGGATACCAGGATTTCATTTTGTAAGAATTACTTTTTTGAAATTAGATTTCTTACTTATAAACCGTATGGGGAGATTTTTTGGTCCATTAACATATATTGATTGCATTGGGCTTGGATCATTCTCAAGCACAAAATAGTATTTCATGTCCATAAGTTCAGTTAATAAAACCTTCATTTGCATCCTGGCAAGTGCATTACCAATACAGAAATGTTCTCCGTGCCCGAGAGATAAATGCCTATTTGCAGAACGTGCTAAATTTAAATGATATGGATCTTTATATATACTTTCGTCTCTGTTGCTTGATGGCAACCAAACAACTACATGATTCCCTGCTTCTAGCGTATGCCCCGCGAGCTCAGTCAGTTTTACTACAGTGCGCATACTATGGGTAGCACTGGATGACCAACGAAGTAGTTCTTCAATACCTGTGTCTAGTAAGCCTCTGTGCTCACAAAGCGTTTTTTCCATATAGATGGATGTTGTAGAAGTGCTAGAATGCCACTCGCCATGGATAATCCAGCATTTTCAGAGCTCCCAATAAATTTTCGTAATTTAATAAGATTTCACTTTCAGATAAAAGCCTATCATCTACTGTTTTATGGACAATGCAGCTAGCTAAATCATCTGTTGGATTATTCATTCGAGCATACATTAGGTCACCGAGGTAAAGCATGAATGTCTGGTGTGTTACAAGAGACGAGCCAGAAGAAAACGCTTCGTGTGTCCAGTCAAATATTCTTTCTTGATCGGTTTCAGGGATTCCTAAAAGGTAACAAGTAACATAAAGTGCGAGCGGTGCAGTTACGTCATGAGTAAAGTTGCACGTTCCTTTATTGATAGCCTTTAACAGCAGTTTCTTTAATTTATTACGAATGATATTCTCAAGAGATAGAGCATGTTTCATAGTAAACCATTTTGCTATTAGGTCACGTAATTTTTTATGGTGAGGCGGATCAGTCAACGCCAATGTAATAGCATTTCCAGGATCTTCACCTAATCTTGTAGGTCTTAGTAAGACTCCAGATGCGGAACTATAGATTTTAGGATTACTGTACACATGACGTATGTCCTTATAACATGTTATTGACCAAAAACTGGGAATTCGGAAGGTGCATGCTAATAAACTGGAGCATTTTTCCTCATCCATGACCATAATCTATGAGGATTACCATACGCGTGAAATTGGGGGTTAGTTAGATTTTCTGGAGTATCTGGTAACTCTGCCACTAGTTTCTTTCCTTGTTTTGAAGTGTACGGCCTGTTGAAAAACTCAGATTGTACTTTTGGTTAATGAGATAACTATTTGATTTTTGATACTTTATTTTTTAATAAAATTATAAAAATTGGGTTTTTCAACAAGCCGTGTACAATGGTTAACATTTTATAGTTTTACATGTGATATTTGAGAATGTTCTATTAAAGAATATCACAAGCTGGATAGGTGTTTAATAACAAGAAATTGAATAGCTAAAATATCAGAGAATCTTTAGCATAAGTCGCCATGGTTGAATTTCCAATTATTCTGGAACAATATTTCCCAAACATGGCCGTCTGGATCAGTTACATAGCCACGTAAACCTCCATGCTTAGGATTGTCTGCGTTTCGTAATAGACTACCACCTGCTGAAACTAATTGTTCCATCAAAAGCTTTACGTCAGCTTTTTTTGTACAGCAAATCCTAAACTAAAAGATGCGTTCTTTGTTTCATTCGCTCTTTGCATGTCAGCATCGAACTCATGTCGCAACCATGTGCTGAGAATGAAGTCATTCATTTTATACATAATTGTATTATTATCCTCATGAACCGGCGACCATCCAAATCCTTGAATATAAAACCTTTTAGAGCGATTAATATTATTGATCCCTAATGTAATAATAGCTATCTGTTGTTTCATAAAAAAATCCTTCAAGTAAATTTAGCTTATTACTACTGTGTAATAAGTAATGATTGATAAATAACATCAACCTGTTTTCCTAAAGTACGTGCAGCAATGATAGAACGAGGTGATATTTTTGTAGAAAATGTGTTCTCAACTTTATTTATAAGTGCAACCATTAAAAGAGAATCGCCGCCTAAGTCAAAAAAATCTGATTCACTATCCACAAATTCATAGCTAAGTAACTCAACCCAGATTTTAGTGAGGATTTCCTTTATATTATTTTTATAATCAATTGCTTCAATACCTAATACGTCTGTTTTTTTCGATTTTCCTGTATTTGTACTCCCCCTATCATTACTCAAATGATACTGTGTTCCCGCAATTGCCTCAAGAGAAATAAACTTGGGTCCAAAAAAAGGATACGTTGGAAGACGTATTGGTCTACTTGCATTATACAATTTATCAATTTTTATAGGATATCCCATTGCCCAAAATGTTCCCAACCCGTGTAATATAGCTGTACCGTTAGAAATATCACTTTTAGAAAAGGAAATAGCACTTAACTTCAGTGATTTTACTATAGACGTTAACGTTTTGCTCGGACCTATTTCAACGTAAATAGCATCTGAAAATGTATTTTGCAAAGATGTAATTGAGTCCATAAATCTAACGGGTTGTCTTGCTTGCTCAATGAAATAATTATTTTGAAGTTTCTCACCTTGTTCTATTATCTTTCCATCTACATTAACGGCCATTGGTATTTGTAATTCACGCAATGATAAACTAGTAACAAATTCTTTGAGATGAATTATTGCAGGCTCAATCATAGGTGTATGAAATGCGCGATTTGTTTTAAGGCGTTTAGCTAAAATGGAATTACCCAAATATTTTTCAAATTGATCAACGTTTTCAACTGTACCACCTACTACACAATTTTTACGACTATTAATAGCTGTTAGATAGACAGGCAAGTTAGATTCCCGAATATATTGCTCTGTTTCTGCTTGAAAGCAGTTTAGTGCAAACATTGCTCCCTGGACAGAAAATTGTTGCATAAATTGCCCTCTAGCTACTACTAAGTTAGCTGCGTTTTCCAAATCAAGAACGCCGGCACAACATGCTGCTGTAATTTCTCCAAGACTATGACCAATACATGCCGTGGGTATGATATTAAACTGCCTTAAAGAGATTGAGCCAAAGCATATTCAAACGCAAATATCGCAGGCTGAGCAAGTTTAGTCTCATTAAATTCTAAATCAGAAAAGTGGCGATTCTGCAATGCATTAGTAATATAATTACGAATATTAGGCTCAAAAGCATTTAGGCATTGGGCTAGATTTTCTGAAAAACCCGGTATATTTTTTTCAAACTCAAGAGACATGCCTGGATATTGTATTCCTTAGCCAGGAAACATAAAAATTAATGGCTTAAGTTGATCATTAGGCTTTACATTATGAATTACACTTTTTTATATTAACAATATAGAACTAATTTCATCACGATCTTCACTACATACAATCATTCGTTTGGAAAAGTTCACCAGATTGTTTATAAGAGTGTATGCAACATCATTTATATTAGCATCCGTTCTATTGATAAAATGACCGAGGTTTTGAGAAGCACGGTTCAAAGTATTAATGTTCTCACAAGAAAGCGTAATAAGATGTGGCTGCTTTTTTATAGAAGTATTTCCCATTTTTTTCAAAGTAGGGGGCGGCTATTCAAGCACCACGTGCGCATTTGTACCACCAATGCCAAAAGCGCTTACTGCTGAACGTCTTGGAGAGTTACTATTCCATTCAATAGATTTAGTAGGTATATAAAACGGTGTTCGATCACGGTTTAAATAAGGGTTTAATTCACAAAATCCTCCTAAAGGAGGGGTTATACCTTCTTTTACAACTAATGCAGCCTTTATAAGTGCAGTCAATCCTGCCGCAGCATCGAGGTGGCCAGTATTAGCTTTTACAGCACCAATCGCAATCTGTTTAGGTTTTGCCCCTAATTGCGCATAGATATCTGAACTTGCAGTCCATTCAATTGGATCGCCAATAAACGTTCCTGTTCCGTGTGTTTCAATATAACCTATTGTGCTAGCATCAATAGCGGCTGATTGCACAGCAGATTTTATAACCTTAGTTTGGCCTACAATTGATGGGGCGAAATATCCAGCCTTAGCATTTCCATCATTATTTACAGCGCTACTTAAAATAATACAATAAGGATGCAGTGTGTTTGTATCAATATCTTTATAACGTTTTAATATTACACACGCAACCCCAGAACCTGCCACAACACCATCTGCATTGATATCAAAAGGTCGACATTGTCCCGAAGCTGATTTAATACCGCCTGATGAATATAGATAACCTATCTGTGGAAAAACTACACCCGCACTCACCACTATTGCGTGATCGCAATCGCCATTTAGTAAAGCACGTATAGCAAAGTGGACACCAACTAAGGAGGAAGAACAAGCTGTCTGTATTCCAACTGCAGGACCTGTAAGATTTAATTTATACGCTATTAAACTAGCTATAAAATCCGGATCATTTCCATGAATTGCCTGTTCCAAGGTGTGTGAATCTAAAGGACCTTGTGATAATAAATGTTGAAAATAACTATTTCCACTTCTGGATGCAAAAACACCTATTGATTCTCCACCATCTTTTAAACATTTGATCCCAGCGTCTTCTAGAGCTCCCCATGCTGCCTCTAACATTAATCGATGCTGAGGATCCATAATTTCAGCATCACGTGGACTAATCTTAAAAAATGTATTATCAAATCGTTCGGCATTTTCTAAATGGCCATGTACGGGCACAAAGTTTAAGTCATCAATTAGAGTTTCAGGTATACCTGATTGTATTAATTTATCGCGTTTATATCTAGTTGTAAGTATTTCCCCTTTTTTTATTGCAGACCATAACTGTGTAATATTGTCGCATTTAGGAAATCGACCTGACATCCCGATTATAACCACATCTTTAGATCGATCACGTGCCATGTTATTTTCCATTATATGAAAATGTATAGATTATCTGTTGTTTCTATTTTTATTCGTTAATAAGTACTTTATATTGAGTCAGAAAGCAGTTCATCTAAAACGGAATAAGCTTTATTGATAGTCAATGCATTTGTAGACGATTTTCCAGATGCAATAATAGAAGATTTCCACAGAGTCCAGGCTCGACCGCGCAGCCAAGTATCCTGATCTAAAGTAAGATTTGAGTAAAATAGATGCCGGCTTTTGCCTTGAAAGAATGTCCAGGCAATAGATAAGTCACATGCTGGGTCACCGACTGCTAACATGCCAAAATCAATTACAGCACTTAACCGCCCTTTCTGTAATAACAAGTTTCCAGCACTAACGTCTCCATGAACCCACACCGGAGAATCTGACCATTGAGTTGTGATGGCCGTGTCCCAGATTTTGAGTGCAGAATGTATGTCAATTTTAGTTTTTAGTGCATCAAGTGCTTCACGTGTTTCTTGATCATATACTTTTAATTCACCACCACGATAAAAATTATGTGCTCAGGTAATGGCACTGTTTTTTTGTCAACATGAATTTTTTGCAGCGCTGATAAAAATTGAGCGAGATTGACTGCCACATCGTTTGTATCAATTCTGCGTGCAAAAGATGCTGGATTGCCTGGCAACCATTTGTAAATAGACCATTCATAGGGGTATTTGTTAGAAGGTTGTCCGATTGCAATCGGTTCAGGTATCGGCAAAGGCAGGTGATTAGCTAATTTAGGCAACCAATATTGCTCTTTTTCTATTTGTAAAGCATAATGCTGGGCCCTTGGTAAGCGTATTAAAAAAAAATTTCCTAAACGAAATGTTTTGTTATCCCACCATTATGGGGAATAGGCTTAATCGGTAAAGTACTAAATTGTGGAAATTGGCTATCTATTAGGTGGCGTACAGTTTTTTCAGTTATCTCGATACGTTTAGACCCAGTGCTAATTTATTTTTGACTCATGTTGTATTTTCCACTTGAATAAGCTTGCCAAAACCCCGCTCTTAGTTTCATCATATGCATGAAATTGAATTCCTGCTTATTTCAAACTATCTCATTAAATCTGAGAATGTCTTGTTTATCGATTACCATCCTAATTAGTTAATGCATTGATGGTTCAGTATTTTTTTCAAATTATATTATTTTACAGGCAACACGTTTAACTTCTCTGTAAACAGCACCCTTAAATGGTTCTGATAACAGATTAATATTAAGGTGAAACATAACATCTTCGAAATACTTGATCTATATAAGGTAATCCCATTCCTATTAAGGGTATAGTTTCAACATGCTTCCAATCACTCATTATCTGTGCACATTTATTATCTAATATCCTATTATTAACGTTCGTTTCAACTCCTACAAATAGTACTGATTCGCCTTTTTCAATGCCATATATACAACAAAATCGATGTGTCATTCTGTCATCGATTAGACCCAATTTATTAAATTGTAATAACATTTCATTGGATTTTACATCGCCAAAAGCTTTCGCAAGTTCAACGTCAAGAGAAGGCCATTTACGTAAAAAATGCATGTAGTTTCTTTTTTCAGTTTGATTATTGGCAATTGAATTCCGCGTATGAGGCAAATGAAGTGCATGTATATCCTTACATAAAATTATTGGAATTCTATTTCGACTGATCCGAAAGCTCCATTCCAAATCGTTCACTCCCCATCCATGAAATTCTTCATCAAAATATAATTGATGTTCAATAACCAAGTTACGTCGTAAAGCAATGAGTCCTGTCCATCCCAAAGACTAGGGAATTATATGATTTAAAGTAAAACGCGGATCTAGGGGATTATCCTTAGCATTACCTATTTTCTGTAATATATCGATATAATGATTATATGGTTTCACAGTTGCATTTTTGATTGAGCTCCCTTCATTATTGTCATATCCGACTACTCGACCAGCAGCACAAATGTTTTGCTCAAATAGAAAATATCTAGTATATAGATTCTCCAATGCTACAGGTGGTAATAGCGTATCAGCATCCATTTGCAAAACAACCTCTCCCACTGCTTGGCGCATTGCAAGATTCCGGGCTATTGGAATAGAAAAATCTTTATTAGATAAAATTAAAATTAAATTAAATCGTTTGGTGTAATTTTTAAAAATATCAAAAAAACCGTCATAATATTCCATAGCTCCAACTATGACTTCAAAACTATTTCTATTCATTGTTTGATTTGCTAATGCTTTAAATACCAACCGTATATTATCGATACGCTGCTTATAGGGGATACATACACTTACTTTGACCTTATCCATAAGAATCCATCTAGCATATTAGGTTAACAAGCTACAACAGTGTAGTTAGTCAATAGATCTTTTAACAAATGAATTTTTTATTAAATTCTGTTTTTTAATACTTCTAGTTTTATTATCTCTATAGTAGCGAGAACGTTAATAATTTGTAGAATGTAATGATTTAATTGACGACACACTATAAATAAAAAATTTACTCCATTGTATGGTAACATATAAGTTGAATTTAAATGGAATAGTTTTTTGTTAAACATGGATGAACTTATTAAAATAGCAAAAAAGGAAACCCTAACGTTTATATAGAGTAGCAAGTAAAGCGATTGAAATTCATAATGTATATTCAATTCCAAGCACAATTATTGCACAAATTATTCGTTGTTACAGAAGGCAAGGTTTTGCTGTTGTTCAACTAGTTTCTGACATACCAATACCAGATACTGTCCTGGCATTAGGCGAATCGCTACAACTAGGTAAGTCTTTTATTCCTAAACTTTATAAGACTGGTGATTATAGAGCAACTTCCGTAAATGAAATTACTGTGCAACCAGAGGGTTTAAAAAGGGCTTCACTTCATCCCTCTTTTCACAAAGCAACTGGACTAGACTTACATTGCGATGGGACACTTCAACCTATCGGTTACGTTAAAACTGCTATATTACTTTGTAAATCTCCAAGTATGCAAGGAGGTGAATTGACACTTTTTAATGCAGCATCGGCTTTTTCTGAACTTGCTATTATTGACACTCCAGCTGCTATAGCGTTAGCTCATCCAAAAGTTTTATCACGAAAAGCAAATATAAACGGTTGTGAAGACATAAATAGATGCCCAACCTTTGCGGTCCAAAAAGGGGGCTTGTTTGTAATTATTCAGTGGCTAAAACAGATAGTTGGGAAGTTATTGATGGTATCGATAAAGCAGCACTTAAGCGCGGGATTGACTTTCTTTCTTCTAAAGCCCGACTTGGAAGTCGTTACTTTCATCAGCTTAAGTTGAATAAGGGAGAAGCAATCATACTTGCAAATTATAAAATTTCACATGGTAGAACATCTTACCATGATACGCTTAATTGTCGACGATGTATGTATAGAGTGCTTTATTTAAAAAAGCTGGGTCGTTTTTTTAAGTTTGAAGGAAAAGAAAAATATCGCAGCTAGTTTTATTTTTATCCATAATTAGGTATTGACATGAGAGGCGGATGCTTCAAAACCATTAAGCCATAAATCGTATACAGGTCCAGGTGTATTGAGCAATTCCATTGTAAGACCATTTGCAATTATTTTTCCGTAGTTAAGCATAATGGTTCGATCAAATCTAGATAAAATATGTAATCGGTGTAATGATACAAGGATTGTAGCATTGGGAAAAGCATTAAAAACCCGGTTAAATATTTTTTTTCCGTTGTTAAATCAACGCTTAATGTGGGTTCATCCATTAAAATAATGGAACTAAAACGTGCTGCAAACAATCCTCTAGCCAATGCTAGACGTTGTTTTTGACCAGTAGATAAATTTAAACCTTTTTCCAGAATATCCGTTTTAAGTCCAGCAGGAAGTGTAGCTAATACATTATCGAAGTTAGCTAATTGAATAGCATGATAGATTTCTTCTATAGGGGTAGATATTCCTAATGTAATATTAAATTCGATTGTGTTTTCAAAAATTTCAGGATCTTGAGGAATTAAGGTTACTATTGATTGAAGGGGTGCTAGTGTTTTAAATTGAATACCATCTTTTGTTAATAAACTAATAGCTGGCTCATGGAGACCAGAAAGAATGTTGAATAGCGTGCTTTTTCCAGAACCACTTGCACCAATTAAAGCAATCTTTTCGCCACGTTTGATAGTTAGATTTAAAGAATCACCTATATGTATATTTTTATAATTGTCGGTATGTTGAAAACTAAGTTTATTAATACAAATATTTTGCCATTGAGTTGTGGGATCAATTTTTGGTTACTTATGAGCAAAAAATTTGATGTCCGCAAGTAGTGGTTCTAATCCTTTAATATCTGTGTTTATGCGAACAAGTTTGCTATATTGGAAGTGAAATTGAAAAATACATCATTTAGATCCCATTGATAGCGAAAAATCATGACTAAGTTTCCAATAAAGATGGTTTCTAAATGCTTAAGGGAATAAAGTATATAGCCAATAAGAACGATTGTTTGTAGAACTATTAAAATCATACCAACACTGAACCATTTAATTTCATTTAATAGAGTGCTCATTCTATAAAATGGTTCAATTACTATCATACGCTGAAGCAAATTATTTTTTGTTAATTTATTAAGGCACAAGGTCAAAATGGTTGTTATATTGCTGATATAGTCAAATAAAACAGAACCAACATGATTATCAAGTTCATTTTGTTTGGTATACAATGGAACTAATTTTTTGTCAAAGTAGACGATTAGGGTAATAGCAATAATGCAGCAAAAAAAATTTAAAAGGCCAAGTGATAAAGAAAAAGCCATAATAAAAATGAACACGATATAAGCACTTTAATGATTGCTTCTATATAAATAAACTGCTCACTGGAAAACTTAAATAGCGCAGTTGATGCTCGATTAATGCGAGTAACAATATCCCCAGAATGGTGGTTTTGATGCCATTTCAAAGGCAGCTGAGTAAGTGCTTTATAAATGTTTACTCGCATAGTTTGTTGTATTTTCAGTGCAATTTTACATTCTTGCAACCGTGCTGGACCATGAAAAACCCAAAACATAAGTAATAAAATGACGCTAATACTCATCCAAAAAATGACTGCATGGAATTTGTTTATAGTAAAATGTTGTAGTACATTAACTGTTTGACCAAAAGCATAGGGGCTAATGCTTAAAAAGGATTGGGCCAAAACATAGGAAAAATAGTAGTATATTATAGTATAATGCCAAGGTTTAGCATTTTCCTAAACAGCCTTAATCAAGAAAAATAAGGGTTATTCATAATCCTTTAAAATTTAAAAATAATAACGTAACATAGAAAAATAAATTCTAAAAGAGACAAAATTTGATTCTTCCTAGTGTCGAAGAAATCACATCAAATTAAAGTGGGTCAAAAGAATGGAATGGTAACCAGGAATCAAGGAAATGGTGTTAAAAACTTTAAAACAGCAACCTATCTTTGATAGCGCTGCCCTGTTAACATTTGCTATCGATACGGCTAAGCATTGTGTGCTGCGGAAATTATAAAGTTAGATAATTATAATCGTAATAAACACAAAGCGCGCGAGCTAAGCTTAACCACATACGCCGATCAGCTAGGCGGATCTACCATAAAAAAATAATTTTAGCAACACGTCCCCACGATGGATTGTTAGGTCAAAGAAGGTAGTTACAAGGTGTCGTATAGTGGTTTAAGATGGGTTTTTGATCCACTTGATGGTACTGTAAATTACCATTATGGTATTCCCCACTGGGCAGTTAGTATTTCATGTGAAAGGTATGAAAAAGATACTTGGCATAAAGAAATTGCAGTTGTATACGATGTTTTGAAAGATGATCTTTTTACAGCTATACATGGTCAAGGTGCATTTTTAAATAATGTTCCTCTTGCTGTTAATAATCAGACTGAACTCTCAAATGCACTGATAGCGACTGAATTTTCTTATTGTAAGGAAGCTCGAGTTTTTCAAACAACGTTATTTGTTAATCTATTACCCCAGATTAGAGATATACGAAGCAGCGGTAGTTCTGCCTTAGATTTATGTTGGCTCGCGGCAGGACGCTTTGATGGTTTTTGTGAAAACGAGTTATTTCCTTGGGACTGGTCTGCTGCCTCTCTTATTGTTGAGGAGGCGGGTGGAATTGTTTCTAATTTTGGGACCGGCGTCATTGCTGGATCGCCTGAAGTACATAAGCGTTTAGTTTCATTATTGTGTTCAGAATAAAAAATTTAATCAGTTATCTGAGTGAAAGGCACATTTTGTTAAAAGTTATTTAAATTTACATGATATTTTATAAATATAAAAAGCCTCTTACATAACTCACTTAGGATTCTATCTTATATAATTTTTTTAATTATTAGGGTATTATTTAGGAGAAATTTCCAAAATTTATTATAGAGTAAGGTTATTGTGGCTGGAAACTGTTGTTATTTCATATGGCAGGTATTGGATTAGGAGGAATTAATTTTGGCCTGGAGTTATTCTAAATTGGTGGCAGAAGTTTGTAATTTACACCTACCTGTTGGGCATACTGTAGGTGACATAGGATATTATAAAAGAATACTTGCATCGATTGAGGGGGTTGTACTGGAAATAGCGTGTAGTACCGGACGAGTTCTAGTGCCGCTTCTTGAAGCTGGTTATCGTATGGAAGGTCTAGATCATTCTCCTGAAGTGTTGGAAATATGTCAGTATAATTGTACAAAAGAAATTTAAATACGCGTCTACATCAAGCTGACATGTGAAGCTTTGTTCAGCCAGGGCAATACCATGCGATTATCGTGCCAGCAGGATCAATTAGAAATATTGACGGGAAAAAAGCAACGTTAAAAGCGCTTGCTTGTTTTCGAGAATCTCTAATATCAGGAGGATTACTACTGTTGACGTTATTCCACCGCAATTTGTAAATGAACTTGGTCTGATGCATTATTGGTACCATGAGCCTTATTTTTGGACCACACACCTGATGTTTCAGGAGTACGATCCACTTGCTAATCGAACAATAAATTTTATCCGTTATGAAAAATGGGAAAATGGGGAATTAATTCAGACAGAAATGCATAGGTTTTGCTTACAGCATTGGGGTTTACACGAATTTAATTCTTTATTGAAGGAGGTTGGATTTAAGAATATATCCGTGATAGCCGATTATAAGGACAATAATCCACCTAAACCGGAAAGCAGAGATTGGACGTTTTGTGCTTATCCTCCATAAGTTTTAAGATGTCAAAATTGTAGCATTTTATGCTAGTTTTACAGTAGGTGCTGACAATAGCGGTTGTATAAAATTTACAAATATTTAATGGGAAAAGTTTCCAGATAATATCTGTTTTTTCTTCAATAGGAACTCTCAACCAGTTTTTGACTGGCAATTCGTTCATATCGACGGATATCTTAGCGAGATAATTTATTATACCGCATCCTTTTGCTTTTAAGTAAGCCTCTTTTCGGGTCCAGCAACGAAAGAAAGCTTTCTTTTTTTCCTGACAAGTTAATTTTAAAAAAAATTGTTTTTCATACGGCGAGAAAATGATTTCTCCTAGGCTTTCTACAGAAAAATCTTCAGCATGATATTCCGTATCGATACCAATGGGATCTTCTAAGGTTACCCCCATTAAAATGATCTGATGAGAATGTGAAATATTAAATTGTAGGTTAAGCCAATTTTGTTGTGCTGAAATGGCTGGTTTTCCTTGATTACCTAGAGTAAAGTTTAATTTTTCTGGTAATTCATTTAAGTAGTTTGCAATAACTAGCCGCTTCATGTAATGCGTCATCCTGTAACGTAAACGGTCTTTTTTAAATTTAAATGATTTTAATCGTCTTTTTTCTTCTTTTGAAAAAAGAGTAATTAAACTTTCACTCTCTTGGCCAACAAGGCCTAAATCTAGCTTCCAAACATGCATTTCTGAAGGAAAAATGGATATAGGGTTAGGTATTTTCGTATTAACCCATTCTAACGGGCGGTTCATTTTGTGAATCATCTAATGAACGACTAATTATTGATTACGTGCCCGCTTTAACTATTTGACACCGTAATGATTAACACTAGTTTTACATTTATGTGCGCTAATTTTAGATGTTTTATCAGTACGGAACAATATAAAAATTAGCAAAAATTCCTTGGAATCTTCCGTCAACTAATAATAGATGATTGGCAGCATACTTAGATTAAATTTTGTAAGAGTTTTTTGTCAAAGTTTAATACTATACCCTTAAAAGTTAGCATAGTCGACAAATGTAGCTAAAAGTTTTTATTTATGTCGCATTTCTTACTTTAATTAGCCATCCCTAAAGTATTTTATAAACAACAGAGCATAGTCAATCTTTAGTCAATTAGTTGGTCCAACATAAGAACTCCTAATTGAATCTCATCTTAACGAATTGTTGAGTCAATCGCCACAAACTCATGGGTATCAAGAGGCTGGCTGGCAACTCAATCTATTGCGAGATTAGCTCAAAAAACAAGGTTGTGAAGTGTGTGACAATACCTTAATAAAGTCACTTAATGCAGACCGCGAAGACGCCACCCAGGAAAATGTAAGATACACGTTATCTGGGATAATGCAGGGCTATCAGCATGACAAACGTACCAAGACCTTTGCTAAGGATTTAGCCATTGAACTTCACTATTTGCCACCTTATTCGCCCAACCTGAACCCTATTGAACGACTTTGTATAACAAATATTACGAAAAATTTTCAGAATTTACTGATTCCATTCTCCAACGACGAGACAAGGAGAGTATTGCGAAAGCAATGCGCAGTTGAGGAGCCCGAGATAGGCGTGCGTTGACGGGCGAAGCAGGAAACGCATCACGCCGTAAAGTCATGCTGGGAGGCGCGGGCATGAAATCCTGAAAGGATGATTGCGTGCCGGACGCCGGGGACACGTATCGAGGCTGACTTTCAGTCGCGTCATGCGAGCGAATTTCGGGGGCACAACGGCCGAAATTCTTCGCGAGCATAGCGACTTATATGGAGCCACCATTTTTGCAAGTATGAATCTTTCTAATAGCAAAAGTAATATTGGTTTGCAGACATATATCCAGTTTTTGAATAAATTATTAACTCATAATAATCTTCCCACTCTAATGGAATCTGCGCGCTTTTTCTCCTCATCACCTGTCGGTATAACTGCTTCACCTAGTCGCTAGTCAGGTTTTGAAAAAGCCGATCCTATCAATTTTGCCATTACGTTAATTCACCCTGGCAAACCCTGAAATAATAAAATTTGTACTTAGTAAGTTAGATGTTCAAACAGTAGCTTGGTAATGAGTACCCTTGATCATTAAGGTCCATATAATACAGGCATTTTTATTTGCCAATGCGACACAAGCTTTATTTTTACCCCGTCGTTCAATTAAATCAATTAGCCATTTATTTTGTAACTTTTTTGTGTTGTTAACACGACTTAAGACTGCTCGTGCCCCATGCATTAATAATGTACGAAGATAGGTATCACCGCGCTTGCTAATACCAAAAAGTACTTGCTTGCCACCACTAGAGAATGTTGGTGGGGTGTTAAGCCCAACCAAGCAGCCATCTGACGCCCATTTTTAAATATTTTTGCGTTACCACCTACTGAAGCGGTTATAGCCGTCGCTGAAATAGCGCCTATTCCAGGAATTTGCATTAATCGTTGGCAGGCTTCGCTGTGATTACTCTGTTGTTCTAATTTAAGCTCATATTTTTTAACCTGTTTATTAAGCTCTTTAAGTTGTTCATATAAATCAGAAAATAATTCACGTGCCAAATCAGTTAATCCATTTTCTGCATCTTCTAAAATCAAAGGTAACTGTTTATCTAGTTTTTTTATCCCTTGTGGAATAATAATTCCATATTCTCCCAGTAAACCTCTGATTTGATTAGCCAGTGCGGTACGCCTTTGCACGTGACCGCCGCTGCGAACACCGATGTATCGCTTGAATATCCTGTTGTTCAATACGCTTAATAGCCTACAAAACGCATGTTTGGACGAGTGCCAGCTTCACAAATTGCTTCCGCATCATTAGCATCATTTTTATTTGATTTTAAATAAGGCTTTACAAATTGTGGACTCATCAATCTGACTTCATGTCCCCATTATTGAAACTTTCTTGCCCAATAATGTGAGCTAGAACAGGCTTCCATGCCAATTAAACAATGTGGTAATTGCGTAATGAATACTGCCAGCTTTGCTCGTGTTAATTTTTTTCTTAATACTGGTTTACCAGTAGCATCAATTCCATGTAACTGAAATACATTTTTTGCTAAGTCGATACCCAGTACGTTAACATTCATAGTGGTGCCTCCTCTGATTATTGAAATGGTTGATTTTGCCATTTTAGCTCTCAGAAGCCGTTTATAAAGTGGGGGCTCCATACCATTACACTTGAATATTTCTATCGTTCTTCAGCGATGACACCCATATTTTCGCAGTGTCACTTCTAACTCATTCCATATAGTATCCGTAATAACTTCTCTTACCATTTCCATTCCCCGTTTTTCTTAAACGGAGATTTTACAAAGTTTTTACAAAATTTCTAACTCAGAATGAGGACACGCCCTAAATAAATTCGCCTAACTTCGCATCTTGAGGTGCAATGGGTACAGTCAGATATTTATTCAATTCTTACATCAACTTCATCAAGCTTATCCAGCTGAAACATTAATCATCGTTTTGGATAATGGCCCTATTCATCAAAGCAAAAAAGTCCAAACCTTTCTCTGTAAGCATGATTGGGTAAAATTATTCTTTTTATTACCTTAATTTACCAGAATACAATCCCACTGAACGTTTCTTGCAGTGGCTCAAACAGAAATTATACAGCTGTAAATCATTTATAAAATTATAAAATGCAAGAATTTATACAACAATTATGTAAACTCATTTGGCATTCAATAATTAACCCCTTACTCTAAACTAATTTTTAGCGCTTGTCTTGGAATTTTATACATCAGTTCACTTCCCATGGATGCCCTAGCAATTTCTAAGGCTATTCATGCATATTGGCGCATTGAAAATAATTTACATTTGAGCCTGGATGTTATCTTCAGAGAAGATCAATCGCTCATACGAAAAAAACATGCTCTGGAAAATGTCGGCTGGTTACTACGCTTCACTTTATCTCTTTAAAGAAAAAGTTTACTCCTAAATTCCAGCATTCGACGTAAGCGCTTCAAAACCCTTATGGATAATAACTATTTATTTCTCGTTTTAATTCCTTAACTTTTTATATGTTTGCTCTGGAACTTTATCCTTCTAGCACCTGCCATTAAGCAAACAAAAATAACCAATTTCTTGTCGAGTAAGAGAGGGTCATTACTGACCCTCCCTCCTCTTAGGTAGGGTCGAGCAATGGCGCAGTAATTAATTGAATTAGTTCTGTTTCCATCACCCGCCTCGTCAAACGTAGCGTGCGATTTTCCCGCACTACGCTTGCCTAGTAATTTCATATCAAAGCTTATGTGACCTATCGGCTAACACTTTCGGTTCCTGGTAATACCTCACTTTATAGTCTGAATAGAGCCCTAAAGTTTAATACAGCCATTTCCTACTCCATCTTTCCCACCCAAAGCCCTTCCAACGATGCGCTTTCATTAAGTGGCGCCTCACCTTCTTTTCTACCCAGTCTTTAACGTAACCAAAACACCGAGCAGAATTTCCAATCCTATAATAATTCACCCATCCTCTCAGTATTGGATTGATCAGGTAGATAACTCGATC
This sequence comes from Rickettsiella sp., assembly GCA_964417505.1. Classification (GTDB taxonomy): domain Bacteria; phylum Pseudomonadota; class Gammaproteobacteria; order Diplorickettsiales; family Diplorickettsiaceae; genus Aquirickettsiella. Next base: position 33,536 of record CAYQIE010000069.1, on the reverse strand, counting down.
AAGCGGCTGCGATTGGTGTCTGCGAAACTCTTCTTTTAATTTATAATTTACGCAGCAATTTCGTTCTCGCCTCCATTTTAGGTATTTTTGTGATACCCCATTTTCCTCGCTTCGTTTTAGTTCGTCTAAATACAAAACCTAGAAAATTGAAGATTTCATCTTTCATAAGATCAATGTGCTGGGTCTTTTCAAGATTTAGTGTTACTCCCAGCTTTGTTAATTCTTCACAAAGCTGTTTGTAGGCACCCTTTGCAAGCCAGTTCCATTTTCGATAGCCGTCGATTAATATCACCAGATCGTCAGCCCATCTTGCATTATTCGATGTGTTCATAACTATCCCTGGAAGAGCCTTCTTTCGTTCGTTCTAGCATTTTATCTACCTCATTGAGGTAGATATTGCTAAGTAACGGTGATAGCGGTCCGCCTTGTGGTACCCCACGTTTTCCGCTCGCTTTGAGAATTAGTTTTAATAGCCACATGACATTTGTGTCATCCACACGTGCCGCTATTTTGTTAAACAAAATAGCGTGTCGTATCGTGTCAAAATATGATTTGAGATCAACGTCAATGACTCGCGTCATATTCTTAATTGCTGCTACTGTTACCTTTTCGATCTCTGCTGCAGCGGTTTTCTTGGGGCGATAACCATAAGAAGCCAGGTTGGAAATCTGCATCGAATATCGCTTCCAATATTAATTTGACTGCACCTTGTACTACGCGGTCTCGAATGCTTGGAATACTCAGTACTTTGGTTTTTCCGCAGGATTTTGGTATTTCATGCTTTCGATTCTAAGTAGATAATATGTTTTGGATAGCAGATCGTTCCTTATTGATTCCAGAAATTTACTACATCTGCTGACTCAATTTCATCAAATGTTACACCATCTATTCCCGGTGCACCCTTGTTTTATTTTGCCAGTTTGTACAATGCGTGTAATGTTTCTGTTTTGCAAATGTGAACGTATATACCCCAAACCGCCAAGACTTATCAGCCTTCGCTTTGATGTATATCTTCCTTCTCAGGTCTTGTAAGTTGATGGTTGTTTTTATTATGACAACCTTACCTCCCATATTGTTATAAGCGTTATTACCAGAAGGGTGCCTTTGCTCTACAGGCATTACCCTGCTTCACAGCTACTACACACCTATCCGCCACCTTTTCATCTTCGATTCATTTCCCGGTGAGCCGGTTATAGAACCTACCTTGTTCCAGTGGCTTTCTCACTGGGATGAGGAGGGCTTCTCCATTTGCTTTGCATATCCTCTGATATCATACCGTCACTACCACTCCGCCGAAGTTGTTAAGCGTCTCAGTCAGATTTCGCTTACCACTGCTGCTTTTATCCTCACGGTTGCGGGCTTAGCCTTCGGGACTACGCACTTTCGGAGCCACCTCTGTGTTTACTTGCGTTACAGCCTAATATCTCGCACTTACCCCATAGAGGTAAGGTTGTCGGTAGGCTTCAACATCTTAGTTTCCCTCTATGTTGCTACCCGAGCTACGGGGTTCCGACTTTTCCCCCGGTAGGGTTATTTCCTACTGAATATGCCAGCCTTTGCTGGACGCACAACCGAACAGGTAAGTTACCCTGCATTCGGCTCAAGCAGTTTGTTTACTTACAGAGTCTCTTGCGTTTCTGCTAGTAATCCCGTAGTACGGGATTGTCTGGTGAGGCATTGCCTTTTACCAGCACATGTCGTTTGATGGAGGTCCAATATAATTTTAACAGGTAATGACCCGAAATCTTATCGTTGAACCCCATCGGTCTTTTCGTCCTGGGATTTGTCCCCAATAACGTGCGTATCGCCATCGCCAGTTTTTATTTGGAATGATGCCTTAACACAAAGCCCTTCTGCTTGATCCACATCCAGTGATCAAATGACGCAAATATCTTTGTTGCTACGCCGGTCCGAAAGTAATAACTCCAACCCCCGTATGATGGGATTAAGGAAGTTAATTACTGATTGGATAAACCAAGCTTGCACACGTTTTAAACGCGAATCTTGTTTAAGAGTGAGGAGATATAGATAGTCAAAAGGCCGTCCTTGTGATGAAATTGAATTTTCAAAAAAACAACAAAACGAGGTGGCCTTTATGGTAAATTTACTAGAGCTTTACTGCGCTGTCGACGATTTTATGAAAGAATTTATGCCGACGTATAAGACACATCTCCTAACTGTAGGAAATAAGCATCGTGATAGGAAATCCCACCTAACTACCAGCGAAATAATTACCTTATTAATTTATTTTCATTATTCACAGTAACGAAATTTTAAGGCTTATTATACTCAGTATGTGGTAATACAACTCCGTTCAGAATTTCCTAGCTTAGTGAGCTATAAACAGTTTGTTACGCTAATAAAGTCTGCCCTAGTTCTCTTAGCCGCCTATATTAATCACTTTAAAAAACATTTCGAAGGGGTAGGATTTGTCGATTCAACCTCTATTGCCGTCTGTTATCGGAAACGGATTTCATCGCATAAAGTATTTTTGGGTTTGGGAGGCTTAGGAAAAAGCACCAAAGGGTGGTTTCTAGGCTTTAAACTCCACTTGATCTGCGATACACAAGGGCAATTTCTTGCTTGTCATATTACTCCTGGGAATGTTGACGATAGAAAACCCTTATTAAATAATGCTGCAATTTTTTAAAGGGAAATTAGTAGGAGATAAAGGTTATATTTCAAAAAAATTAATTGAACAGCTTTTAACTCAAGGGATTCATCTTATTACGGGTATTAAAAACAACGTGAAAAACAAGCTTATTTCTCTTGTTGATAAAATCTTACTTAAAAAACCTGTCTTAATTGAAAGTGTTTTTAATCAATTAAAAAATATTTTTCAGCTAGAGAATTCCAGGCATCGTTATTCTATCAACAGGATTGTTAACATTCTTTCCGCTATCGCTGCCTATATCCATTATCTCAATAAGCCTTCTATTTCTATCTCTTGATTTGTCCCTTAGACAAGATTCGCGTTTTAAATATCTTGTTTTGGTTAGATCAGCTCCTGCCGCTTTTAATCGTGGGCCAATGGTGTCGCCTGGATCATCTTCGGCGGAAAGAAATACAACGCTGCCTGGTTGACAGCGAATATTATCAACGGGCCAAATCCCTCCTGTTGTTACAATGGTGACTAAGCTTGCGGTAATTTGAGATTTACCCAAGCTTGGATTACCTGCCATAATCGTGACCTTGCCTCGTGCAATTCGACCAAGCCATAACCAATGGATGGGTTGATGCGGGATATCAGAAAAAAGTTGCGAAAAGACGCCATGATTCGGTTTTAGATTCGTGAGTTCAAGCCGCGCAAACTCAGTATGAGCTTGTTGTACGAGTTTCTTTAAATCACCTTCGTTAGCTTGCGTATCTAAATAATTTAAAATTTCTTTAAATTTTCTCCTTTGCGCATGTTCTTTGACGATCTCCACATACAACGTGATATTAGCGGTACTATAGGTTTGATTAAGTATTTCAAGAACATAAAATTCGCCATTGACTTCTTTCAATTCAGAGATATCTTTAATCTCATGGCTTAACGTTAACGCATCAATACATTCGCCTTGTTCTAATTTTTTAGCAATTAGATCGAAGAGAACTTGATGTTCTCTTTGGTAAAAGTCCTTAAAGTTCAAACGATCCTGAACTTCAGGCCAGATGGTGTTATCAAGCAACAAGCTGCCTATAACCGCTTGTTCAGCTTCGGAAGAATAATAATGATTCATTATTTCTTCTCCTTTAAGCGGTAAAAGCTGTGTTTTAGATGTTTTCGGAATGATTTCTGTAAATGGTTGAGATGATTTGTTTGTCGTGAGGGAGATTGGCTAAGGCAGCGGTCTTAGAAACAGAAATTTTGTTATGTCGAACTTGATAGATAAGTTCTAGGCAACCGTGTCGTAATATCCTTTTTAGTTGTCTATAGATATAGTCGCTAGTAAAGTCGACTCGTTTTGCAATCAAACTTCTCGTTTTTATCCCTTTTTTTATTTCACTTGTGGATAACTCATTCACAAGTTCCATTAAATCAGTACGAAAACCTTGTCGATTGCCTAAAAATATTTCTAAAGCTATTCCTAGGGCGGTACGTTCGACTTGGTCAAAGGTTCTAACTAAATCCCCAACTTCATACTAACCATTCCATAAATTAGAAAGAGAAAGCCGCCAAGCTAGAACACTCTTCTTTCCTTGTTTTTTACAAGCTTCTATCGCTTCTAAGCCGTAAATAAGGTGGTTATCTTGATCAATGCAGGCAGATTGCTAAGACGCTGAAAGCCTCTTTTTATCAGGAAAATGTGGTACTTTTTCAGGAATAATAATATGACTTATCGGGTACTTCAACCAAAGAATCAGGAAATTTCTCTAGCTCTAAATAACACCGTGTTTTTTCGGAGATTAATGTTTTATAACTAAATTTTCCTAATGTTTTAGCTTCAATTCTTCTAACAATACGTTCTGGAATTTCCTGACCTTCAAGATAACGGTAAATAGTGGCGCAAGGCACACCAATTGCTCTCGATGCTTTTCTCTTTCCTCCAAAATGGCGAATGATTTCCATGACAGTCTCTTTTTGCGTTAAATGCATAAATAAAATCCTTATTTTTTAAAACTTTCAGAAAATTTTATGCAAAAAAATGTCCACTTGCGGACATTTTGATCAGGTAAACTAGATGTAGTTTTTAAGTAATCAGCGCTAACAACTTCGGATAAAAAAGTTAAGGAGATGGATATGCAACCGCGTTTGGATTTATGGGGATATAACTTTGAGGTATTACAAGCTAGAATCAATAAAGGAGAGAAATAGTATGAAGAGCTAAGGGAAGAATCGGATATTTGATTTTTAAAGTGATTTACTAAACAGAAAGCAAGCCGCTGAATATTTTAGGAGTAACACCTGCTACTTTAGTTGTATGGGCTTGTACGAAACGCTACAAGCTTTCCTTATATTAAAATAAGAAGGTTGGTAAAGTATCGTTGCAGTGATTTGGAAACGTTTATTGATGAAAGAAGTGTCAATGTGGAGGGTTAAAAGTTTAATCTCTATCCTAGCATTATCATAGCACCAGTAAAATTTAGAAAGGTTTTATTTTTGCTAAGCCCTTGATTTTACTGGTGGGCCGTATAGGGGTCGAACCTATGACCAATAGATTAAGAGTCTACTGCTCTACCAACTGAGCTAACGGCCCTGAATATGGGGTGAACGATGGGGATCGAACCCACGACAACCGGAATCACAATCCGGGGCTCTACCAACTGAGCTACGTCCACCATTAAACATGAAGAATCATTAGGAATTGGTGCGCCTGGCAGGACTCGAACCTGCTACCCTCGGCTTAGAAGGCCGATGCTCTATCCAGATGAGCTACAGGCGCTTTCCTGAAAGTTATCATATTAAATAAGTTAAATAACAAGATCGCTTCCTAAAGGTCTAAGCCCCTCTTAAAGAGCTTATTTAAATTATTTCTAAGTATTGGGTAGTTAAAAAATAAATACAAAAATCTGGTCGGGGTAGAGGGATTCGAACCCCCGACATCCTGCTCCCAAAGCAGGCGCGCTACCAGACTGCGCTATACCCCGTAATCCTTTAGTTTAGAGCCGTTATATTAAGCCCTTTTATAAGCAAAAATTTGTACCAACTGCGGGTAAGGATAATACCTGCGCAATGAATTAATATCAACTAGTCTATTCATTACGGTTAAGGGCTGCATCTAATTTTAGTTATTATTAAGTTTTTTCATAGTCACATACTAAATGTGAATAAAAATAGTAATAGATCTAGAAAAATAGCTTCAAAATCGAGCATGTGGTGTATGTTATACTAATAAAATTTTTTAGAAGAGGCGTTCATAGACCTCATGAGAGGGTATATGCCCGTATTTACTCAGTTTTCTTTACTAAAAAATCGACGATTCCTGCCTTTATTGCTAGTTCAATTTTTGGGCGCCTTTAATGATAATGTCTTTAAAAATGCTTTAATTATTTTAATTACTTATCAGCTCATTACCCAATCCCAATTATTACAACAGCTTTCAGTTACATTAGCAGCTGGATTATTTATTTTACCTTTTTTCCTTTTCTCAGCACTTGCAGGACAATTGGCTGATAAGTTAAGCAAAAGATATTTAACCATAATAGTTAAAGGCTTTGAATGCTTATTCATGTTATTGGCAAGCTTGGGATTTTATCTTCATTCTGTCAGTTTATTGATGCTTGTGTTGTTTTTTATGGGGATGCATTCAACTTTTTTTGGACCTATCAAATATGCTATTTTACCTGATCTTTTAGAAAAGAATCAGTTGATTGCAGGCAATGTGTTAGTTGAAGCTAGTACGTTTATTGCTATCTTAATAGGAACCATTTTAGGTGGGTTGCTAATTGCCAGTCACATGGGTCTCAGAGAGATTTCAACTATCATAATTTCTATTGCAGGTTTAGGTTTATTCGCCAGCTTTTACATTCCAGCCACAAACAAAGCAAATCCAAATCTAAGGTTGAATTCACATTTTATTCAAGCCTCATTACAAATAATTCAGCAGGTAAAAACTGAAAGAAAGGTCTTTTTAGGAATACTTGCAATCTCTTGGTTTTGGCTAATTGGCGCTACGTTTTTAACTCAATTTCCTAGTTTTACTAAGAATATTCTACAAGCAGATGCTAGCATAGTAACACTTTTTTTGATTATTTTTACAGTAGGCGTTGCTTTTGGTTCATTAGTTTGTAACCGATTAGTAAAAGATAGAATAAGTATGAAATGGATACCCATGAGCTTGTGGCTGATGAGTATTTTTATAATTGATCTTTATTTTGCTTCAAACCATTTAGCGCATAATTCAGAGAAACTGACGAGTTTTACAGGCTTTTTTAACTCTTTGATTCATTGGAGAATTTGCATAGACTTGTTAGGATTATCAGTGAGCGGTGGTATTTATGCTGTGCCTTTATATACCTTAATTCAAACAGATACAGCCACTGAGCATCGTGCTAGAACAATTGCAGCTAATAATATAATTAATTCTATTTTTATTGTTGCTTCCAGTATTGTTATAGTTTTTTTACTTAAAATTGATTTAAGTGTTATACAGATTTTTTTATTATTAGGTATTTTTAATACAGCATTAGCTGTTTATGCAACAAGACTAATACCACAAGGATTGATTAAGCCAGTTTTACGAAAGATACTACGATGTCTTTATGATGTTAAGTTAAGTGGTTTTGAGAATTATAAACAAGCAGGTGAAAGTGTGGTTATTGTTGCTAACCATACTTCTTTTTTAGATGTGGTTTTGCTTTATGCATTTTTACCTGATGAGCTTCTGTTTGCTATTAACAGCTTTACTTCACGTATTTGGTGGATACGACCTTTTTTATATTTTTCTAAAGTTTTTGAATTAGATCCTTTAAATCCTTTAGCGATTAAGACTTTAATCAAAGAAGTAAAAAAAGGGCAAAAATGTGTGATTTTTCCAGAAGGAAGAATTACCACAACCGGCGCGTTAATGAAACTTTATGAAGGTCCGGGATTAATAGCGGATCATGCCAAAGTTAATTTATTGCCAATTCGTTTACAAGGAGCGCAATATACTCCTTTCTCTCGCTTGCGAGGTAAAGTTCAAATACGATGGTTCCCAAAAATTTATATCTCAATTTTGCCACCCAGAAAGTTTATTGTTGATCCTACTATGAGTAGTCGAAAAAGAAGACAAGTTATTAGTAATCAACTTTATGACATGATGGTTGAGATGCTATTTCGAAGCACAGATTATAATAAAACACTTTTTCAATCTTTATTAGAAGCAAGGGCAATTCATAAGGGACCAACCAAAATTTTAGAAGATATTACCCGAGTAGTTATTAACTATAATCAATTAATAACACGCTGTTTTATTCTTGGTCCTTATATTTGTCGTTGTACTAACTATCAAGAGGTAGTTGGGGTTTTGTTACCGAATATGACAAGTGCAGTCATTAGTTTTTTTTCATTACAAGCCTACGGTAGAATCCCTGCTTTATTAAATTATACAGCAGGATTTGCTCAAATAGAAACGGCCTGTAAGATTGCGCAAGTTCATTGTATCCTTACTTCAAGAAAATTTATCGAAGTAGCTAATCTATTTGAGCTCGTTAACCGTTTAATTGAAAAGTCTATTCAAATTATTTATTTAGAAGATATAAAAAAAGAAATTAGTTGGTCAGACAAATTAAGAGCAATTTTATACAGCAGATTTCCTCAATATTATTATTATAAAAAACTAAAAAAAGGAACTAATCCACAAGATCCGGCAGTTATTTTATTTACTTCAGGATCAGAAGGTGAGCCTAAAGGGGTAGTTCTCAGCCATAAAAATATACAAGCGAATCTTGCACAAATGACTACACAAGTTGACTTTAACCAACGAGATATTTTCTTTAGCTCTTTACCCTTATTTCATGCTTTTGGATTAACTGCTTGTATTATTCTACCTATTTATCACGGAATAAAAACATTTATTTATCCATCTCCTTTACATTACCGTAAAGTTCCCAATATGATTTATGAATGTAATGCGACGATCATGTTTGGGGCGGATACTTTTTTAGCAGGCTATGGACGGTATGCGCATCCTTATGATTTTTACAGCATTCGTTATGTTTTTGCAGGTGCAGAAAAATTAAAAGAAAAAACCCGAAAATTATGGATGGAAAAATTTGGAATCCGTATTTTTGAGGGGTATGGTGTAACAGAAGCGTCGCCCGTTATCAGTGTTAATACACCAATGCAAAATAAGCCAGGTACTGTAGGTAATTTTTTGCCGGGTATTCGTTATAAGATAGAACTCGTTCCTGAAATTAAACAGGGAGGTCGTTTATTAATATCTGGTCCGAATGTTATGTTAGGTTATTTAAGTAAGGAACAGATCGGTGAAATTATCCCCCCTAGCCATGGTTGGTATTATACGGGGGATATTGCTGAAGTTGATGCAGATGGATATTTGTCTATAAAAGATAGGGCTAAGCGTTTTGCAAAAATTAGTGGTGAAATGGTTTCTTTAACAGCAATAGAAAATATAATTTATGAGTTATGGCCAAATAAATATCATGCAATATTAAGTGTTCCAGATAGTAAAAAAGGAGAACAGCTTGTTTTAATTACAGATTATAAATTCGCTAATCGTTCTTTGCTGGTTAAAGCCTTTAGAGAAAAGGGATTATCTGAATTAAATTTACCAAGAAGATTATATTTTACGGATAATATGCCTTTATTAGGTAGTGGTAAAATAAATTATATCGCTGTAAAAATTTGGCTAGAGCAACAATCTTAAGAATTTTTTTTAAATTTTTTCTGATTTTCTTAAAATTGCAAGTTTTTCTGCAATTTTTAATTCTAAACCTCTTGGAACAGGAAAATAATATTTTCGGTCTTTTAGTTCTTCAGGAAAGTATATTTCCCCTCTGCGTAAGCATTTGGTTCATCATGAGCATAACGATAGTTTTTTTCCAAAATCCAATTTGCGCATTAATTGGGTAGGAGCATTACGTAAATATAAAGGGACTTCTAAGGTACCGTTTTCTTGGGCATCTTTCATAGCCGCATTAAAAGCAGTATAAACGGCATTACTTTTAGCCGTGCAAGATAGATAAACAATGGCTTGTGCTAAAGCGAGCTCACCTTCTGGGCTACCTAAACGTTCTTGAACTTCCCATGCTCCTAAGGCTAGTTGTAAACTTCGGGAGTCAGCATTGCCAATATCTTCACTTGCCATACGGAGTATACGACGTGCGATATATAAAGAATCACACCCACCATCAAGCATGCGTGCTAGCCAATATAATGCAGCGTCTGGATCGGATCCACGACCAACTTATGTAAAGCTGAAATTTGATCATGAAAAATCTCACCACCTTTATCAAAACGACGCAAGTAGTTTGGGTAATTGTCTGTAATATGCGCATATCAATGATATTATTTTCTGCTAAAGCAGCAGCAATTTCTAAAAGATTCAGAACTTGGCGTGCATCACCATCTGCGATAGTTGCTAATTGTTTTTTTACTGAGGAGTTTAAAGTTTTTTTGCCGAGTCCATCTATATCATTGGTTAAAGCTCGGTCAATGACCTGGATAGTTTCTTCTAGGCTTAGTTTTTTTAGTACATAAACTCGTGTTCGAGAGAGTAAAGCATTATTCAGCTCAAATGAGGGGTTTTCTGTAGTAGCACCAATTAATATGAATAGGCCGGATTCTATAAAAGGTAATAATGCATCTTGTTGCGCTTTGTTGAAACGGTGTATTTCGTCAATAAATAACAAAGTTTTTTGGGATGGCTGAAGATGGAACTCGTCTTGTGTACGTTTTGCAATTTGACGGATTTCTTTTACACCTGCTTATAGAGCGGATAAGGATTCAAACCGAGCGCATATATGATTTGCCATTAACTTAGCTAAAGTGGTTTTTCCTGTTCCTGGCGGACCCCATAAAATCATAGAGTATAATTGCCCGTTTATAATCGCTTGGCGTAAAGCTTTTCGTGGGCCTAATAAAATGAGTTTGACCAAAAAAGTTATTTAATTGATAAGGCCGTAATCGGGTGGCTAGAGGAGAGTAGGGATGTTCTGTGCTTATCACTCCTTGATTTATACATGACTACTTCTCAGAGTCAACACATGCTTTTTAATCTAATGTTTATTAGATCGTTTTTCTATGGATTTAATAATGATTTCCGCAACATTTTTTTGCGTTGCTTTTTCTATTCCCTCTAAGCCAGGTGATGAATTGACTTCCATTACCAGTGGACCTCTATTTGAACGTAACAAATCAACTCCAGCAATATTGAGGCCAATAACTTTGGCTGCTCGAACTGCCGCTGCTCTTTCTTCAGTAGTTAATTTAGCAAGCTTTACAGTTCCTCCACGATGAATGTTAGAGCGAAATTCACCTAATTTTGCCTGCCGCTCCATAGTTGCAATGACTTTACCATTGACTACGAAGCAACGAATATCTGCTGCTTTAGCCTCTTTGATGTATTCTTGGACCATAATATGCGCTTGTAAATCTAAAAAAGCTTCAATAACGCTAATAGCGGCTTGTTGAGTTTCAGCGAGTACTACGCCTATACCTTGTGTGCCTTCTAAAATTTTAATGACTAAAGGAGGACCGCCTACCATGCTAATAAGATCTTGAATGTCATCAGGAGAATAAGCAAAACCCGTAATAGGTAAGCCTACACCTTTTCGAGATAAAATTTGCAGCGAACGAAGTTTATCCTGAGCTCGAGTAATAGCAATTGAGTTATTAACAACAAACACCCCCATCATTTCAAATTGTCTGACCAATGCGGCACCATAAAAAGTGATGGATGCTCCAATTCTTGGGATTATTGCATCGAATTTATCAAGAATTTTTCCTTTATAATGTATATAGGGGTTTTGGGTTGTGATATTCATATAACATCGCAAGGTATCAATTATTTTAACTTGATGCCCTCTTTTTTTAGCCTCTTCTTCTAAACGGCGTGTAGAATAGAGCTTTGGACGACGAGATAAAATTGCAATTTTCATGGGATTATAGTTTTTTTACTGTATAAATAAGAATGTGAAGGATCAACGATAAAACGCTGCTCTAAAGCTGTTCGACCTAGTAGCATTCTAAAACGCATAGTATCTCTGCTGGTCAAAGTAATTTCGATAGGCCAGCATTCTGTGCCCAAAACAACCGAGGTTTGAATAACACATCGATTTTCTTTATGCCCCCCCGAATCGGTAATTTCACGTATATCGATTAAATCAGCAATACATCTAATTGCTTTCTCAGGAAAGCGTTTTGGCTGAGGGTATATAATGAAGCGTATTTGCTTTTGATTAGGAGTTTTTTCAAAAACTTCGACACAGCAAGCATGTAATGAAGAAGTTCGTGCGCCAGTATCAACCTTAGTTTTTAAGCGAGGGATTCCTAATTCAGGTAATGAAACCCACTCTCTCCATCCAATTATGATTGGTGATGTCATATTATTTAACAATAGAAAGCTTAGGTTTAGTACCTGGTCTAACTTTAGGAGGAGGGTTTCCACCTTCATCACCACTTTCTTCTTCTGTAAAAACCATTCCTTGGCCATTTTCGCGAGTATAGATGGCTAATACTGCTTGGATAGGTGCGTAAATAAGCATTGATTGACCATTAAAACTAGCCTCAAATTGTATAGCTTGCGTATCTATTTTTAAATTTAATATGGCATCAGTTGATATGTTTAAGGTAATTTTTCCGTCTTTAATACATTGTTTTGGTACTTCAACATGCGGTAATTCAGCATCTAAAAGAATATAGGGTGTTAATTGATTATCTGTAATCCAATCATAAAATGCCCTTAATAAATAAGAACGATTTGAGGTCATAATTTTAAATTTTCACTCCAAATTCGACCTCATTTAAAGTAGCTTTAAATGAGGGGCGTTTAAATAAGCGCTCTTCATATTCTTTGATAGCGCTTGGCATAGGGGCTAGTTTAATATCTAAAAGATGTAAACGCCATAATAACGGTGCCATACAACAATCTATTAAAGTAAATTCATCACTTAAGAAAAATGATTTACCAGCAAAAATAGGGGCTAGACTAGCTAAACTACTTTCTAATTTCTTTTGGGCGGCAAGCATAGATTCAGTAGGTTTAGTTACTTTAGTATTATTAATTGCATTTTCAATTTGTTGTAATAATGGATACCAGTCTCGCTCAATTCGATAAATCATTTGTCGACTTTTGGCTCTAGCTACCGGGTATACGGGGAGCAAAGGTGGATGTGGAAAGCGCTCATCCAAATATTCGGTAATAATATTAGTTTCATAAAGCACAAGATCCCGATCAATAATAGTAGGGACCGTGCCATAAGGATTGTTCTGTAACAAACCTTCAGGTAAATCCGTAGGCGGTACTTCTATAATTTCTGCGCTTATTCCTTTTTCAGCTAAAACAATACGTACCCTATGGCTATAAGGGTCATTGATATTTGCATATAAACTCATAGTTGAACGTTTACCGGCAGGTTGCGCCATATAAAAGGTTCTCCATATAATAATTGAAAACACTTTTCACAGTTTATGAAAAGTATTTATTTTTCTAGATTCCCCAAAATTTGCTTTTTTAAAATTGAAACAAAAAAGGTTAATAACAACAAGAATCCACATACTTTTTTACCTAATGATTGACGGTTATTTTTAGTAGGCTCAGCTATATAAGCTAAAAAATTAACTATGTAAATATAATGCATGATTATTAATTTTTAGGGATAACCGATCGTTAGTTTTATTGTTTACGTTAGGGTAAGTATGGGTATCCTTACGTAAAGACGCTAATGGATCCGGCATTGCGGTATTTTTAATGTAATTATTATTAACTCCAAAAGGCCTCGTATCATCCAAATAAAAGCTAAGTAAGTAATTATACACCCAATCAGCACTTCTTGCCCGAATACTCAAAGAAAAGGTCTGGAGGGAGTTTTCTAAACCATAACAAACTCTCTTCTTTATTTAAGCCTTGATTTTATTGTATCGCTAGTTTTAGCCTGAGTAAAAATAGGATTTTCTTTTAATCGTGGTTGGTTGATTGAGTTTGATTATCGTCAATTTTTAGATTAACTCCAAGCCGATTATAACGCATATATTGTAGAGAATGACACCCCGAACAATAATTCATAAAATATTTTGCCCCGTGCTGTAGGGAAGCCAGCTCTGCGGGCAAAATTGAGGTTTTTGCTAGTTTGTTTTCAAAAGAACTTGCTAATGTGAAAGAAAATATAAAAATAAATAGAAAAAATAGGATTATTTTCCACATATGGATTTTGGTAAGGGTTTATTTTTTTCATATTTTGTATAAAAGGGCATAAGTAGAAAAAAAGAAAATAGTTTATTAATAAAATCTGCACAATGAATATTTTATAAGGTGTAAGTAGAGTGGTACTTATATAGCTAAGTAAACTAAAATTTAAAATAAAAGTATCTAGGGCAAATTGAGAATAACAGCCTCGGTAGCGCATCGACCGAACCGGACTTCGATCAAGCCAAGGTAATACAAATAATATGCAAAGAATCCCTAACATAATTAAAATACCTAAAGATTTATTTGGGATAACGCATAATACCCCATAAAAAGCTGCTAAATACCAGAACAGCTTAATATGACTAGGTGTTAATAAAGGATCTGCAGGCACGAAATTGTTTTCTTCAAGAAAATATCCATGCATTTCTGGAACAAAAAATACGACAATAGAAAAAATAAACAAAAAAATTAGCAAAGCGTGTAATTCTTTGATTGAGTAATAGGGATGAAAAGGGAGTTTAGTCGGGATTTTATTATATGTTTTTGTCAAAAGAGAAATTCCTTCGGGATTATTACAGCCAACTTTATGTAAAGCAGTGAGATGAAGCCGAATTAAAAAAATCAAAATTAAAGGTATAGCTATCACATGGAATGTAAAAAAAACGATGTAAAGTTTCTCCTGATACCATGTTATTACCCCTTATCCAAAGTGTTAGCATTGGACCAAACTTTGGAATTGAGTCGAACAAAGAAGTGCCAATTTGACTTGCCCAATAGGAGGTTTGACCCCAGGGGAGTAAATAGCCAAGAAATGCCTCCAGTAATAAAATGATATAAAGACATATACCTAACAACCAAACTAATTCCCTAGGTTTTTTATAGGATCCATATAAAAGGCTGCTAAAGATATGCGCATAAATTAGGATAAAAAAGCAGAAGCACCGGTAGAATGTAGATAACGAAACAACCAACCATAAGGTATAACTCGCATCAACATTTCAATTGAACTAAAAGCTTCTTCAGGGGTGGGGATATAAAATAGGGTTAGCCATATCCCTGTCAAAACTTGTAAAAAAAGTGAAGAGACTTAAAAAACCAAAGAAGTACCAAAAGTTTAGATTTTTTAGGAGATAATAATGAGTAAAATGTCGGTGTACATATTCATTAATTGGAAAACATTCAGATAACCACTGGACAATTTTGTTTTTCCGAATACTATTTTTGTTTGTGCCGCTCACCCCAGCCCTCAAGAGTTAAGATGTTTACTTAAATTTTGTTTCAATGCCAGCATAAATTTTTTATCAAACTAAGTTAGGATCTTCTCCTATCACAACAGTATATGCATTGATAAATCGGTAAGAAGGAATTTTAAGATTCATGGGCGCAGCAACCCCTTTCATTGCCCGTCCAGCGAGATCAAACCTAGAACCATGACAGGGACAAAAAAAGACCGCCAGGCCATTTGCTATTTAATTCTCCTGCGAGGGGCCTAAATTGCGGAGCACATCCTAAATGGGCGCATAGTCCAATGACTATTAAATATTCAGGATTAAGAGAACGATACTCATTACTTGCATACTTGGGTTGTTGCTCTGTTAAAGAATTAGGATCACGTAATAGTGAATGAATGTTAGAAAGCTTGCTAACATCGCTTGGGTTCGCCGAATAATCCAAATAGGCTTATTCTGCCAAGCAACCACCATGGGTCCCCCCCAGGTGTATGATGAGTTAAATCAACTTCAACAGAGTCTTTTGCTTGTGCAAGCGTTGCAGTCGTTGGCCGTAATGAGGCTAGAAAAGGTATAGAACTTGGCGGCTATAATACATCCAGCCATGATACTATAATAATAGCTAAAAGATGGCGACGATCTTCTTCCATTTTTTTGCCGTTAAATAAATTTATTATAACTATTAATTATTGATGTAATTAGTTTACTAAAATTTTTTCTATAATAATACAATGATTATCGTTTTGAATATTGAGTTCCTTTACGTGCTTTATGTCGGCCGACCTTTTTACGTTCAACCTTTCTTGCATCTCGAGTAACTAAACCGGCACGGCGTAGTAACCGGCGAAATGAAACATCATTATCAATTGAGGTATCATCAGTGTTTACAGTAGTTGATTCATCATAATTTATTAGTGCTCGGCTTATCCCATGCCGAACTGCACCGGCTTGACCACTGCTTCCTCCACCTGAAACTGTTATTTTGATATCAAATTTACCCATTTGATCAACCACCTCTAAAGGCTGATTAACAACCATTTGAGGGGTTTCACGGCCAAAGTAATTTTCCAAAGTTCGGCCATTTACTTCAATAGTTCCATTAGTTTCTTTTTTAAGCTTTTTAAGGAATACTCTTGCAGTCGCTGTTTTGCGGCGGCCCGTACCATAATTCTGTTCTAATGCCATAATTTATAACCTATTCAATGCTAGTTGGTTGAGGGTTTTGAGCGCTATGAGGATGAGAAGAGCCAGCATAGACTTTAAGTTTTTTTATCATGGCATAAGCTAAAGGGCCTCCAGGTAGCATGCCTTTAACAGCGTTTTCAATAATCCGAGTAGGAATTCTTTTTTGCATCTTTTCAAAAGAAACAGATTTTAGTCCACCAGGAAACCCTGTATAGCGTTTATATAATTTATTTTTAGCTTTCGTGCCGGTTACAGTTACTTTCTCAGCATTAATAACAACGATATAATCTCCGGTATCAATATGAGGTGTGTATTCTGACTTATGCTTTCCGCTCAGAATATGAGCTATATTAGCCGCTAGTCTACCTAGGGTTTTACCTGAGGCGTCAATCAAGAGCCATTTTTGTTCAATAAGGCCAGGTTTGGCCATCAATGTTTTCATAACTGGGAAGCTCCGAAGCTCTCTAAATGCGATTATTACTCTCATGAGTAAGGCGGTAATTCTAACAAAAATAAATCAAACAATACAAGTATGGTGTTAAGTATTATTTAAATATGAGATTTTATAAGTTAAAGTACAGCAAAACATAAAATAATTTAATAGGTAGGTACTTTATGCGGCAGTTTCCCCATACACGCTTACGTCGCTTGAGAGAAAACCAATTTAGTCGACGCCTGGTTTGTGAAACTAGGCTTAGTTCAGACTATTTGATATGCCCATTATTTCTTTCTTCCAGGGGAAAACCAAAAACAGAAGATAGCAACGATGCGAGGGATAGAACGGCTTACTTTAGATTATTTACTAGAAGAAGTCAGTATTTTACAGTAGTTGAGAATCCCGGCTATTGCCTTATTTCCAGTAATATCTACTAAAGATAAAAGCAGAGATGCTTATGAAGCTTATAATCCAGAGGGCTTAATTCCCCAGGCAATAAGGGAGTTAAAAAGGAATTTTCCTGAAATGGGAATTATCACAGATATTGCTTTTGACCCTTATACTCCACATGGTCATGATGGCCTCTTGTCTGATCAAGGGGTTATTTTAAATGATGAGTCGATAGAGGTATTGGTTAAGCAAGCGCTTTGCTATGCTCAGGCAGGTGTAGATGCAATTGCCCCTTCTGATATGATGGACGGGAGGATTGGTTGGATCCGTAAGGCTCTGGAGGAAGAAGGCTATCGAAATACCCAAATTATTGCCTATTCGGTCAAATATGCTTCGTATTTCTATGGGCCTTTTCGCGATGCAATAGGGACTGCTGGGCAATTGAAAAAGGCTAACAAAAAAACCTCCAGATGGACCCTGCGAATAGTAATGAGGCCCTACAAGAGGTAGCATTAGATTTAGCTGATATAGTTATGGTAAAGCCAGGCATGCCTTATTTGGATATTTTGTATCGTATTAAGCAGCAATTTAGAGTTCCTACTTTTATTTATCAAGTAAGTGGTGAGTATGCAATGCAAAAAGCTGCTATTATGCAGGGCTATTTAAATGAACGTGAAAGTATTTTGGAGAGTCTTTTAGCGATGAAAAGGGCAGGAGCTGATGGTATTTTGACCTATTTTGCCAAACAAGCGGCTACCTGGTTGACAAATTCACTAGATTGATTTTTTTCATGATAAGATACCTGTATAATTAACGACCTTTGCGAAAGTGGCGAAATTGGTAGGCGCGCTGGATTTAGGTTCCAGTGGGGTAACCCTTGAGAGTTCGAGTCTCTCCTTTCGCACCAGGATTGTGCTCCCTTAGGATTTACAACGATAAGAGCCTTAAAATATATGAATGAAATGCAAGTTTTGGTAGAAAGTGTCGATAATTTTACTCGACGTCTAAGTGTCACAGTACCTATCAGTCAACTAGAAGAGAGGAAGAAGCTACATATACTTGAATTGGCTAAAAAGGCACGTTTGGATGGGTTTCGGGCAGGAAAGGTGCCTCCAAGCCATATTGAGAAGCTTTATGGAAATAGCATATGGCAAGAAGTTGTTGAGAAATCTTTACAAATTAGCTTGTCTCGCGCCTTAGAGCAAGAGACTTTAAATCCAGTGGGACATCCCCATATTGAGTCCATAAAAGCAGAACCCGGCACTGATCTTACCTATACAGCAAGCTTTGAAGTTTATCCGGCGATAGAGGCACCTACATTAAAAGGCGCTAACTTAGAAAGGCTTAAAGTAGAGATAAGCGAGGAAGAAATAGATACGGTATTGGAGCAGATGTGCAAGCAATATGCAGACTGGATTGAAGTGCCAGATAAAGCTGGCTATGGCGATCAGGTTAGCTTTGATATTGTTTTTGCTGATGCAGAAGAGAAAACGCGTAGAGATTTACAATGGGTTCTTGAGGAAGATAAAATCCCTGAGGGGTTTTCAGCGCTATTATCGAGTAAGGCAGGAGATACTTTATCGATTTCCCTTCCTAAAGAACAGGAATCTGAACTACATAACTCTGCAACAATTAAAGTAAAAAGAGTTGCTAAAGCAAAATTACCTGAATTGGATAATGATTTTGCAAAGCAGCTTAATATTAAAGAAGGCACTATCCAAGCCCTAAAAAGTCAAGTTAAAGAACATATGCAAATAGAGTTAGATCGAATTTTGCGTGAAAAATTAAAAACTCAGGTCATAGAACAGTTGGTTACTATGAATGCTGTCAGTGAATTGCCACAGGGAGCGCTTAATCAAGAGTATAAGCGCTTAGAGCAGGATGTTTTTAGACAAAAAAAGGAAAAAACTAACTTATCAGAAATTGAAAAAGCCGATTTGATGAAAATGGCGTATCGACGAGTTACACTTGGTTTATTATTTAATGCACTTATTGAAAAGCATCATCTACATGTTGACGAATCTCGTGTCCAACAACATATCGATAAACTAGTAGGAACTTTTCAATTTGATCAAATGGTTAGAGATAAGCTGTATAAAGATAAGAATATGATGATGAGTATTCGCTCTTCGGTTTTAGAAGATCAAGTCATTGATAAATTATTAGAAGAAGTAGCGCTCACCGAAAAAATAGCTAAGTATTCTGAGATTATGAATCTTACAAACAAAGGTTCTGTAGACAATACTGAGGGAGCAACAATTTAATTGCTAAGCGTGTAATTTTTTAAAGGCGGGCGGGGTATACCTTATTAGTAGCCGTCAGGGAATTTATTTTTAATAGAGAGTAATTATGTATTTACCCAGTTTATCAAAGAATGAAATAACCAATTCATTATTAGTCCCTATGGTTGTTGAACAAACTGGCAGGGGAGAAAGAGCGTATGATATCTATTCTCGTTTATTAAAAGATCGCATTATCTTTGTCGTGGGCCCGATTGAAGACCATATGGCCAATTTAATTATTGCACAAATGCTTTTTTTAGAATCTGAGAATCCTGATAAAGATATTTCACTTTATATTAATTCGCCTGGAGGCGTGGTGACATCTGGTTTGGCTATTTACGATACTATGCAATTTATCAAGCCCGATGTAAGCACGATGTGTATCGGTCAAGCAGCTAGCGCAGCGGCTTTGTTACTTTGTGGTGGAACAAAAGGTAAGCGCCATTGTTTACCACATGCTAGGATGATGATTCATCAGCCATTAGGCGGTTATCAAGGACAAGCAACCGATATAGAAATTCATACCCGTGAAATGTTGTTAGTTAGGGAAAGGATTAACAAAATTATGGCTAAACACACAGGTAAAGATGAAAAACAGATTTTACGTGATACTGATCGTGATAATTTCATGGGGGCGGACGAGGCCATAGATTATGGCTTAATCGACTCAGAATTAAAAAAGCGTGCAGAAATTGGGAAAACCAAAGAATATTTAGCTTTTTCATCCGTTGATTAAAGCAGTTAGTTATTCTGAAGTTTGGAAATTGTTTAAATATCAATATGAATAATAGTTTGTTGAGGTAATAAATATGAGTAGTTCCATAAACGATAAAACCTCGGGGCCTCTTCACTGTTCATTTTGCGGTAAAAGCCAGGATGAAGTGCCAAAATTAATTGCAGGCCCTTCTATTTTTATTTGTAATGAATGTGTGCAGCTATGTAGTGATATTTTGCAAGAAGAGTTTCAGCAGGAAGTTCCACGCCAAGAAGGTGGTATGTCCATCCCTAAGCCTGCAGAGATCCATGATGTATTTAATGAGTTCGTTATTGGTCAAGAATTTGCTAAGAAAATATTATCTGTAGCCGCTTACAACCATTACAAACGCCTAGAATTAATCAAAAAGGCACGTCTTCATCCGTTAAACGTCAAAGATAACACGGAACTTAGCAAGAGTAATGTATTGCTTATTGGTCCTACTGGAAGTGGTAAAACTTTACTTGCTAAAACATTAGCTCGAGTTTTTAACTTACCTTTTGCTATTGCAGATGCCACTACTTTAACTGAAGCAGGTTATGTAGGTGATGATGTAGAAAATATTTTACAAAAGCTATTACAAGCCGCTAATGGAAACATAGAGAAAGCTCAACTAGGAATTATCTATATCGATGAAATTGATAAAATTAGCCGTCGCGCTGAAAACCCTTCGATTACTCGGGATGTTTCTGGAGAGGGTGTTCAGCAAGGATTACTTAAATTACTTGAAGGTACTGTCGCTTCCGTGCCTCTGCAGGGGGGGCGGAAGCATCCTAATCAAGAGACTGTACAAATAGATACCACTAATATTTTATTTATTTGTGGTGGTACTTTCTCCGGGTTAGAAAAAATTATTCGTGAACGTACTGAGAAAACTGGGATTGGGTTTTCTGCAGATGTGCGTAGTAAAGGTGATAAAAGAAACTTAACGACTTTGTTAAATCGTCTTGAGTCAGAAGATTTAATTAAGTACGGAATTATACCCGAGCTCATAGGACGATTACCTGTTATTGCAATTTTAGAAGAACTAGATGAAAAAATGCTGATTCAAATCTTAAAGGAGCCTAAGAATGCTTTGATCAAGCAATATTTAAAATTATTTAAAATGGACAACGTCGATTTAGAGTTCCGTGAAGATGCTTTACAAATGGTTGCGAGAAAAGCTTTAGAACGTAAAACAGGTGCCAGAGGGCTACGTGCAATCTTGGAAAGTGTTTTATTAGATACGATGTATGAATTGCCTTCTATGCAGAACGTAAATAAAATTGTTATTAAAGCAAACACCGTTAGCAAGGGAGCAAAACCCTTGGTGATTTATAAACAAGAAAAAGAAATTGAACTAGATAATAAAGAAATAGCGGCGGGTAGCGAGTAAATCTTTTAAAGGTTGAATTTATTTATGGCAAAGCAACTAATGAGCAGAGGGACAGCAACTTATAAGCTTTCAGAAAAACTTCCGCTGCTCCCTTTACGGGATGTTGTAGTTTATCCTCATATGGTAATCCCGCTATTTGTAGGCAGAAAACAGTCAATTAAAGCTTTGGAAGCAGCAATGACCGAGTCCAGTGCTGAGAAAAAAGTCTTACTCATTGCACAAAAAAACCCAGCTGAAGATAACCCAAGTATTGAAGGTTTTTATGAGGTTGGAACAATAGCGACTATTTTGCAATTATTAGAACTAAAAGATGGCACTGTTAAAGTATTAGTTGAAGGTTCTCAGCGAGGTAAAGTTGAACAATTTTTCCAAGAGCAAGATTATATTGCTGCAGAGATTGAAGTTATAAAAATTCCCCCAGTTGAGCCTGATCAAGAGATTGAGGTGTTAACAAGGACCATTTTGAGTCAATTTGAACAATATGTTAAATTAAATAAGAAAATTCCTTTAGAAATTTTAAGTACCTTATCGAGCATTGATAATCCAGGTCGTTTGGCCGATATGATTGCGGCACACTTGACACTTAGAATTCAAGAAAAACAAGAAATACTTGAAATTTTTCCTTTAAAAAAACGTCTAGAGCGATTATTGGCTTTTCTAGAAAGTGAAATTGACCTATTGCAAATACAAAAGCGAATTCGCGGACGGGTTAAAAAGCAAATGGAAAGAAGCCAGCGTGAATATTATTTAAATGAGCAGGTTAAGGCAATTCAAAAAGAATTGGGTGAATCGCAAGGCGTTACGAATGAGTTAGATGATCTTGCAAAGCGCATCGAAAAAGCCAAAATGCCTAAAGAGGTTAAAGATAAATCAATCTCTGAATTAAATAAATTAAAATCCATGTCTCCTATGGCTGCAGAAGCTACAGTAAGTCGAAATTATTTAGATTGGATTTTATCACTACCTTGGAATAAACGGAGTAAGGTGTGTTACAATTTAGACAAAGCACAAAAAGTATTACAAGAGGCGCATTATGGTTTAGAAAAAGTCAAAGAACGTATTATTGAATTTTTAGCAGTTCATCAGCGCGTTAAAAAATTAAAAGGTCCGATTTTATGTTTGGTAGGGCCACCTGGTGTTGGTAAAACCTCCTTAGGGCAGTCTATTGCTGAAGCCATAGGGCGTGAATTTATACGAATGTCTCTGGGCGGTGTACGTGATGAAGCAGAAATTAGAGGGCATCGTCGTACCTATATTGGTTCGATGCCTGGCCGAATTATGCAAAAAATGGCTAAAGTAGGGGTTAGAAATCCCCTATTTATGCTTGATGAAATTGATAAAATGGCGATGGATTTTAGGGGAGATCCAGCAGCAGCATTGCTGGAAGTATTAGATCCCGAACAAAATCATGCTTTTGATGATCATTATCTAGAAGTCAGTTATGACTTATCTGAAGTTTTATTTATAGCGACTGCAAATACCTTGAATATTCCACCCGCTTTGCTAGACCGTATGGAAGTTATTCGTATACCAGGTTATACCGAAGACGAAAAAATTAATATTGCTAAACAACATCTATTGCCTAAACAACTTGTCCAGAATGGTTTAAAAATAACCGCAAAAAATAAAGAATTAGTTTTTGCAGAAAGTGCGTTGCAAGATATCATTCGTTACTATACTCGTGAGGCAGGTGTTCGTAGCCTTGAACGCGAGATTGCAAAAATTTGTCGTAAAGTTGTTACAGAAATAGCGCGTAAGCCTGATCTAAAATCAATTACTGTGACGAGTCATAACTTAGAAAAATATCTTGGAGTAAGGCGATATCGATATGGCTTAGTTGAGCAGCACGATCAAATTGGTCAAGTTAGTGGTCTGGCATGGACAGAAGTTGGCGGCGATTTGTTAACTATTGAAGCGGCAGTTGTACCTGGAAAAGGTAAAACTAGTTATACAGGCCATTTGGGTGAGGTGATGCAGGAGTCTATTCAGGCTGCTTTAACAGTAGTACGAAGTCGTGCTGAAGTGCTGGGTATTCCTATTCATTTTTATGAAAAAAAGGATATTCACGTTCATGTCCCTGAAGGAGCAACCCCGAAAGACGGTCCAAGTGCTGGGATTGGTATGTGTACCGCATTAGTTTCTGCAATTACTAAAGTGCCCGTGCTAGCTGATGTTGCGATGACTGGAGAAATAACTTTACGTGGAGAAGTTTTGCCGATTGGTGGGTTAAAAGAAAAATTACTTGCAGCACATCGAGGGGGTATACGTGAAGTTATTATCCCTGAAGAAAATAAACGTGATCTCAAAGAAATTCCAAAAAATATCAAGGAAGGTTTAATTATTCATCCCGTTCGTTGGATAGATCAAGTGTTGGATATTGCTTTACAACATTCTGAAAAATCTTCAGTTAAGCTTAATGCTAGGAAGAAGCGTGAAAAAAAATGCCTATGCCTATCAAATTAATCGATAAAAAAAATCAAGCAAAAATTAACCCTACAACAAATACCCGTTAGCTTATACACGAGCGCTTGAGTTTTGTTAAAGAAAGAGATGAAGATATTTGTTGTTTGTTCTGGAATTAGAAAAAAATCGAGTATGAGGAGTAGATCTTTTATTCCCTTGACAGAGGATTCACGCTATTGATATAAACTGTGCACTTATAATCTATAGCAAGACGCTTAAAATTTAATTTAAAAGATATGTTTTTTTACTGTTGTGAGGGTATATGAATAAATCTGATTTAGTTGATGTCATTGTGGAAGCTGCGCAAGTTCCAAAAAATGTTGCTGGTAAGACTTTAGAAAAAATTTTAGATTCTATTACTAAATCTTTATGTAAGGGAGAAGATGTTAGCTTAGTTGGGTTTGCTACACTTTGCGTTCGTCATCGTAAAGCACGTGCTGGACGTAACCCAAAGACAGGTGAATCTTTACATATTAAAGCAAGTAATGTTGTAGCGTTTAAGGCAGGGAAAGCACTAAAAGATGCTGTGCAAAAAGAGTAGCAATATCTTGTAAATAAGTTTAGAATGGCGTCCCTTTCAACAGGGTGCTTAGCTCAATTGGTAGAGCATCGCCCTTACAAGGCGAGGGTCGTAGGTTCGATCCCTACAGCACCCACCATATATTTGCGGGAGTGGTAGTTCAGTTGGTTAGAATACCGGCCTGTCACGCCGGGGGTCGCGGGTTCGAGTCCCGTCCACTCCGCCAATTATCTAAAATTTTTAATATAATGTTCAAATTCGAGTTTCGGTAATTATTTGTTAAAGTTTTTTTTAGATAGATTTAACTAAAGTTTTTCTTAATTATGTTGCAATCCATTCGTGATAGAACACAAGGTTGGATCACAGCACGGTAATCGGATTATTAATTATCATTTTTGCTTTGTGGGGTATACACGGCCATCTAGAACTTAACGTGGGGAGAAATAATAAAGTTGTAGCTAAGATTACTGGTCAGACGTTACTACAAAGCGATTTTGATAGGTTATATCAACGTGCTTATCAACAAGCTCAGGATCGCTTGGGAAAAAATTTTTTCTAATAATAAAGAACTGGTTGATTATTTAAAACGGCAAACTTTACAGGAATGGGAAACAGCACAACACAAGTTCTATTTCAAGCAGCTTTACAATCAAAATATCGTATTAGTCAATCTTTAATAAATGCTGTTTTACTACAAATTCCAGCATTTCAACCGGCAGGTCATTTTTCTGTTGAACAATTTTATGATGTGTTGCATGCTATTAATTATACCAAACTGCAATTTTTAACGGACATAAAAAAACATTGCTTATTAATCAGGTGCAGCAAGGGATTACGCAAAACGCATTTGCTCTACCACAAGATATAAGCAATTATATAAAATATATTCAGCAAAAAAGAGATTTTGCCTACCTTATTATTCCTCATGTAAGATTTTTACATCAGAAATTTAAAGTGCCTGATTCTAAAATTTTATCTTATTATTTGAAGAATAAATCAAGTTTTAGCCAACCTGCGCTGGCTAGCATTGAATACATTAAACTTTCCTCCACGTCTGAAAAGACATTTCTAGAAAATAGAGATAAATTAGCTAATTTAACCTATATTCATCCTGATTCTTTGGCTATTGCTGCTAAGAAACTGTGAGGTTATCAGTTTCTTCTACAGGTTTTTTGGGCAGGATGGATGGAAAAGAAAAGTTTAGTAAAAATCCAAAAATAGTTGCCGCTGCATTTAGTGAAGATGTTTTGCAAGGAAATAACAGTCCTGTAATAAATATTAATCCGTAGACTGCCATTGTTTTGCGGATCAAACAGCATCAACCATCCGGTATACGGCCTTTAAACCAGGTAAAAGAAAAAATCAAAGAAATTTTAAATCAAAAAATGGCAATTTCTGAGACTTATCATTATGGAGAAAGCTTATTTAAAAATCTAGAAAAAACCGGGAGCATACCTAAAAGTTTTGCTAGTAAAAATTTAAAGTGGCAATTTATTCACCAAGTAAATCGATGTGACAATAAATTAAATAAGGATATAATTAAAGTTGTGTTTACATTGGTCCCGCCCAATAAGAATATTCCTACTTCTTTATCTATGAAAGGTTTTAGTTTGGAAAATGGAGACTATGTATTGGTCAAATTATTAGCAATTCATGATAAAAGATATCAATCCTCTTATTTCAAGCAAGATTTGTATTGTGAAGAAATCGCTGAAAGTTTTGGCAAGATGGATTATACCTTATATAAGCGTAATTTATTAAGAAATGCTAAATTAATTCAATAGAGTAAAGGAGAATTTAGTAACTTTAGAAACTTAAGGTTGGTAAAGATCTGGTCGAAGTGAAAGATAATAAGTAAGCAAATTTAAATCTTCTTTGTCTGTCACCTTAATATTATCCGCACGCCCCTCTACCATTTTAGGTTGTTGGCCGAATAACTCAATTGCACTGGCTTCATCGGTGATAGATTGATTTTTTTTGATAGCCGAATCAAGCGCGTTAAATAACCAATGATAACGAAACATTTGCGGCGTTACTGCTGCCCATAACTTTTTTCTTTCCAAAGTTTCTAGACGTTGATTATCAAGGTATTTAACAGTATTTTTTATAGTGTGTCCTAAAAGTCCCCCGACTGAATGGTTATCAAGATGCATGATAAGTTTATCAATATCATTCGGGTGTAAAAGTGGTCGAGCTGCATCATGCACTAATACCCAATCATTTTTTTTTGCAAAGCTTTTTAAAGCTAGCAAGCCATTAAACACTGAATGACAGCGTTCTTCCCCCCCAAACACGGTGAGTAAATGAGGCGAGTTAAATTGTAGAGTTGTCCAATATTTGTCCTTTTTATTGATAACCACAACACATTTTTTAAACTTTTGATACCGCAATAGAGTAGCCAAGGTGAACTCTAGTATTTTTTTCCCATTAATAGAAATATATTGCTTAGGTAAATCTATTTGCATACGATTACCTACACCAGCTGCCGGGACTATTGCAAAATAATTAGTTGAGTTTTTTTTCATTTTTAGCTGGGTGTCCTAAACCGGTTATAATTTTTATATTTTCTTAATGAGCGGTATACTGCCAACTATGAATTCTTTGCTTAATGATATAATATCTCTTGCAAAACAAGCGGGAAGTCAAGTTATCAAGATTTACCATAGTGACTTTTCTGTTGGATATAAAAACGATGAATCCCCAATTACTATCGCAGATTTAGCCTCTCATCAGTGTATTTGTCAAGGATTGCGCCATATAACGCCGGATTTACCTATTGTTTCTGAGGAGTCTGATCCAGTTTCTTTTCAAAAACATCGATTATGGGAAAAGTATTGGTTAGTAGATCCCTTGGATGGAACAAAAGAATTTCTAGAAAAAAATGGTGAATTTACTATCAATATTGCTTTAATAGAGCAACATAAGCCGAGTTTAGGCGTTATATTTATTCCATCAATGAATATTTGTTATTTTGCTCAACAGGGAATAGGCGCTTATAAACAAATAGGAGAAACTCAGCCAGAGCTAATGCATAGCTGTGTCTGGAAAGAAGATCAGCCAATTACCGCGGCGATAAGCCGTCGACATGGCATGGAAGAGTTAAAGGACTTTTTGGCTCAATTTTCTTGCTTAAATTTATTGTATGGTGGAAGCGCATTGAAATTTTGCTGGCTGGCTGAAGGTTTAGCTGATATATATCCGCGTTTTTCACCTACATATGAATGGGACACAGCTGCGGGGCAATGCATACTTAATGAGGCAGGAGGTTTAATTATCGATAATATAGGCCAGGAATTGCAATATAATATGTCATCTTCTTTACAGATTGCTAAATTTTTGGCAGTAGCGGATAAACGACATCAGTGGTTACATTATCTTAAGTCATAAGTAAATATTATTATTAGTTTTAGGAAGCTAAATATGAATAAAAAACCGATTAAAGTTGCTGTTACCGGAGCAGCTGGCCAGATAGGTTATGCTTTGTTGTTTCGTATCGCATCAGGTCAAATGTTTGGTGCCGATCAACCAGTAATTCTTCATTTATTAGAATTGGAAAGAAGCCTACCCATGTTACATGGAATAGCCATGGAGCTTGATGATTGTGCTTTTCCATTGTTAAAAAATATTATTTGTACTAGTCAATTAAACGAATCAATGAAGGATATTAATTGGGCTATTTTAGTAGGTTCGATGCCACGTAAAAAGAGTATGGAACGTGCGGATTTATTAAAGGTAAATGGTGGCATATTTGCACCACAAGGAAAAGCTATCAATGCCTATGCTGCTGCAGATGTCAGGGTTTTTGTAGTAGGTAACCCCTGTAATAGCAATTGTTTGATCGCTATGCACCACGCTCCAGATATCCCTAAAAGTCGTTTTTTTGCTATGACATTATTGGATGAAAATCGTGCTCGTGCACAATTAGCAAAGAAGGCCGAAGTTGCTGTTGAAGAGGTGACTCAGATAGGAATTTGGGGAAATCATTCATCTACACAATATCCAGATTTTTACAATGCTAAAATTGCAAATAAGCCTGCTACAGAAATGATTTCTAATAAAAATTGGCTAGAAAATGATTTTATTCCAATAGTGCAGAAGCGAGGAGCTGCGGTTATTAAGGCGAGGGGGGCCTCTTCCGCAGCTTCTGCTGCTAATGCAGTAATAGATAGTGTTTATCACTTAACTCATGACACAAAAAAAGATGATTTTTTTTCAGTTGCATCTTGTTCAATGGGGCAGTATGGAGTTGATGAAGGATTGATATTTTCTTTCCCTAGCCGATTAGACAATGGCCAATTTAGTATAATTAATAATATTCAGCACAATTCATTTGGAGAGGAAAAAATTAAATTGACCTTAGAAGAATTACTTTCTGAGAAAAATGAAATAAAAAAAATGGGTTTAATTTGATTGATGTACTAAAAACAAAAAATTGTACGGTGGATTTTTTAATTAAAGTTTCTTTCCCCCGTACAATATATTAAATTATTTTTGTTTTCTAAGAAGCCGAACTTATTATTTTTAATAAACAGCCTTTTTATTTTTAATAGTAGTTTATAATCATTTTTTTAAAACAATTTTTAAATTTATTAGACAGTTAAAAAATAATTCGGTATTATTTTTTAACTGTCTAAATATTAAAATAAATTTTATTAATTTTTTTGAATTAAAAATTATTTAATTAAATTAATAATAAAAAATTAAAGAATGTTAGATAATTGAGGAATTTTCTGAAACCCTAAACTACTCTTTCAATATAGCGTTTCAAGTACAACTTTAATGTGAAAATACATTTATTCACTCAATCTATCGGGTATAAGAATTTCGCGATTTCCATTGCTTTCCATAGCACTGATTAGGCCCGCTTTCTCCATATCTTCCATTAATCGTGCAGCGCGGTTATAACCTATTTTAAGTCGTCGTTGAATACTAGAAATAGAAGCCCGACGCGTTTCTAATACAATTTGTACAGCTTGATCATAGAGTACGTCTTTTTCGCTAGAGTTATTGTTTAAAAAATTTAAATCTCCTCCATCATTAAGATTGGTATGACTGAGGTCAAGTATATATTCTGGAGCAGCGGATTTTTTTAAAGCGTTAACAACTTGGTGTACTTCCTGATCAGCAACAAACGCACCGTGTACTCGAATTGGAACACCTGTGCCGGGTGCTAAATACAGCATATCTCCATGTCCCAATAATTGTTCAGCGCCCTGTTTATCAAGAATAGTACGAGAATCAATTTTTGATGAGACCTGAAAAGAAATGCGTGTGGGAATGTTTGCTTTGATTAAGCCAGTAATCACATCAATAGAAGGTCTTTGCGTGGCCAAAATCAAATGTATACCTGCGGCTCTTGCCTTTTGGGCAATTCTTGCAATCAATTCTTCAACCTTTTTGCCAACTACCATCATCATGTCAGCAAATTCGTCAATTAATACTATAATGTATGGAAGATGTTCTAAAGTTTCTGCTTTATCACCTTGCTTAGGGTACGAAAAAGGGTTATTAAGTAATTGTCCTTTAACGTTGGCTTCTTGTATTTTTTGGTTATATCCAGCTAAATTGCGTACTCCTAAATGTGCCATCAGTTTATAACGACGTTCCATTTCTGCGACACACCAACGTAAAGCATTTGCTGCTTCTTTCATATCAGTGACAACAGGGGCTAATAAATGAGGAATTCCTTCATAAATAGCGAGTTCCAACATTTTGGGATCAATCATAATCAATCTAACTTGTTGAGGCGTTGATTTATATAGAATGCTTAATAACATGGCATTAAGGCCAACTGATTTTCCTGAACCTGTTGTTCCTGCAACAAGCAGATGAGGCATTTTTCCTAGATCAACGATGACTGGATGGCCAGCGATATCCTTACCTAAAGCAAGAGAGAGTGGCGATCGTGCGTGTTGGTAGGCTGTTGAACTTAATATTTCACTGAGTCGAACAATTTCGCGATGTTTGTTGGGAACTTCGAGTCCAATAACCGACTTACCAGGAATAACTTCCACAATACGCACTCTAACAACTGATAATGACCGAGCTAAATCTTTAGCCAATCCAGTAATACGGCTTACTTTAATTCCTGCGGCTGGCTGCATTTCAAAACGGGTGACTACAGGTCCAGGATGAACAGCTACAACTTGTACTTGAATTCCAAAATCTTTTAATCGTAGTTCAACATCTCGAGATAATTGTTCTAATTCTTCACGGGTATATCCCTCTTTACTCAATTTTTCAACAGGATCTAACAAAGTTAAGGAGGGAAAAGAAGATTCAGTATTATTTTTTCTATTTGAAATAGTTGTAGGTGAAGAGTAAGGCTTTATAGCTAGAGGATTATGATGAATTATTTCAGTATTAGATGAGGGTGAATTTATTATAGAATTAAATTGTGGTGAAGTTTTAGCGTTAGAAGTATTTGTCGCTTCGGATTTACTGAAAGTGCTTACCCGAGATTTGATTTTTTCAGATGCGCCTTTTCTCTTGGAATACACAATGAGTTTTTTTATTTTTTCAGCAATTTTCCCTGGTAATACCGCGATATAACTACTGATTTTATCAATAATATTTAACCAAGAAAAACCAGTAGCAAGCGTTGTACTGGCTAATAAAAGTGCTAATAGAAATAAAGTGCTACCGACAACGTTGAATTGCACAATAAAACTTCTGGTAACAAGATTTCCTAATTGCCCTCCTGATGTATAGCCATGCAAGGTGTATGTACTATGTAAAGCTGCAAGTCCACAAGCCGCAATAAAAATAGTAATGAAACCTAAAAGACGTAAAGCCAAAAAAGGATAGCTAAAAGATAGGCTGGAAAAACGACCTTTAAAACACTGCCATCCTCCATAGAGTAATAATGCTGGAAACAAGTAGGCTAAAGAACCAAAACTATTAAAAAAGAAATGCGCAAGTAGATCTCCCCAGCGACCTGCTATGTTCATCGAGGGTTTGACATGCAGCGCTGGGCGGTGAGTCCATAAGGCTAAAAATAAAAAAAGAGCAAGGGCACCACTGACAATGAGTAGACCTTCAAGTAGACGCTGCTTGAGACTTAATTGTAAAAAATCTTCGGTTCGGGCTTTTTTCAAGGGGGCTCCTTATTTAGACGAAGCGTAAGCAAACAGTCTTTTTGGAATAGTTATGAGTATAAGTACTATTTATAGCGTTCTTTGTTATACTTTGTTAGAAATTTTAATTATAACAATTTTTTTATTATCTGGGTTTTTACCCTAAAAGTGGTTTTTATGAATAAGGTTCAAAGACATCGGCTTATCATATTAGGTTCAGGACCTGCAGGATATACAGCAGCGCTTTATGCAGCGAGGGCAAATCTTGACCCGATAATTATTACGGGTATGCAAAAAGGGGGGCAATTAATGACAACAACAGATGTTGATAATTGGCCAGGGGACATAGAAGGTTTACAAGGACCTGCTTTGATGGAGCGTATGCATAAGCATGTTGAACGATTTAAAGGCCAAATTATTTTTGATCATATCAATAAGGTTGATTTATCAAGCTCACCCTTCATATTAAAAGGGAATGATGAAACATATCATTGTGATGCTTTGATCATTGCTACTGGTGCGTCGGCCAAATATTTAGGCTTGCCATCCGAAAAAGAATTTATGGGTAAAGGAGTTTCAGCATGTGCGACATGCGATGGTTTTTTTTATAAAAATCAAAAGGTTGCAGTTGTCGGTGGTGGGAATACTGCTGTAGAAGAAGCTTTATATATGGCTAACCTTGCTGATCATGTTTTTCTTATTTATAGAGGAAGTGTTTTTTTTCGCCCAGAAAAAATATTGTTGGATAGATTGATGGCAAGAGTAAAAGCCGGAAAAATATCTATAATGTTAGATACTGAAGTGGATAGCATTTTAGGGGATGAAAAAGGAGTGAATGGTTTAAAGCTTTTTAATAAAAAAACACAATCTACTACTCAATTAAAAGTCCATGGTGTTTTTATTGCTATTGGACATACGCCCAATACTGAAATATATAAAGATCAATTAAATATGAAGAAAGATTATATTTTAGTACGTGGTGGAAGTAATGGCTTTGCTACAGAAACGAGTATAAAAGGTGTCTTTGCTTGTGGTGATGTGATTGATTCTGTTTACCGACAAGCCATTACTTCTGCTGGAAGCGGTTGTATGGCAGCACTGGATGCTGAGAAGTATTTAAGTGAGAGCACTTAGAATTATACTATAATGAGGCATCGTGAATGCATAACCGATTATTAGGGTTTTTCCTATTGTTATTAATTACATCATCATCCGTAATGGCTGTTGATTTAGATAGCGGCCTAAATAACGATCCCTATGAAAATTATAATCGTCATGCATTTAAGCTTAATCAGACTTTAGATAAAATTTTTTTTAAACCAGTTGCTACCGTTTATAAAACAATTTTACCCTGGCCTGTTACCAAAGGTATTGGTAATTTTTTCAGTAATTTAGAACAGATCCCCACGGTTATTAATAATTTATTACAAGGAGATTTTTATGATGCTACATCGAATACATGGCGTTTTTTAATTAATAGTACGGTGGGAATTGCTGGCTTTATCGATGTGGCGAGCCGAATTGGTTTACCCCCTCACAGTCAAGATTTTGGTTTAACCTTAGCAAAGTGGGGCTATACTTCATCGGCTTATCTTGTCGTTCCAATTTTAGGTCCGCGTACGGTACGAGATGCAGTTTCTTGGCCTATTAATTATGGTGTTTTTTCAATTTATCCTTATATTAATGATATTGCTTGGCGAAATGGTTTAACATGGGGGAGTTTTATCAATGCCAGGGCGCAATTATTGGATTTTGATCAAGCGATAAAGCAAGCTTCTTTTGATCCTTATGTATTTCAACGCAATGCTTATTTACAGCGTAGAAATTATTTAATTCGTGAGAACAATAATTTATCAGAGGAAGAAGAGGAAGATGATGACATTGGGTAGGAGACCATCAATCTTTTAGTATGTGATTTAAATGCAGGAATGGTTTTTTTGTAGGATGATTTCAAAACAAGAGTTTCGCTCTGCTATATAAGGATTTAAACTAGAGGGGGAAGAGAAAAGGCTAAAAAGGAAAGAAGGTATCCGAATTTAAGTATACAAAAG
>CAYQIE010000068.1:0-13739 GCA_964417505.1 Rickettsiella sp. | reverse complement strand
TTTTGTATACTTAAATTCGGATACCTTCTTTCCTTTTTAGCCTTTTCTCTTCCCCCTCTAGTTTAAATCCTTATATAGCAGAGCGAAACTTTTGATAAAGTCAATATTGGAACGATAATACGGATAATATCTACAAAGAAGTGATGCAACAAAATAAGACGGCGGTAAGTCCAACCCTTGCAGCATTGGGTTCAAATAGTCGATCTTTAAGTGCAATAGCTAAATTATCTTCAATTGTGGTTCAAAGTTTGCCTGATATTCCTTTTATTGCTTTTTTTGCACAATGATGGGGTAATCAATATTTTAAAAGTTTTGCCTCAACGTTAGAACATACCTTTGATGCGTTTGCCGATAAAGAACGAAAATTTATTGCACAACAATTTAAACTTTTAGCCGATAGCTATCTCGGTTATATCGCTCGCTTTGCAGATTTAAGCAATGGTACTGAACTCATCCACAAAGTAACCACCGGATTTTTTAGAGCCAATTTGCTTGAAGCTTTTGATAAAGGAAATCGACATTCCTTAATGCATATTATTTCTAAAGGATTGTATAATAAAAGAAATAAATCCTGGAAGCAATTATTGCCAGAAACTCGTTGGTAATTACAAAAATATGATTTAGGTGAAAAAGAATGGGATCTGCTCCGAACTAAAAATCAATACAAATTGTGTTTACAGCTTATTAGTTTTGAGTTTATACATTCAGAAAGCAATAAGTCTTTATCGAAAATTGCTCCTTCAAAATTAAGGTCCGATTTATTTTCAAAAATACTTTCTAGTTGTTTAGTTATAAATCTTAAATCAACTCGCCTAAAGTTTTTATAACCGCTGTCTATTAGATACTCAAGAGCTTGATTAGATAGTTTAGCACCTTCAAGTGATTGACCTTCTTCAAAAAGTAAAAAATCCAACTAACTGGACAGATTCAAAATTATAGTGACCTTGTTTGTAAAAATAAAAAAGTTGCTCAATAGTTAATTGAGTGTGTGAAATTTTAACATTGATCAGTTTTGTATTTAGTAACTTGGTTTTAGATAAATCGCAATGGGATAAGTTAGCATTGTTAAAATTTGTATTAGAGAGATCTGCGTCAAAAAAACTGAATTTCTTAAATTAGCATATTCAAGATTTATTTCACCTGTACTAAATAAATTTTTTAGACTTATACCTTCTAAGTTACAGTAACTGAAGTTAATTCTTTTATACTTTTTAAGGATAGTATGTATTTCTAAATTGTTAAAATCGACAAGTCGTAAAGCTGTGCTTTTTAGTAAAAATAATAAATCATAATCTAAATTCAGAATAGCTGGATAATTTAGAAAATCAATAAGTGATTGAGTAAAAAATCAAGATTTAAAAAAACATTTTAATTTTAGCTTTATCTTCTTCGACTATTTTGAAACTAAAAGTTCCTGTAAAAGATCATCATTAATTATTTCTTTAATATTTTCTAAGGGAATAAATCTATTATTCGTAAAATCCATTGACGTAAAATAAGTATTATTCTTCATTAATAATAAACTGATTAAACTTAATATTAAAAAAAAGAATCCTTAATATTAATGATAGAAATTTTATCTACAGAGCTTAAGCCAATCTCTAGACCTTCTACTAAACTTTTAAAATTCAAATTTCCAAAAAACTTACTAATATTTAAATTTTTACAATAAAATATACCTATATTATCCTTAACATGATTTAAACCGTATTTGTTACATAATGAAAGTTAGCAATAACATAACTATTTTCAAATATTATGTGATTTATTTTACTTATAAAACTAACATTCGTTAACTTAGATTTTCTAAACTTAATATTAAATAACAAAATATTAAATTGTATTTTTTCAAAAGTTATGAATTTGGATCTAAATTACTATTAAGATCAAAATTTAAGTTCCTATATTCGTTAAAACCAATTAGGTTTGTAAATTTAAAAAAACTTATAAACGTTTTTAAAAAATAGGTGTTTATTGAATCAAAATTTTTAATTTTCTTCCAAAACATCTTTAACTAAATTAGAGACTCTAAATCTTTCAGAAAAATTATTTAAACTATTTTATCCTAAATTTGAAAAAAATCATGTAGATAAATTAATAAGTCATATTGAAAAATTTTGATTTTGTGAATCATCAACAATTTCGTTTAATAACAAATTTGATAATAAATTCATTTTAAAATTAAAATTGTTTTTTTCTAAAAAAGTTAAATATAATTCATGCCTATTTTTAGGAAAACTTTAAAAAAATTTAATAAATCTTTTGAATTTTCAAAAAGATATTGAATCATACTACTTGACAGGTTTTCCTCGAAGAAGTTAAATAACTTATTTTAAGATTTAATTAAATTAATCATTCTCTGTTTTTCATTATATAACACAAACTAACTTAATTCAAAATTGACTGTGAAGATTTTATATTTATTTCTTTTTTCGCTAAATAAGGGCATGTCAACTAAAACATCAAATTTTTGTAGAGGTTTTATTAGCGATAGATATTTTTTATTCATCCACCGACTGAAAAAACCCAAGGAAAACCATTCGTTTCCTATCAATCGCTCAGATATTGTAATTAACAAAGGATTTTCTAATTTGAACCTAGGATTATCATTTTCATCTAATGTTATAACTTCATTTAAGTTGAAGTCTTTATCTTATCCTAATAAACTTAAAAATGCTTCTAGTTCTTCGAGATTAACTGTATTCGATAAACCGTCGTTAAAATGAATATTTTCTTTTTTAAAATATTCATTTTGTATAAACTTAACAATAGTAGTTGAGATAAATTTGGACTTAAATACCGATGAAAAATAGTTATATATTTTTTTAATTTCTGAAGTGTCAAACACATGAGTGTAGAAATCATTGACCATTTTTTTACACCTAATTCTTTATAAAGGTTATTTTTCAAATAATTCTTAGCGTGTATTTCAAAGTCTCTAATCGAAACTTTTACTTTATTACATAATATCTCTGTATAAATTTTTGCACCGGGACTGTGTTGGCTTGTAGATAAAATTTCTGTCATCTCTGTAATTAATCTAATTAACATGTAGGGAAAGTTAAAACTTAAATAATTCTTTAAATATTGAGTGGTAGTCATGAATCCTGAAAAGCATCTTTCTACACAGTATTTTAAATTTCCATTCATTGTTAGTGTAATAAGTTAATTTTTCCGATATTCTTTTTCTATAGATTCATCCTCAATAAGCAAAGCAATAATTTCAATGGCTTTTTTCTCTTCACCATAAAATAAATAAGTTTTATCAGAAAATTCATTATTTTCTAATCTGTCTCTAAACAAACTTAATCGATTATCTACTCCAACTATTTCTTGGTTTTCATCTAATACTTTTAAATTATTTTGTTTAGACCAGTTTATTATTTTTACAAAGCATATTGATATTTCATTTTTAAAAATTTCTATATTTTTTCTACCAATAGTTGAATGTGCATAATTATAAAAAAATTTAGGATTCTCTTGATAATAAATGGGTGATTTTGAGGAAGGATAGTTATATAAATTCTTTGATATTTTTCGTTCAATTTCATTTTTATCAAGCCTGTTTCTATTTATGTAAGATGAAAATGACAATAATTTTTTAGACAAGCTTCCATCGTGAAATGATAAATAATAATTCTCATCATATAATTCTTCTGTCTCTATCGCAGCTGGATTTTCCATAATCTAATTTTCCATTTATTTTTATTATTTATTTAATTATAAATAAATTTTTTTAAAAAAATATGAACAATCCTGTAATTAAATCATCAGTTATATATAAATTGGTAATATTAGTGTATAAGCTTTATGAGATACTAAATGACCTGTTTGTCATTTACGAGAATGTTTTAATAAGTGTTATTTATATAATGCTGATTTTTAAATTTTAACGGCCAGTCAATACTTTTTTTAATTTTTACTCTCGAGGATTTTGCTAGATCAATATAATCATGATTGATTAACCTTTAGTTTTTTGAGCGTGATCGTAATGACTATAGCTGCGATGACGTAATTTAGGTTCTCCACCATAACGTCGAGTATTATTATTGCGGCGCTGTGTGGATGATGGACGATTCGTATTAGTAGGGGGAGTGCTCATCGAAGTTGAGCTGTTTAAGCAAAGGTTGTTGATATTATTGGTCCGTTCAACGATGGAGTTTTTTTCTGTATTGGCGACTGATTTTTCTTGCTGTGGAGGCAGTGCTTTGTTTTCGATGTTAGGTAGCGTAGGTTTAGCGGCGGTTTGCGTAACATTTTCGATACGAGTCATTTGCGAATTTAATTTCTGCTCATGTTTTAGAGTATTTTTTTCCGCTTGTTGCCGTCTTTTATGGGAGACTGCTTTTTTTTCTGATGGAGTATCAGCAGAGACCGCTTTGTTATGATGATGGCCGCTTTGCTGATGTGATGTTGACTCATAACGTTGTTGATGGTGTTTATTAAAACGATTTTTTGCTGACGGGTTATTAGGGTGACGATGCTGTTGAGCATGACCTCCGTTTCCAGTGTCTCCTTCTCCTTCATGTATGTCGTCGCGGCGATGATTGCGCATTCGGTGATTGCGATTTGATTTGGTGTAACGTCTTTCCGAAGGGTGTCGATGCGGCGCATGATGAGCTTGATGGGGAACAGGAGTCGTGTTGCCAGCTTCCTTTTTTGGAGGATGTTGACTCGATTCAGTTTTGGTTTTAGCCAGATTTTTTAGCATACCGAGTAATCGACTTAATAAACCTAATTGGGTTTTAGGTTTATTTTTGCTAATTGCAAAGGTAAGCGGTTTAACAGCCGGAATTTCTAAAGGTTTAATAGAAAGTGCGCTGTAAGCCAGCGATGATTCCGCGCAAGATTTATCGAGCATTTGATAACTGGCATTTTCGTTAGCCTGGAGATTAATATTTTTTCCTAAACCGGTAATTTTGTAGTGTGGGGACTGCCAATAGGGATTAGGTATTACTAAGATATGAGTTTTATAACGTTGTTCAATTTGTTCTATGACATGACGTTTTTCATTAATCAAATAAGTGGTCATATCCACAGGTATTTCGACACGAACTTGCTGGGTAGATTTCTTTATGGCTTCTTTTTCAATGGAACGGAGTAACGATAAAATTAATGATTCAATCGTTCGAACGGTCCCTTCACCCTTACATTGTGCGCATAAGGTCTCGTTGGCCTTTCCTAAGGAATGTCGTAAAAGTTGACGCGACATTTCTAATAATCCGAATTGCGATATTCGATTGATTTGGATACGTGCACGATCCTTTTTAGTCGCTAAACGTAAGCAATTTTCTACTTTACGCTGATTCTCTTCTGAATTCATATCGATGAAATCAATGACAATTAAGCCACCTAAATCACGTACTCGTAATTGACGGGCTATTTCTTTTGCGGCTTCAAGGTTGGTCGTTACGGCAGTTTCTTCAATATCTTCATTTTTGGTCGACTTGCCTGAGTTGATATCGATGGAAACTAACGCTTCAGTACGATCAATCACAATGGTTGCGCCAGAGGGAAGTTCTATTTTGCGTTTAAATGCTGACTCAACCGCTTCTTCAATATCAAATTGCATAAAGAGTGGGATAGAATTTTGATAAAGCGTAATGCGGGATACAAAATCCGGTCGAATTTGTTCTATATAATGTTTAATCTTTTCGTAGATTTTTTTGTCATCAATAATAATTTCGTCAATATCACGTCTTAAATAGTCACGGATTGAACGGGTTAACAAATCGCCTTCTTGAAAGATTAGAAAGGGCGCTGAGCGCTCATTATAGGCCTTTTCTATGGCATTCCATTGTTGGATAAGCAAATTCAAATCATTTTGTAATTCATAAAACTCTCTACCTACACCTGCCGTACGCAGTATTAGACCCATATTCTCAGCGATTTCCATTTTACTGAGTAAATCTTGCATTTCGCGGCGTTCTTCTCCTTCGATACGACGTGAAATACCGCCCGCGCCTGGATTGTTGGGCATGAGGACTAAATAACTACCGGGAAGTGTAATATAAGTGGTTAAAGCGGCACCTTTATTTCCGCGTTCTTCTTTTTCAATTTGCACCATCACTTCACGACCTTCAAGCCCTTTTTTTAGGGATTGAATGGAATGTGATTTTTCAAATTTAAAAAAGGAGGGGACAATTTCTTTGAAGGGTAAAAAGCCATGGCGTTCAGGGCCATAGTCGACGAATGCGGCTTCTAAGCTAGGCTCAATGCGACTAATTTTGCCTTTATAGATATTCGACTTTTTTTGTACTTGACCGCTATACTCAATATCAAGGTCTGATAGTTTGTTCTCTTCAAGCAAAGCAACTCGGATTTCTTCTGGTTGATTTGCATTAATTAATATTCGATTCTTTTCATTATGCATTGTTGAATCCTATTTTGTGAAGGCTCAACTAAGCTTGCTTATTTGTAATTTGTAAAACGTAATAATCTCGGTTAAAAAATTAAAACTGTTGCTAGTACCTGAAACAATGATCGCTTAATCAATTTAAAAAAGGTGAGTGCGTCACTAGAGTTCTTTATATAAGCCATTTTACTTGTAAGGCTTAGCAGCATAGGTTTTAAATATCTGATCTTTAACTCGGATTATAGGCTTGCATATTCTCAAATACCGTATTTTTTATGTCAGTATCCTTCAATTTTACTGTATTACTGTTCATAAAATTCGCATCGAAAGAACATTGTTCCAAATAAAAGTTGCAAACTTAAGAAGCCGGACTAATTCTCCCATTTTGGAATTTAAATTCGTTACTAAAATTAAGTAAGCTTATAAAAAAACTAAAATTTTTTACTTTAGTTAACATTCGACAAAACGTTGATTTCTTATTATTCCGCTCTGTTTTGTACCAGTTATAGAGGGGGTTAATCCTAGCTATCTGCTGACACGGGAAACTAAATCTAGGACTTATTATAACAGTATTTAGTAGGTTGGCAATGAAAAGAGGCGGCCGGAATACTTAGGATTTAGGCATTTTGGCGAGTCACTTGAGCCAGATTTTGTTTTAAGAGAAAGTTTTGCTATGCTTAAGTTGGCTTCCACTATGGGCCACGGATTTGTCAGTCGGCTTGTCAGCTCAAGGCTGATAACTTGTCCTTTAATATTTTTTTGTACTACTTTAGATGGGGAATTTTGCTTATGTATAAGAAGTTTTTGGTTTCTATGCTGCTGACGGCGGCTTTAGTTGGCTGTAATCATCAGCCTTCTGATAAGCAAGGAGATCAATCCGATACTGCAATACCTGTTCAAGATCAAATGGCTAATCCAGTGAATTCATCAAGTGCCGATGATCAAATGCCAGTGAATCCGCAAGCTGTGGAACCCACGCAAACACCTTCAAGTGATACTGCGCCCGCTACCCCAGCGACACCGGATACATCCTCTAACAATTCATCGACCACCACGACACCCGCGGAACCGGCTAACAATGATAATTCAGCTAACTCTGCAGCTGGAGTACAATAAGTACTAAAATGTGTACTGGCCGTTGGCGAAAACTGCTGCCAGTTTTAAGCCTTTTATGGTACTATATCTATCGCAGACGATGAGGTTTTACCTCTTCGTCTGTTTTCATTTTACGTATCATAGGCTTTGAGTTTTTATGGCAGAATTGGCTAATGAAATCATTCCAGTCACCATTGAGAAGGAATTAAAACAGTCCTACCTGGCGTATTCTATGAGTGTCATAGTAGGCCGGGCGTTACCTGATGTTCGCGATGGCTTAAAGCCGGTCCATAGGCGGGTTTTATTTGCCATGAGCGAGCTTGGCAATGATTGGAATAAACCGCATAAAAAATCTGCCCGTGTGGTGGGTGATGTTATTGGTAAATATCATCCGCATAGTGATGGTGCGATTTACGATACGATAGTGCGTATGGCACAAACCTTTTCCATGCGATCGGTGTTGATTGATGGTCAAGGAAACTTTGGTTCGGTCGATGGTGATGCGGCCGCTTCGATGCGTTATACCGAAATTCGTATGTCAAAGCTTGCCCATGCCTTGTTAGCAGACTTAGCCAAAGAAACGGTTGATTTTTCACCTAACTATGATGAAACCGAACTCATTCCTAGCGTATTACCCACTCGTGTGCCTAACCTTTTGGTGAATGGTTCTTCAGGTATTGCGGTCGGTATGGCCACTAATATTCCACCGCATAATCTGGTCGAAGTGATTGATGCGTGTGTCGCGCTACTGGTCGATCTTGAATTAAGCATAGAACGATTAATGCAGTTTATTAAAGGACCTGATTTTCCTACGGCAGGTTTAATTTATGGTAAACAAGGCATTATTGATGCCTACTATACTGGTCGTGGCCGTGTGTTTGTTCGAGCCAGAATTGAACTTGAACAGGATGAAAAATCCAGTAAACAACGAATTATCGTGACCGAGCTCCCTTACCAAGTCAATAAAGCAAAATTGATTGAAAAGATTGCTGAATTGGTTAAGGAAAAGCGGATTGAAGGGATTACCGCATTGCGTGATGAATCTGACAAAGACGGTATGCGGATGGTTATCGAAGTGCGTCGCGGTGAAAACGTGGATGTATTATTGAATAATTTATTTGCGCAAACCCAATTACAAGTGACGTTTGGAATTAATATGGTGGCATTGGTTGATGGCAGACCGGTTCTACTTAATCTCAAGCAATTAATTAACGAATTTTTAGCGCATCGACGTGAAGTCGTCACCCGTCGTACCATCTTTGAATTACGTAAAGTTCGCGAACGTGCACATATTTTAGAAGGTTTAGGCATAGCCTTGGTGAATATTGATGCCATGATCGCACTCATTAAAGCGGCCAAGGATCCAGCGGATGCGAGATCTCAACTATTAGCTCAAGCTTGGCAGTTAGGGATGGTTGCTGAGATGTTGGCGGAAACCAATTTGCTTGAAACATCCTTAACGGTCGATGTAGAGACTGCGTTGGAATACGGTGTAAAAAAAGGAGAGAATGTTTATCGATTATCACCGGAGCAGGCACAGGCAATACTCGATCTCCGCTTGCATCGTTTAACCGGTTTGGAACAAGAGAAGATTTTAAAGGAATATCGCGATCAAATAGCGGTTATTATCGATTTATTAGATATTTTAAATCAACCAGAACGCTTACGTCAGGTTATTCATGATGAACTGTTAGCGGTTAAAGAAGAATTTGCAGATCCGCGGCGTACCGAAATTGTCAGTGTCGATGCGGAAATTAACGAAGAAGATTTGATACCGGCCGAATATGTGGTGGTGACATTGTCACATGAAGGTTATGCCAAACGCCAAAGCTTAGATGTTTATCAAGCGCAACGTCGTGGTGGTAGAGGAAAATCATCGGGTGATGTTAAGGAAGAAGATTTTATTGAACATTTACTTATTGCTAATACGCATGCCACTTTATTGTGTTTTTCGAGTGTCGGTAAAGTCTATTGGTTGAAAGTCTATAAATTACCTGAAGGTAGTCGAATCGCTAAAGGTCGACCCATTATTAATTTATTACCTTTGGATGAGAATGAACGAATTAATGCAGTATTACCGGTGCAGAATTATAGTGCCGAACACTTTATCTTTATGGCCACTGCGAAGGGTACGGCGAAAAAAACGAGCTTAATTGATTTTTCTAGGCCGCGTAATGATGGTATCATTGCTATTGATTTACGTGAAGGGGATCGTTTGGTGGGTGTTGCCTTAACCGATGGTCAACAAGATGTTTTATTGTTTACCGATGCCGGCAAAGTCATTCGTTTTAATGAAAGTAAAGTACGCTCAATGGGCCGTACGGCGTGCGGCGTAAGAGGTGTTAAATTACAAGAAGGTCAACAGGTTATTTCATTAATTATTGCTAAACCAGAAGGATTAATCTTGACAGCAACCAGTCAAGGTTATGGTAAACGTACGCCTGTTCCAGAGCATCGCTTAACCAGTCGTGGTGGTAGTGGCGTGGTCGCCATTAAAACCACCGAGCGTAATGGTAATGTCGTT
Organism: Rickettsiella sp.; assembly: GCA_964417505.1. GTDB lineage: Bacteria > Pseudomonadota > Gammaproteobacteria > Diplorickettsiales > Diplorickettsiaceae > Aquirickettsiella. The sequence continues at coordinate 3,765 of CAYQIE010000068.1, read as the reverse complement.
GCGGCTGTACAAGTATCACCAGCCGATGAAGTGATGTTAATTACCAATAAAGCGACCTTGGTGCGTACCCGGGTCTCTGAAATTCGCGTGGCGGGTCGTCATTCGCAAGGTGTACGATTAATCCGACTGAACGAAGGCGAAACCTTAGTAGGTTTAGAACGTATCGAAGAAGACTTAACAAACGATCCCGAGCAAACCGATAGCTTGTCCATTTAACGGCTGAAAAAACTAATATTAATGACGATTCCTCCGAAGCTTAGTGTGGAAAAACAAACCTTACTTGATGCATTAATTAATATAGGGGGGATTAAATGGGGTGAATTTACGCTACGCAGTGGCGAAGTTTCACCGATCTATATTGATTGCCGTGCCATTATTTCTTACCCACCCTTGTTGCGTAATATTGCCAAGGTATTGTGGGATAAAGTAAAACATTTGAAACCCAGTTTGTTATGCGGCGTACCTTACACTGCACTGCCGATGGCTACCGCTATTTCTCTTGAGCAAGATATACCGATGCTCATGTGTCGTAAGGAAGCTAAAGAATATGGTACAAAAAAACAAATCGAAGGTGTTTATAAATCGGGTCAAGATTGTTTAATCATTGAAGATGTGGTAACGACTGGCGGCAGTGTATTACAGATAGCCGAGTTATTAAAAAACCAGGGTCTCCAAGTAAAGGATATTGTGGTATTGGTCGATAGACAACAAGGTGGCGGAGAAGCATTAATGGCCGCTGGCTACCAATTGCATAGTATTTACACGCTAGATGAGATAATTAAACCGCTTTAAGTTTTTAATGGTTTTTTAGGTTTAATGGCACTTATTTGATTAAGACTAAGATTTTGTATACGCCATTCTAATCGATTTAAGGTGTCCTTTCTTTCCTCATTTGAGCCTTTTAGGTTAATAGACAATTTTTCTTTAAATAAATCAGCTAAAGATAAATTGCTAATCTGATCGGCGGCTTTTAGGTTTTCATGATTCTTCGTGTGAAGATCAATTTCAGAATATTCTAATAAATATTTTACCAGTTCTTCGTGTCCATGAGCACTGGCCAAATACAATGCCGTATTGCCTTTCGAGTTAGCTTGATTGAGTATTGTGGAATCACAATGATCTTGCAAACTTTTTAAATCTCCCGTTGCTGCAGCAAGATGGAAACGAATGATCCTTTTCCTTTGAACGATCGATAAAGGCAGCGGGTTATCGGCCCATTTATTTTGAGCATATGCTCTTTTTTCCATACAGTCTTGGAGAATGGTTTTTGAGATTTTCGGATCTTTCTACCTGGATTAATCCAAATAGTCTCTAGACAATCTCTCACATCTTCCTTAGTACTCGTGATTAATAATTCATAAGGGGCTTTGTTTTGTTTATTTATGCTATTTTTATGACATTGATGCTTGATTAATTCTTCCGCGATCGAGATATGTCCCAATAAAAAGGCATAGTGTAAGGGCGTGTTTTTGTCTTCATCAGGAATATTGATGTCGACTTGGCTTTTTAACTAAATAAGTTTTTTTGCAACCTCAGATAAACCTACCTTGACGGCTAAACAAAGGCAGGTTTTTCCTTCGCTATCAGTTAGATTGAAATTAAATCGCTGACTTGAAACGAGTAATTCAATGAGTTCAAGTGAGTCTTGTTCATCCTAGTTGGCAATCAGAATATGCAGTGCAGTATTTTTATAAGAACTAGGGTTGAGCTCACTACCTCCTTGTATATTAGGATTGACGTTTTTTTCTAATAATAACCAACGGAATTTTTCGAAGGTTTCCACTCGTGAAAGGGCTGTACTTTGCAGTAATGTACCAGAAACAAAGAATTTATGCGGATTCAGTATCCTTTTTTCAATGGCTTGTTGGATATTGGTTAAGGTGTATTGATTTCCTGGTTGAAAATAGGGAAGTACTTTTTTATCAAAGAGGTAATAAGCATCAAAGATTTGATTATTGAATATAATAGAAAGATTATTTCTTTTAAATTTTTCATAAATCTCTTCTGCGAGCTTATCCTCATCCTTAAATGTCCATTTTGGAAATTTATTTTTTAATAGCGTAAGAATAAAACTATAACTGTTTTTGCAAGCATAATCTAAAGCAGAAAATCCTTGACTTTATCGATGTCTCCTTGCGCTGCAGCATGACGTAATTTAATTCCTAATTGAGTAGGCCTTGTTTTTGGCATAACAATTTCCCTTCTTTATTTTTAATATAAAAAACTTCGGTCTTTTTTTGGTCTGAACGTAAGTTTTATATCATTTTAAAGCTTGATTGATATTACTACTTTAAAAAAGTAGTTTATACTATACAACCCAAATGTGCTTACCTAAGGTTATCTAATGTCTATGTTTAATTGGATCGATTATACCATTATCGCCATCATTGCATTGTCTGTATTAATTAGTGTAATGCGTGGTTTTGTAAGAGAAGTGATTTCCTTAGTGGTTTGGGTAGCTGCCATTGCAGTGAGTTTTATTTTTTATCGTTATATTGCCGATTTACTGGTCAATTTTATTCATTCAGATTCAGTTAGGTTGGTGGTAAGCTTTGTGGGTCTATTCTTAGTCACACTGATATTAGGTATGTTGATTAATTATTTAATTGTTCAATTAGTCGCTAATACCGGCTTGAGTGGTACTGATCGCGTATTGGGCATTATCTTTGGTATCGCGCGGGGTATTCTAGTGGTGGTTTTATTGATGATGTTAGTGAGTTTAACACCTTTTGCTAAAGAAACTTCTTGGCAAGAATCAGTCCTGGTGCCGCATTTTCAACCACTCGAAAATTGGTTAAGCAGTTTCTTGCCAGATTCGATGCATAGTCATCTCGAATTACAAAAGGATCAATATTGATCCTTTTCTTCTATTAAATGAACAGGCGTAGTCGTTGAGGATAAATTTTTTGCAGGACAATCCAATTTTTTGTAATAATAGTCGCTTACTTATTGACTTCCTTTTTCATTAATGTGTCCAGCTAGACGACTCCTGGCTCATGGTTTGGCCGCTAACGAGTATTATGAAACTATTTCTTACTTAGTTAATAAGTCCCTAATATATTTAGCGAAGAATGTCAATAGATAATTTACTCTTTTAGAGATAAAAGCTATACTTACATTTCATAACGCAAAAGACTTATGGGGCTTCATAATAGGAGAAATGGCTAAGAAAGCTGATATCAATAATATTTATTCACAAAATTGTTTTTTTACAGATTTGAAAAGGAGTAATGAAGAACTATATATTAATGGAATCCTTGTCGACTCTATTCTTGACCAAGCACGAAATCAAATTCATGTTCCCGCTCTAGCGGTAGAAAGGATCATCTGTAGCGCCGTTGAAAGACTTAACAAACATCCAGATAACATTGAAGGCGCCTCTGAAATCATTGCTTCAATACTAGAACTAGGAACAGATCCCTTTGAAACAGCGCTGCTCAATGCGGTTGAATTAATTGAACCACTCCCTGATCCCCTTGGAGAGGCATTTCGAAGCTTTTGTGCAATTCGGAGTCTGACTCTTCCCTTACAGAGAAGAGTCCACTCACAAGAACAACGTGAAGAAAAATGTAGTCAAATTAAAAATGAACTCGATAGTGCTGCGAAGCTGAAGATAGAAATATCCCAAATTGAAACTAGATTCTTAGATAATGCCGCGAATAAAATTTCACCAAAAGTTTCGCTCTGCTATATAAGGATTTAAACTAGAGGGGGAAGAGAAAAGGCTAAAAAGGAAAGAAGGTATCCGAATTTAAGTATACAAAA
>CAYQIE010000067.1:0-5000 GCA_964417505.1 Rickettsiella sp. | reverse complement strand
GGAAGGTGGGGACGACGTCAAGTCATCATGGCCTTTATGGGTAGGGCTACACACGTGCTACAATGGGGCGTACAGAAGGAAGCCAACCCGCGAGGGGGAGCCAATCCTACAAAACGTCTCGTAGTCCGGATTGGAGTCTGCAACTCGACTCCATGAAGTTGGAATCGCTAGTAATCGCGAATCAGCAAGTCGCGGTGAATACGTTCTCGGGCCTTGTACACACCGCCCGTCACACCATGGGAGTGGGTTCTACCAGAAGGCGGTAGATTAACCTCGCAAGAGGGGATCGCCGACCACGGTAAGATTCATGACTGGGGTGAAGTCGTAACAAGGTAGCCGTAGGGGAACCTGCGGCTGGATCACCTCCTTATGAAAATAAGATAATAAGAAACCCTAGCCTAAGCGCTCACACACATTGCTTACCTACTGGCCGTCTTTTTTCATTATTTATGAGTTAAGTTGTTATTTATGATGCACATGTACTAACGTGTACATTTCGCTTCTCAAAAACACTTTGCCTTGAACTAAAGAAAAATATTCGGTTTAAAATTAGATAATAAATAGATAAAGAAATTTGAATTTGGTTTAGGCCAAATAACTGAACTAGAAGGTCAAGAATTTTGTTTTAGTTTAAGGCGGATGACTTAGAGAAGCGGAGTGTACTGCAAGTACATGAGTATTCGAGAAGCGAGTCCAACACAGAAATAAAGCAAAAGGCGAAGACCTTAAAAAAGATTAAGGGTCTGTAGCTCAGTTGGTTAGAGCACACGCTTGATAAGCGTGGGGTCGGTGGTTCAAGTCCACCCAGACCCCCCAACTTAAGACTAGAAATGAAGGGGCCATAGCTCAGCTGGGAGAGCATCGGCTTTGCAAGCCGAGGGTCGTCGGTTCGATCCCGACTGGCTCCACCAAGAAACAGGCCCGAAAAGAATTTAGAGAAATAAGGAAGAGAAGGAAACAAGAAAAAGAACTCAGGAGGAGTAAGGGAAGATTATAAATGTCTTAGGCGTTTATAAAAGAGAAGTTCATTAACAAAACAGAAATCTGTAATAAGGCGCGAAGATATAAAAGAATTAAAATTTTTTTATGATCTTCCAAGAATGAAATATGAAGTTGTTGTATAACAATTTCAGGGTATGTTGCATTCAGCGAAAGAACCAGAAAATCCAACACGTTAAAGTTTGCAAACTTTACACTTTTAATTGGGTTAGAAAATCGAGTTATTTGATTGAGATCAAGGCGGACGAGCTTTGAGAAGCGGAGTGTACTACGAAGAAGTACATGAGCATTCGAAAAGTGAGTCCAACGAAGAAATCAATCAAAAGGCGAAGATTATTCACTGAAAAAGAGTAACGAGTTGGGTTCTCAAATCAAGTGAACAAGCGCAGAAGGTGAATGCCTTGGCAGTCGAAGGCGACGAAAGACGTGGAAGCCTGCGAAAAGCTTCGGGGAGCTGGCAAACAAGCTTTGATCCGGAGATATCTGAATGGGGAAACCCGGCCTATTTTAGATAGGTCATTGTTAACTGAATCCATAGGTTAACAAGGCGAACCGAGGGAACTGAAACATCTAAGTACCTCGAGGAAAAGAAATCAAATGAGATTCTGCAAGTAGCGGCGAGCGAACGTGGAAGAGCCTTCACGAGTTATTTAATAGGTTAGCCAAAAGGTCTGGAAAGTCCTGCCAAAGAGGGTGAAAGCCCCGTCGGCGAAAATCTATTAATGAGACTAAGCGTGAAACCAAGTAGGGCGGGACACGAGAAATCCTGTCTGAAGATGGGGGGACCATCCTCCAAGGCTAAATACTCTCGACTGACCGATAGTGAACCAGTACCGTGAGGGAAAGGCGAAAAGAACCCCGGTGAGGGGAGTGAAATAGAACCTGAAACCGTCTGCGTACAAGCAGTAGGAGCTCATCTTCGGATGGGTGACTGCGTACCTTTTGTATAATGGGTCAGCGAGTGACTTTTAGTGGCAAGCTTAACCGACTAGGGTAGGCGAAGGGAAACCGAGTCTGAATAGGGCGTTGAGTCGCTAGGAGTCGATCCGAAACCAAGCGAGCTAGCCATGTCCAGGGTGAAGCTTGGGTAACACTAAGTGGAGGCCCGAACCCACATCTGTTGCAAAAGATGGGGATGAGGTGTGGCTAGGAGTGAAAGGCTAAACAAGCTCGGAGATAGCTGGTTCTCCTCGAAAGCTATTGAGGTAGCGCCTCGTGTTAACGATTAGGGGGTAGAGCACTGTTTCGGTAAGGGGGTCATCCCGACTTACTGAGCCGATGCAAACTTCGAATACCTAAATCGTGATGCACGGGAGACACACGGCGGGTGCTAACGTCCGTCGTGAAAAGGGAAACAACCCAGATCACCTGCTAAAGTCCCAAAAGTTAGGTTAAGTGTGAAACGTAGTGGAAAGGTTTAAACAGCCAGGAGGTTGGCTTAGAAGCAGCCATCCTTTAAAGAAAGCGTAATAGCTCACTGGTCGAATCGGTCTGCGCGGAAGAATGAACGGGGCTCAAACCTAATACTGAAGCAGTGAACCTGTCACCTTCAAAGTTTTTAAAAAGAATATAACTCAAGCGAAGTATATTATTTGAGGTCAAGGCGCATTGACTTTGAGAAGCGGAGTGTACAAAGGTACATGAGCATCGGAAAAGTCAATCGAACGCAGAGAACAAATAAAAGACAAGCTAAGTTGATAAGAACTTCGAAGGTGGCAGGTGGTAGAGGAGCGTTCGGTAAGCCGTTGAAGGTGGCCTGTGAGGGTTGCTGGAGGTATCCGAAGTGCGAATGCTGACATGAGTAACGATAAGGCGAGTGAAAACCTCGCCCGCCGAAAGTCCCAGGATTCCTGCGCAACGGTAATCGACGCAGGGTTAGTCGGCCCCTAAGGCGAGGTGGAAACGCGTAGTCGATGGGAAACAGGTTAAAATTCCTGTACTTTTATAGACTGTGATGGGAGGACGAAGAAGGCTAGGTTAGCCGGAGACTGGTAGTTCCGGTTTAAGCGAGTAGAGAGAGACTCTAGGTAAATCCGGGGTTTCGTTAATCTCGAGATGCGATGACGAGTTGTTAACCTCGGTTAACGACGAAGTAATTGATGCCCTGCTTCCAGGAAAACTCTCTAAACTTCAGGTCTATAGGAACCGTACCGCAAACCGACACAGGTGGACAGGTAGAGAATACTAAGGCGATGAGACAACTTGGGTGAAGGAACTAGGCAAATTGGCACCGTAACTTCGGGAGAAGGTGCACCTTTTTTGGTAATTGGGTATACCCCAAGAGCTGAGGGAGGTTGAAATAATCAGGTGGTTGCGACTGTTTACCAAAAACACAGCACTCTGCAAACTCGAAAGAGGAAGTATAGGGTGTGACGCCTGCCCGGTGCCGGAAGGTTAATTGAAGTGGTTAACTTGCGCTGAAATGGCTTTTGACAATGAATTAGAGAAAAGAATAATTCGAAAATAAAGCTCAAAAGTCATGTCAGCGTAGGTGAAGCTGCGGATCGAAGCCCCGGTAAACGGCGGCCGTAACTATAACGGTCCTAAGGTAGCGAAATTCCTTGTCGGGTAAGTTCCGACCTGCACGAATGGCGTAACGACAGCCGCACTGTCTCCACCCAAGACTCAGTGAAATTGAAATTGCTGTGAAGATGCAGCGTACCCGCGGCAAGACGGAAAGACCCCGTGCACCTTTACTACAGCTTTACACTGGACTTTGAATTTAACTGTGTAGAATAGGTGGGAGGCGTTGAAGCGAGTTCGCTAGAACTTGTGGAGCTGACCGGTGAAATACCACCCTGTTAAAGTTGAAGTTCTAACCTAGGGCCATGAACGGGCTTGGAGACAGTGTATGGTGGGTAGTTTGACTGGGGCGGTCTCCTCCTAAAGAGTAACGGAGGAGCACGAAGGTACCCTCAGCGCGGTCGGACATCGCGCATTGCGTGTAATGGCACAAGGGTGCTTGACTGCGAGACAAACACGTCGAGCAGGTGCGAAAGCAGGTCATAGTGATCCGGTGGTTCCGAATGGAAGGGCCATCGCTTAACGAATAAAAGGTACGCCGGGGATAACAGGCTGATACCGCCCAAGAGTTCATATCGACGGCGGTGTTTGGCACCTCGATGTCGGCTCATCACATCCTGGGGCTGAAGCAGGTCCCAAGGGTATGGCTGTTCGCCATTTAAAGTGGTACGCGAGCTGGGTTCAGAACGTCGTGAGACAGTTCGGTCCCTATCTGCCGTGGGCGCTGGAGATTTGAGAGGAGCTACGCCTAGTACGAGAGGACCGGCGTGGAGGTACCGCTGGTGGTCCGGTTGTTTCGCCAGAAGCATAGCCGGGTAGCTACGTACCGACAGGATAACCGCTGAAAGCATCTAAGCGGGAAGCCTCCCTCAAGATGAGATCTCCCGAGGATTTAATCCTCCTAAAGGTCTGTTGAAGACGACGACGTAGATAGGTGGGGTGTGTAAGTGCAGTAATGTATTGAGCTAACCCATACTAATTGACCGTGAGGCTTGATTTGAGAATCCTACTGGTTATTCTTTGGAATACTGTTTGGAACTGTGAATAAAGCATATCCATATAATAATGTTTACAGATTTTTTGTTTTGAAAGTTGAAAATGTTATCGTCACAGATGAAAATGTTTTTGACTAAAGGTTTTCGCTTAATGTTAAAATTAGCGAATTAAGTATTAACGAATTGGCGTTGAGCGAAGGATTTTATTTGAGATCAAGGCGGATCGACTTTGAGTTGCGGAGTGTACTAGAAAGTACATGAGCAACGGAAAAGTCGATCCAACGAAGAGATCGAATAAAAGACAAGCGACTTGGCGCAAAATGAATGCCTGGCGACCTTAGCGAATAGGCACCACCTGATCCCATTCCGAACTCAGACGTGAAACTATTCTGTGCCAATGATACTTTGGGGTTCCCCATGGGAAAGTAGGGCATCGCCAGGCTAATATACTAAAAAACCCGCCTAGAGCGGGTTTTTGCTTTG
>CAYQIE010000066.1:0-30571 GCA_964417505.1 Rickettsiella sp. | reverse complement strand
TACTTAAATTCGGATACCTTCTTTCCTTTTTAGCCTTTTCTCTTCCCCCTCTAGTTTAAATCCTTATATAGCAGAGCGAAACTCTTGTAATATAGAAAATTTTCAACTTCCGGCAATTTGACACTATTTGGTTTAACTTCTACGATAAAATGTATTATTTTATTCTTTGAGCTATAAAAGGGGGTTTTTATATGAAGAAATCAGAGACCAATGCTTGCTTAATTGCCGGGTATCTTGGCTACTTCAATATTACTAACGGGCTGTGGTGGAGGTAGTGGTATGGGTGGTTTGGGAGCGACAGGTGCTGCCGGCACTACCGGTGCGGGAGGTACTGCTAGTAACTTAGTAGACTTACTTGGTTCTACTCTGGAGAGCTCAGACTTGATGCAGCCGCATTGAGCGCGGAAGGTCTAGATGTGCGTGCGGTGCACTTACACCTAACGAGGTAGCGGGTTTAACGGCAGCTGGGATTACAGGCTTTGAAAATGCCGAAGTTCTTGACAGAGCCGGCGAGATTGTAGGTATAAACACACCCCAAGAAGCATTTGCCATCCTACTACTGGTGTTACTTTACCAGGAGGCGTAAATTTACCTGCGCTACCAACAAATATACCACGAGTTGGAATTTTTGGACTCTAAAAATTAAAAAGTTTTTTGTCACGAGTTTGATCTTAAAAAATATTATGAAACATAGTATTAAGCTCGTGAAATTTTGTTATTAGCTAATAAATCTTTAAAAGGGTGTATAACTGAATGTAAAGAAGAAACGTAAGCTTTTACCGTTATGTCCACTGGCTACTTGTGATTGGACAGGGTTAGTCATGGGTCTTGCCACACTTAATTGCAGTCGAAAATCTTTGCTTAATAAAAGCCTTAAACCTGCTGATAAAGAAGTATTACTGCAAACGCTATTTAAAAAGAAGGTAGACGCAACGTTTTTATTCCAAACCCTACCAATATCATAGCGTGTAAAATATTGTATAGCTCGCAAAGATTTTGGAAAGCTATTATAACGTAATTCTATACCCCCATGAGTCCTTGGTCACCAATAATTTCGCCTGGATCATAAGCCAGATCGTAAGCCTGGCCGTAAGGTAGACCGCCGCCGTAAGGAATCTTTTCAACAGCTGCGATTGGATTAGGCGCATATTGACCCATAGAGTCTATTAAAATGGAAAATTTTGAAGTTATATTTTGCACGTGCGTGACACAACAATTGAACTTGGTGTAACCCACGTAAGGATCAGGAATACCGGGTGGTGGGGCGGTATTTGCTCCAAATACATGGATGCCTTGGCTTAATTCAGCCTCAATCTTATCAAAATATTTGGTTCGGGTACGTTCATAGATGGCTTTGGCTCGCAATGAAGGCAGACGTACAATAGCATCAGGACTATTAGCAAATCCAGTATAAGAAGAAGTCTTACTGTGATAATAACCAAATGCTGGACCACCCTCTAATTTATCATTGGTTTGTAAAATGAATAGATGATAAAAATATCCTCCTAATTCTCCTTGCTTTTCCTGAAACACTATAGGGCGGCAAGTTGATACTCGGTTTGATCTGAGTGTAATTCGTATAAATATCCAGATGGTTGCCATTTACTCCAATAAGAAAATTGTGTAATAAATAATAGTATTGTAAAACTTTTGGATCAAACGGGGCGGTCGCTGCCGTTATAATAGTTGAATCGCCTCCTTGCAATAAAGAATACATATTCACGGTAAAAAGTAGGTTTTGACCGCCTAAATAACGGTTTTGATTATTGTTTAACAATGCATTAGGAACAAAACGACGCTGTTTTAATGACAAATGTGAGTGTTTGTGCCTGAATTAACAATCTCTGGGCTTTTTTTAAGGGTAGCAGAAACACCAGGTAAACGGTTTAACAATAAAATATAATGCTTTAGTGTTTTTAACTGTAATGGACGCGATTTTTTTAATTGTTGCGCATAAGTATCAAGATATTTTTCTAAACCATGGGTTTTACCGATAACATTAACCTGGACGACATAAGCTTTTAATATTTCTATATGAACATATCCGGAAGATAAATTTTGTAAAGGCAAAGTGGCTCGGCTAAGAATATAACCATCTTTTAAATATTTTAATGTAATTTGTTGATTTGTCTTTTCTAATTCTTGATAACTGATCCTTTTATTAAAAATAAGGCTGAAAAAAAATTAATAGGCTTGCTTGTGAATAGATAGTTGATCCAGTAATGCATACTGAACGTAACACAAACAGTCTGCGCGCATACTAGGTGGTACTGCAATGGTTGTAGAAATGGGCAGCGGCCGGCTATACCCTGGTTACGAAAGTGGGCCCTCTTGCATTGATTTCTTGCTGCATATTGACCGTATTTTGTAACTGTTGTTGTACTTGTCCTGGAGATAATGAACTTACTATCTCTGTTGACGCGCAAGTTGGAAAAATAAACAGTAAAAAATAAATCCAATAATTAAAAAATCGGGTATTTCGGGTTTTTTCTGCTTTGAGTGTTTGAGAGTCCATGTTTAATTAACTATCCATAAAAAAATCTAAGGAAAGTTTAGTAGACCTTAGTAATTAATCAAAGATTAGATTTTTTCTACTACACAATGGTTTTTAAAAGTTGCTGCGTGTAGTTGGCATTGATAGTTATTTATTCGAATGCTCCTTTAGCAATAAGTTTACGGGGAGCTATCCAGGATCCTCCTACACAAGTGACATATGGTAGACTAAGGTAGTTAAGAAAATTATCAGCATTGAGGCCACCAGTTGGGCAAAAATGTAAGGGTAAAATTTCGGCAATGGCGCTTAAAGTTTTAATACCCTCAATACTTTCAGCGGGATAAAATTTAAGATAATGTAGTTGGAGCTGGTGGGCGAACAATGCCTCACTAACAATAGCAATACCTGGTAAGTAAGGGATATTATGTTTTTCAGCTTCGATAAATAAGCATTTATTTGAGCCAGGGCTAACCGCAAATTTAGCACCTACCGCTTTTATTTGAGAGAATTGTTTTGTTTCAACAATTGTACCCGCTCCGACTATTGCTTCTGGAAAGACTGTATTTATTTTTTAGATTGCGGTTAAAGCGCAAGCCGTGCGTAAAGTAATTTCTAAGACATGGAATCCAGATTTTAGCAATATTTCAGCTAAAGGAATTGCATGTTCTGCTTTATCGATTACAATAATCGGAATAATACGATTTTGACTTAGAATATCAACTAAAGTAAGCATCGATGCCCTATAAAGTTATAATGCATAATACGCCTCTCTTTTTTCTCAGGCAATTGTTAATAAAGATTAATCATTCAAGACTAGAATCTAACTTAAGTTGTTTATGACTAAAAGTAAACAAATTGGTTTAATAGGCGAAGCAATGTTGGAGTTATCCCACCAAACTTCCACTACACTTTCTCTTTCCTTTGCGGGAGATACCTTAAATCTTGCTATTTATTTATCCAGGTTATTACAAAATCAAGCATTTGATATTCATTATGTAACTGCTTTAGAACAGGATCCCTATAGCGATCAAATGTTAATGAATTGGCAAACTGAAGGGCTTAGAACTGATTTAGTTCAGCGCATAGAGAATAAATTACCGGGTCTCTTACTTAATTAGTACCGATAGTAAAGGACAAAGGAGCTTCTTTTTTTATCGCTCTAATTCTGCAGCACGAGATTTATTTAAAGGAGATAATCGATTCGATTTATCTGAGCGGCTGATAGGAATGGATTATTTATATTTTTCAGGAATTAGTTTAGCCATACTCGATGAGCCTAGCCGTCAATATTTAGCTGATATTTTACAAAAGGCTAAACAAGCGGGAGCAAAAATCATTTTTGATACTAAGTTATAGGGCTTCACTTTGGATTAATTTAGCTTACGCCAGAAAGACCTTGCAAACATTTTTAAAGTATATTGACATTGCGTTGCCTACTTTTCAGGATGATCAATTAGTGTTTGAGGATGCTACTCCTGAGATTTGTGTGCAACGGTTGTTCAAAAATGGAGTATCATAGGTTGTCGTGAAATGTGGTGCTGAACTTGCTTTAGTTGCTACGCTTAATCAGCAACAAAAAGTTCCCAGCTGTTTAGTTGATAAGATCATTGATACCACTACAGCTGGAGATTCGTTTAATAGTGCTTATTTTGTAGCACGCCTTTTAGGTTTTGATCCATTTAAATCATGCTTATATGGTTATGAGCTTGCTGCAAAGGTTATAACGCAAGCAGGTGCTCTAATCTCCTGAAAAAAATGCCAAGTTTATTTTGAGGTGATATGTCAAAAATTGCTTGTCGTTCGTCAGAATTTGGAAAATTATCTGATGGACAAATTACAACTCAATATACATTACGTAATGAAAAAGGAATGTCTATCAGCACCATAAATTATGGTGCTACTTTAACTTCAGTCCAAGTCCAAGATTCAAAAGGTGATCTACACGAATTAACATTAGGATTTGATCGCCTCGATGATTATATCAATCATGAATTTTATTTTGGAGCCACAATTGGTCGCGTTTCTAATCGGATTGCTAATGTGCATTTTAATTATCAAAAAAAGAATTATTATTTAACTAAAAATAAAAATTTTGCACATCATTTACACGGAGGAGAAAAAGGTTTTAGATAAAAGAGTTTGGCGAGCCCAAGTTGCATGCCAAAAAAACTAAACAAATGTTAGTTTTTTTTATTTAAGCCAGAATGGGGATTGAGAATATCCTGGAAATCTTGATATTGAGGTGACTTATTCTTTAACAATAAACAACGAATTAAAGATTAGTTTTCAAGTCAAATCAGATCAAGCCACACCTGTTGATTTGACTAATCATGCGTATTGGAATTTAGCTGGAGCTGGAAATGGAACAGTACTGAATCATGTATTACAAATTTTTTCCGATTGTTATGTTGTTATCGATAGAGATCTACTAGCAACAGGTCAATTAGCAAAAGTTAAAGGAACTCCCTTCGATTTCCGTAAATCTCATCCGATTGGTGAACGGATCCAAAATACAGCTATTAACGGTTATGATCTTTGTTATGTATTACCCTATGTAAAGAATTAGTAATCCCAATTTGTTGCAAGAATTAATGAACCATTCAGTGGGCGTACTCTTGAATATTTACTACTCAACCCGGCCTACAATTTTATACCAGTAATACCTTAAGGAGATATCCGATTAGTTCAGGTTTGCATACGCAACGCTACGGTGCTTTTTGTAAGGAAACTCAAAATCTTCCGGGAGCTGTGAAGTATTACGAGTTTCCGTCTCTTTTTTTATTACTAGGCAATAATTATCAACATGAAACGACCTATCGATTGATTTGGTAAAAATGTATGAATATTAATATAGCATGTCAGCAGATTATGGTATTAGGTGAAGGGCCACTTTGGCATCCTCTAGAAAAATGCTTATATTGGGTTGATATTACGGCTGCGACTTTATACCGCTTAAATCAAAATAAAAGAATAGATAAATTCCTGATGCCTAGCGAAATTGGTTCTATTGCATGGCGAGCTAAAGGAGGATTAGTAGCTGCTTTAAGTGATCGCTTTGTGGCTATTGATACTGTAACGGGTACAACGCAGAATATTGCCTTACCGTTGAAAGGAACAAATAGCATGTTTAACGATGGTAAATGTGATAGGCAAGGAAGATTTTGGGCGGGCACGAAGGATATCGCAGAACAAGAGCCAATAGGTGGTTTGTATTGTTTGAATAATGGCGATGTGAAAAAAATGCTCAGTGAGTTTACGGTAAGTAATGGAATTGCGTGGAATTTAGATGATAGCCTAATGTATATTTGTGATTCTCCTACTCGGCAGATTTATCAATATGAATTTGATCCTAACAATGGAAGTTTGGGAAAAATGCGGGTTTTTGCACAAATTTCCAAAGGGCAAGGTTTTCCTGATGGGCTCACTGTCGATAGCCAAGGTTATCTTTGGAGTTGTCATTGGGGTGGTTGGCAAATTACTCGTTACACTCCAGCCGGTGAAATAGATAGTATTATCTCTATGCCTATTCCGAGACCTACAAGTTGTTGTTTTGGCGGACCTGATCTCACAACTTTATATATTACTTCCGCTTCCATAGACTTAAACGCAGCCCAACTAACTGATGCTCCTCAATCTGGCATGCTTTTTGCTATAGAAACAGGGATTAAGGGATTGCCTGAGCCTTCTTATTTAGATTAATGAGAGAATAAACACAAAATTGATATTAATATGATAAGTTCACTGATAATTCCCCGAATTTATGTGAGTTTTTAAAGTCTTGGCTTGCTTTTAGCTGTGATAGAGGTAAAGTAATTGTTAATAAATGCCATAAAAGAGATTTTTTTTATGATAAAAGTATCAAATCCAAATTGGTTGGTTTATACCATTTCGGGATTTGCAGCTTTAGCAGGATTGTTATTTGGTTATGATACGGGAATTATTTCTGGCGCAATTTTATTTATTAAAAAAGATTTTTCCTTAACTAATTTTCAAATTGAAATGGTTGTCAGTGCCGTTTTATTCGGTGCTTTGCTAGGTTCGGGTGTAAGTGGTCGGGTAAGTGATATATTCGGCCGACGTAAAGTACTGATTTTTACCCCACTCACATTTATTGTGGGTTCTTTGATCACAGCATTTTCGCCCAACTTAGTCACTTTAATTATAGGTCGAATAATATTGGGTATAGCTATCGGTGTTGGATCTTTTACTGCACCCCTTTATCTTGCAGAGATTGCTCCAAAACGTATTCGGGGTATGTTGGTTTCCCTGAATCAATTAGCGATTACGGTAGGTATTGTTTTCTCCTATTTTATTAATTACTACTTTTCAGTCATGGGACAATGGCCTTGGATGCTAGGGTTAGGTGTTGTTCCAGCTCTTATTTTATTATTAGGGACTACCTTTTTGCCAGAAAGTCCGCGCTGGATGATTTTAAAAGGTTGGTATGAAAAGGCCCATGCAGTTTTACAGAGTTTGCGTTATGGTGAAAACATCAATAATGAGTTTGATGAAATTCTTCAAACGGTAGAAATTGAAAGGGAAACACACCGGCTTTTATTAGCAAAATGGCTGCGGCCTATTCTTTTTATTAGTTTAGGTTTAAGTTTTTTCCAGCAAGTTACCGGTATCAATGCCATTATTTACTATGCGCCCACAATTTTACAAATGTCTGGTTTTAAATATGCTAGCAATGCCATTTTAGCAACGGTAGGTATTGGTGTAATCAATGTTTTATTTACTATTATTGCCTTACCTCTTATTGATCGTTGGGGCCGTCGGCCTTTATTACTTTATGGCCTTTTAGGTATGTTTAGTAGTTTAGTTATTTTAGGGGCAGCTTTTTACTTTCCTGCATTTACAACGTTACGTTGGGTAGCTGTAGCAAGTATGATTATATATATCGCCAGTTTTGCAATGAGTTTAGGTCCTATTATGTGGTTAATTATTTCAGAAATTTTTCCGTTAAATATTCGAGGTATAGGGGCTAGTTTAGCTATTTCTGCAAGTTGGGGATTTAATATGTTGGTGTCAATGACATTTTTGACCTTAGTTGAATTTATAGGTACTAGCCATACATTTTGGTTGTATGCACTACTCTGTGTGTTAGCTTGGATTTTTGTATACTTTATAGTTCCAGAAACTAAAAATTGTTCCCTAGAGTACATTGAAAGCAATTTACGTTTAGGGCGGCGAAGTCGCGAACTAGGTGCTCCATTACGTTCCTCTTCATTATTTACAATATTAAAAAAGCCTTTTATTTTTTTCCTTACAAAATAACACATTTAGAGAATTTAGATGAAGTTAAAAAATAAAGTTATTCTAATTACTGGATCTACTAATGGTATTGGCGCTGCAACTGCTCGGCGTTGTGTCGCCGAAGGTTCAAAAGTCATGATCCATGGTCGCAAAGAAGAGTGTGCTAAAGAATTAGTTCATGAGTTGGGCAATGTAAGCAGCTATTTACTTGCAGATTTAATGGATGAGAATTCCTATGTGTATTTAATAACAGAGACAGTAAAAAAATTTGGCCATTTAGATGGCCTAGTCAATAATGCAGGTATTTATCCAAGAAATAATATCGATACTGCTAATCTGAATCTTTGTGAAAAGATTATGCGTATTAATTTCTATGCGCCATTACTATTATGTAAAGCGGCTGTGGAAGTTTTTCGTAAACAGAAAACAGCTGGAACTATCGTAAATATCGGCTCTATGAATGCCTATACGGGTCAACCTGATCTCTTGATTTATTCTGCTTCAAAAGGCGCGCTGATGACGATGACTCGTAATTTAGCCGATAGTCTAGGGTCAGAGCTTATCAGAGTAAACCAACTCAATGTGGGTTGGACGCCAACAGAGAATGAAATTTGTTTAAAAATGTCTGAGGGATTACCAGAAAATTGGCAGGAAAGAATTCCAAAAAATTATGCTCCCAGTGGCCGTTTATTAACGCCAGATAATGTCGCCTCACATGTTGTTTTTTGGCTTGCGGATCAGTCATCTCCAGTTAGTGGAGCTGTATATGAAGTTGAACAATATCCAATTATTGGACGTAACCGCTTAAATGATTTAATCATTGAATAAATTAAAATTTGATTTATTGAGATAAAAAAATATATAACTAAATCTCGCTGAGGTTTCCTTTATGAAAATTCAAGATGCAAAGGTATTCGTAACTTGTCCTGATCGTAATTTTGTGACGCTAAAAATCATTACCGATGAAGGGGTATATGGTCTTGGTGATACCACCCTAAATGGGCGAGAATTAGCAGTTAAAGCCTATTTAGAAGATCTGATTCCTTGTTTGTTAGGTCGAGATCCTGCACAAATCGAAGACATATGGTAGTTTTTTTATCGAGGTGCATATTGGCGGCGTGGACCTGTAACCATGGCCGCAATAGCAGCCATTGATATGGCCTTATGGGATATCAAAGGAAAAGTATTAAATACACCTGTTTATAATTTGTTAGGTGGGAAAAGCCGGAAGGAGTAATGGTTTATGGTCACGCAAATGGGATAGATATTGCCGATACCATTACACAAATTGAAAATTATATTGATATGGGTTACCTAGCAATACGCGCACAAACTGGCGTGCCTGGCTTACCGAATAGTTATGGTGTTTCTAAAGATAAAATTTATTATGGGCCCGCTACCAAAGGTTTACCTGAAGAATGTGTGTGTGGTCTACGGAAAAATATCTTAATTATATTCATAAATTATTTAAAGAATTACGTAAGAATTATGGTGACGAACCTCATTTTCTTCATGATGCTCATCATCGCTTAACACCCATAGAGGCCGCGCGCTTAGGCAAAGAGTTGGAGCCTTATCATTTGTTTTGGTTAGAAGATACAGTACCGGCCGAATTACAAGAAGGATTTCGAATTATACGTCAACATAAGATAACTCCTCTTGCGGTAGGTGAGGTTTTTAATACGATTTGGGATATACACATATTTTATTTACTGAACAATTGATAGATTATATTCGTATGTCTGTTGTACATGGTGGCGGCATTTCACATTTAAAAAAATTGCAGCCATGGCTGAAGTCTATCATGTGAAAACAGGATGCCATAGCCCAACCGATGTATCTCCTATTACGATGGCGGCCGCTTTACATTTCGATATTTCCATTAATAATTTTGGTATACAGGAATATATGCGCCATACTGAAAAGACTAATGATGTATTTCCACATCATTATAGTTTTGAAAGAGGTTATTTATATCTTAGTGATCAACCAGGTTTAGGTGTGGATTTTAACGAGAAACTAGCAGATAAATATCCTTACGAGAGGGCGTATGCGTATCTTCCTGTTAATAGAAAATTAGATGGTATATTATTTAATTGGTAAACCATAGTCGCATTTGAAAACCGTGTTACCTCTTAACTTGCAATTCCTATGTATCTTGAATACATTCCGGTTGTTTCATCCTCGCTGCACCCTTCTCACTCAAAAATCCAATTACTATGAGTATATAGGGTATAGACTTTTTGTTATTTTACTTTACGCTTGATATAGCTCCAGTGCTAAATAATCGGTCTTACCTAAAGCTTTTGTATAGCCTTATCAAGCTAACTAAAGCCCATACTGTTGTAAAAATGAAAAGATCGAGTTGCATAGGTTTGGAGGTAATATAAGCAAGTAATCCGAATCCGGCACTGAGAATATTGATAAAATTATAAAGAAAGCCTTTTATTTTCATCCAATTAGTTTGCTGAAAAATATAGGCGAGAAAAATAAGTGATAGTCCAGTAAGGAAGAAAAAATGCTTAGATAAAGTAATAGAAGCCATAAAAAACCTAAATGTTGTTATTTTTATATGCAAACAAGCATATCAATGCTACGATAATTTAGGATAGAGTGTCTATGGATAAGTTTTTGTTTGAATAGTTTGTTAAAAGCCCCTCACAAAAGAGGGACTTGTCCAACTGAAAACAACTTGATTATCTAACTAGTAATAAATTAGTTAGTCTTTTTACAAATCCGGCGGGATCTTCAAGTTGTCCTCCTTCTGCCAGTATCGATTGTTCTAAAAATAAATGTGACCATTCTGCTAGCTGAGAGTCATCCTGTTCATCTTTTAAATCTTGAATTAACTTATGTTGAGTATTTAATTCCAAAATGGGCTTACTAGCAGGAACAGATTGACCAGTAGCTTGAAGAATACGTTGCATTTGACTGCTCAATGCATTTTGTTCGTTTACAATACAAGCAGGAGAACTGGTTAGACGTAGTGAGATACGAACTTC
Source organism: Rickettsiella sp. (assembly GCA_964417505.1). GTDB lineage: Bacteria > Pseudomonadota > Gammaproteobacteria > Diplorickettsiales > Diplorickettsiaceae > Aquirickettsiella. The sequence goes on along the minus strand of CAYQIE010000066.1, from coordinate 19,819 downwards.
TTTCACTTTATCCTTAAGTATCTCTTGGATTTGCTTTAATAAAGGTCCAAATTCATCTTCGTTTTGCTTTAACAGTTCTTTACTTTTTTCTTCAGCAATTCCTGAAATATCAGAATCTCTTGCAACAGATTGTAAACTTTTTCCGTCAAATTCGGTTAAATGTGCAACCAACCATTCGTCAATACGATCATGTAAAAGTAATACTTCAATTCCTTTGTCTCGGAAAATTTCTAAATTAGGACTATTATTTGCTGCGACAAAATTTTCTGTAGTGATGTAGTAAATCTTATCCTGTTGAGGTTTCATGCGCGATACATAATCTTCTAAGCTTACGGTTTGCGCATTATTATTTAAATAAGTTGAGCTAAATCTTAAAAGTTTAACTAATGGATCTCGATTATTAAAATCTTCTGCTAAACCTTCTTTTAAGATATTGCCAAATTCTTTCCAAAATTGTAAATATTTTTCTGTTTGTTCTTTAGAAAGATATATCAGCGTTTCAAGAATTCGCTTAGTTATAGCTAAACGTATGTTATCAATCTGCTTATTATTTTGTAAAACCTCTCTGGATATATTTAATGGAAGATCATTGCTATCAATAATTCCTTTTGTAAAACGTAAATAACGAGGCAAAAATTGTTCAGCATCATCCATAATGAAGACACGTTTTACATATAGTTTTAAGCCACGCGGTTTTTCGTGATTCCAAAAGTCGAATGGACCTGACTGCAAAGGTAGAAAGAGTAAAGTAGTATATTCTTGCTTACCTTCTATTTTATTATGAATCCAAGTGAAAGGTTCATTTTGATCGTGAGTAAGATGTTTATAAAATTTCTTGTACTCCTCGTCATTAATTTGATCTTTAGATCGCGTCCATAGCGCAGTGGCATTATTAACCGTCTCCCAGGTAGTATTAATTTCTTTTTCAAGATTCTTATTTTCTGTAGTATCAGAAGAGTTTTCACTCGGATCTATGTTCTTTTTCATACTTATAGGCAAAGTAATATGATCAGAATATTTAGTGATAATGCTTCGTAAACGCCAATCTTCTAGAAATTCAGTTTCTTCTTTTTTTAAATGCAGTATGATTTCGGTGCCCCGTTCAGATTTGGATATGTTTTCAATGGTGTACTCGCCCTTAGATTCAGAGTCACGATTATACTCCCAACGAACACCATTTTTTGAGGGTTCCCCTGCTGCCCGAGTCTTGACAATAACTTTTTTAGCGACCATAAATGCAGCATAAAATCCAACTCCAAATTGACCAATAAGTTGGTTGTCTTGGTTTACATCCCCAGTTAAAGAGTCTAAGAACTCTTTGGTACCTGATTTTGCGATGGTACCAAGATTTGAAATTACCTCATTAAAAGTCATACCTATCCCATTATCGGTTAATGTTATGGTTTGATTATCTTTATCAATAACTAATGTAATTTTAGGTTCAGCATCTTCTTCATAGATCTGTGGGTTATATAAGGCTTTGAAGCGTAGCTTTTCTATGGCATCGTGGGCATTGGAGATCAGTTCACGTAAAAAAATTTCTTTATTTTTGTAAATTTTGTCTATCATTAGGTCTAATAACTGTGCACTTTCTGTTTTAAAACCCAATGTTTGTTTTTCAACGGTAGTCGTCATAAATTCAATACCTCTTATGATAATAAATATGCCAATATGCACAACATGAGGGCAAAATTTTTAATTTCAAGTAAATTTACTCGCAAAACAGGTATTTTTTTGATATTGGTAGTTGTTTTAAGGATAAGAGATTAAGAGGTTTTTTATAGACTAGCCAAGTAGAGTATTTCTCTAAGTATAGTTTCTGAGCCAACAGTATAACCCAAATCATAAATTTCTTGAGGAGTAGGTTTTTCTAAAATTAATGGATTGTTGGCAATTTCTAATGCAGTTAGTTTTTTTGAGTAATTTGATCGGCGCGAGAAATTTCTAAAATAAAAATAGTTTGCTGAAGGGTATGATTATAATTTTTAGCTATAAGTTTATAATAGGCTTGACATGGAAATAGAACAATATTCCCCTTTTTTTGTAAAAATTTTTTATTCTAAGCATTTAAAATTTTTAATAAATCTAACGGCGAGAAAGATTTTAATAATTTTTTATCACTGGAAATATCTTTAGCATATAATTTTGAAATTAGATTTTTCCCAACTAATTGGGAAGTAAATATTGTTTCTCCGCTGGCATTAATTTCCTCACCGATAATTCGTAAAGAAAAAGGATAAGCATTAGCTTTCTGTAACATCTTATATTTCACTTTAATTGTTGAAATAGTATTTTCTACATATTTGAAACTCAAGCTAATTCCCTCCTAGCATTAAAATCTTACTATCTATTGTTTTGTGATGTATTAATCAAAGGGGCCTGTTCCTCATTTTTTTTTACACCTATGCAGCAGGTAAAAAATTGAAATATTGATAGGATAATATTATTTTTTTTGAAACCTTAGGTGTAAGTTTTTCTATAACTTTCTTATAATCTGGGATGCTAAGAAGTTTTTTAAGCTCTTCAGAAGTTGGATTTTGATAGTGTTCTGGAAGAAAACCAGGTGTGCATTTACAAGTAACTAAAGAAAAATTTTCTTCATTGTTAGATGTAAGTTTAGCACTAAATAAAGTATTGGCAGAGATTTCATGGGTTGCGTTATCAGCGCTTAAGATTATTTCCAAAATTATACCATTGCAATATATATACATATATATTGAAAGAGTTTCCACACCAAGCCATTGCCATGTTTCTATAGTTGTCAATTTATGTAAACAAGAAACTTGTTTCCCTTTTAAAAGATAGAATATTTCAGTTTGACTCTCTTGATTATCATTATTGATAGTATTTATAAATTATTTAAAATAACCATCTTCATCGGTAATTCCTTTGATCGTTATTAAACCTAATTTTTCAATCACTATATCAGTAGATATTTTTTCAGGAAGTTGTGTATCCTTTTCTCTAATAGTGCTTATAAGCTTCCTTTCTTCTTCTTTTAAATATTCTCTGGAAAGTATTTCGTCCAAAATTTTCAAAAATTTTATTTTTAACATGCTTAAGTCTTATTTGTTATTAAAAAATTATTTAAATGGATTAAAGTCAGTTTCGGTATCATAAACGTCTAATTGTTCTTCCATTTTTAAAAAACCGGTAAGATGGTTGATCATGCCAAAAACTGGGTGAGGGCAAATGAATAATTAATTTTATTGCAATAGAAAAAAATAATTCACAGGTCAATGTGATCCATATAATTTGTTTGGCAGTATTATAGCCATATACTTCAGCTACTATGTCTCCTATTATATACGTTAACGGAAAAATAAGTGGTGCGCCAGGAACGAGTGCGGGACCAAGAAATACTAATTTGTAGGCTACGACATCCGCGGCTAAACTAATCGTGATGTTTATCATTCCTAAAATAAGAATATATTGATTAATGTTTTTTGGCGCAGTTGCTTTTTTCATCCTCGAAATTAACATAAAATTTACTTTTTTTATAATTCATTCTTATTTGTATCACTGCACCTATAATTTTGTATAAATCAGAAAATGTAATAATTTCCGATTTATTACTTAAATTTTTTAGATAAGTTTTATTTTCATAAATAATCTTTTGCATAAGCTGTGGTTTGCATCCCCCTTTTTTATGCACAATTATAAAGTCCCGATTGCGACCCTTTAAGCTAGGGTCAATTACCAACAAAGAACCCCCTAAAAAATTATTTGTATTATTATCTTTTAATACCAGAGCAAAACTATTTTCAGGTAATGTTACATCTCTAATTAATACTGACGAAAAGGCTAAGTAATTTCTATTTTTAGGAGCATTAAGAATATCCCTCCAGTGTATCAAAGGAACCGTTAAATCATTGGTTTGTTTATTTCCTTTTTTTGGTAAAGCTTCTCTACCTGTTAATTGATCAAGTGGATACAGAAAAATAATTTGCAATGGGCGCTAAAGATGCAAGCGTAGGGTTATTTTCTTTGTTTAATTTTAATCGCTTTAGTGTCGAAAGAGGAATACCGGTATGTTTATGAAGCTGATTAATATTTACCCCCACCACTTTTTTATTAGGTATTCTAAAATATTATTGCGTGTATGTTTAAAAGTCAATTGACTAAACCTCTGCAAAGTCACTTTTTCATAATTTACTACGAAAGTAATATGATGCCAATAAATTAAACAAGATCCTTGCTAAATTATTTTTTTAAAACTTGAAAATTATGTCAGATTATAATTTTAAATCAAATGTTTTAATTTGTATAATTTGGTCATTTTTTGCAAATGAGTCCATAAATAGACTATCATAAATTATAATCATTGACATTTGAATTTTTAAGTAAGGAGACAAAGACACGTGAATAAAAAAAATTTATTAGTTTAAGATCAGCTTATTATTTAACGAGTACATAGCATTTTTTAAAGAAAATGGGTTATCAAGTGGATCTTGTGATAAATGGACAACAAACTTTGGAGATGTTTTCAAATAATGCTTATAGTCTTATTATTCTCGACGCCAAGGTGTTGAAGTTGGTAAGAAAATTCGAATTACAGAAAAAAATAATAAAGCAAATAGGATGCCAATAATTTTGTTAAGTGCATATCCTTCTAATAGTTTAAAAAAATGGTCTCAATAAGCAGAAATAGACAATTTTTCGATAAAGCCTATCCCTTATTAAAGATTTATATATAATGCTAGAAAATATATTTAACTAGAAAGCAGTTAATAATGAAATTTTTTAGTGGCGAGGTGTTTATAATTTATTTTGTGTGATTAAATGAAAAACCCCTGAAAATTTCAAAACATTTCCATAGGTTTATTTGTTTATTTAATAGATTTTTTATGCTTAAAATATCAAAATAGTCTGCAGAGCGAAAAATTTAAAATCTTACTTTAAATTAACTAGATTAACGAAATTTGCTGAAAATGTTAGAGGAGGTTCTTTTTCCTCCTTTTTTTCTGATGATGGCTCATGATTAATTACGCAAGCCAATACCCAAGCTACTCCTAATTCTAGTCCTGCTAATACAATCCCGGCTAAAACACCATCTATTATTATATTTGTCCCCCATTCAGTTGTTAAAATTTCTTAATAAATAGGAAAAATTTAATTTTTTGTTTATAACGCATTTAAAAAGCTTTAAAAATCGTTATTTTTTTATTAAAAATAAAGGCTAATTTCACAATTCCTATTAATTGATTCCCTATTAATATTGGACTTTTACTTGAAAAAGCGGTAGTGGCTGAGAGGAAAGGGTTGTAAGAGGTTGGATAAGAAAGATGCAATTCAATGCCTATATCGATTTTCTTATAATTTTGTAAGTTAAATCTTAGGTAAAAGCTATTTGTACTCCATTGCCAATAAATAAAAAGCCTGCGATACCAAGTCCTAGTAATAATGGTTTTCCTCCTTTAACCCTAAATCCTTTTGATAAAAAATTTTTTTTGTAATAACGTCCACGCCAGACCATGAGAGAGGGGAGCAAAATAAAAAGTATTGCACAATAGATTCCGGCATAACTTAGTGCGCCAATAAAGGCTCCTGGATAAAATAGTACTACTGTCATCGGCGGTAAAAAAGTAGCTAAATAAACTATAACTCTACCTTTTCCTCGCTTAGAAGTACGTAAACCATCAGCCAAAAAATCAGATAGGCTTAATCCACTGGCAAGAAAAGAGGTTGCTAAACAAATAGAAGTAAAAATTTTAGTTAGGAAAGTGATTAATGAATTATTTAAGGTGTTACTTAGTTGCATAACAAATTCACTCGTTGAGTGTTTTGAATGTAACATATTAATTAGTCCGTTATTTCCTTCACGAGGAAGTATCCCCATGATGCAGAGATCCCAAAATAAATAACAAAATAAAGGGATGAGACTCCCTATTAAGATAGCTTTTCGTAACTTAGGAATATCGTCTTTAAAATAAGTACGTAGGCTAGGTATGATATTGGCAAAAGTAAATGAAGTTATCATCACCGTTGCACCGCTTGTTAAATAAGGGAAATTACCATCTTTTAACTTAGTACTAGAAATTGAGGGAAGAATAAATAAAATAAGTAAAATATAAATACTCAGTTTACTAAACATTAAACCCCGATTTACATAATCAACATAATGTATGCCTTGATAAACCACATAACTTAAAATAGCAGCGAATAGAAGGATAGATAGCCAATTGGGTATTTTAAATCCTAAATTAATTAATAAGCCATTAAGAAAATCTCCGCCACCAGCCATGTATGCAGCAAGTACAGAATAAAATAGCAAGAGATAACTTACCCATGTAATGGACTCACCCCAACGCCCTAATAAAATCCTAGACATGAAAATAATGTTAGTATTAGCTGGAAGCCATAAATTAACTTCTAAGACCAGAAAGGCGCTAGCAGTCATGATAAACCAACATAACAATAAAAGGATTAAAGAGTTTGTAAAGCCTGCTTCAGCGGTTGCAATAGGAAGTGCCAGCATTCCGCCTCCTATTGCTGTTCCTACTATGAGTAAAATCCCCCCAAGTAGCTTGGTGTCAAATTTGTTAAACATAAGAAAGATTTAGAAATGCAAGTTGATTTTATTTATGAGCCAAAAGTTAAATGTACAACAAACACTTTTATGACACAAGCAGAAAGTTCTTATTAAAAATAGAAACACAAATTTTTGTGGTCACTTATACTATATAGTCCTGGATTAGAATCGTAGTCGGAGTTTGAGAAAAGTTTGAAATGGAGTGATTTTTTTACTACGCAAAAATTTTATAAGATAATAACGCATTTTTATTGAAGATCTTTGACGCTAAGGAGTGTTTTTCTGATTGAATCTAAGTCATACGATTGTGTTTTAGAGCTTAATTTCATAAAAAATTTAACAAGATTATTTAGGTTACACCCTGGTTGTTCTAAATTTTTGAGTAAAAAAGGCCCATTTCCCCTCTTTTTTATAAGTAAAATAACTACAAATTTTTTAGATTTTACTTAGATAAGAAAGGAATGATATCACTACTTTGTTACCTAACTTATTAAGTGGTAATATGGTGTTTATGACACAAGTTAATGTTCCTATCTACGACCCTTCTGAAAGTAAAAGTAAGAGGGAACGGCTTTATTTAACTCCTTCAGCGATTAAACATATTAAAAAGATCCTTGCTAAACAAGGCCGTCAGAAGAAATGTTTTCGTTTGAGTGTTAAGCGCTCTGGTTGTTCGGGTTTTACTTATGTAGTGGATTATGTAGATAGCTTCCATTCAGAAGATTTAAAATTTTCTATTGATAATGATTTAGATGTTTTTGTTGATCAAATGAGCTTTCCTATCCTAAGGGGAGTTTGTATCGATTATATACAAAATGGACTTAATGGGACGCTAAAATTCATTAATCCAAATCAAACGGCTGCCTGTGGATGTGGCGAAAGTTTTAGTATAGAGGAAAAATAGAGGATTAATTTCCTCACTTATGATATGTAAAATTATTACGATAAATAACAAATTGGGGTTACATGCACGCGCTTCCATGAAGTGGGTCAAGATCGCAAGGTGCTTTATTAGCCAAATTACACTCAAATGTAATGGTAAACAAGTAGATGGAAAGAGCATATTAGAAGTGATGGGCCTCACAGCTCGGCAAGGTAGTCCGGTTGAAGTTATCGTTCAAGGAGAAGATGAAGCTGCTGCTTTAACGGTGCTTGAAAAATTAGTTACAGACCGGTTTGGTGAGGAGGGGTGATAACAACACAGTACCGACTTATCTGTTATCTCGCCGCAGTTTATTTTTTGTTTATCCCTTCGAGTTTTGCTAATACGCAAGCTAATAATGAGATTGCTCAGCAATTAATTTCTTTAAATCAGTATTATCCACTTCAACGACGAATTGAAATTCAAAGCGCTGCCTTACTAAATACACCCTATTTGGAAGGAGCCCTGGGTGAAGGTATTAATGGTAAATACGATCAAAATCCTTTATATCGTTTTGATTATTTTGCTTGCGAAACTTATGTTGATACAGTTATGGCATTGGCATTAGCTAAGAACCTTCCAGACTTTAAAAACAAAATTAATCAAATTCGTTATAAAAATGGTAATGTAAGTTTTATTCAGCGAAATCATTTTCCCAGTGCTGATTGGATTCCCAATAATAAAAGAAATGGATACATTCGGGAATTAAATTATTTAATTGCTGCAGATAAAACTAAAATTACCAGAACTCAAATCAATCTAAGGAATTGGTACCTCCATTTAAGTACAGATAAAATTCAAATTCCTTATCTAAATCCACACCAAAAAGAAATACGATTATTTCAATTGAAAGCTGAGGGTTCATCATTATATGGAAGTAAAAATGTAAGCATTTCTTATGTTCCGGTGTTTGATTTGTTACAAAATCCTAGATTAAGACAAAAAATTCCTAGTGGAAGCCTAATCTTTTTTGTTGGCCATGACTCTTAATTTAAGTTCCCGAATAGGAACCCCCATGAATGTATTACACATGGGCTTTGCTATTTGGAATAACGGACAACTTTATTGTCGAATGGCCTCATCAAAAGCAGGAAAAGTATTAGATGTTTTTTCCAGATTATTTAAAAACCTATTTATCACTGGGTACTTTGGATGGTATAAGTGTATAGTCTATTATAGGCCAAGCATGAACTCTTTTCAATTTGAGTTTTTATATGCCCGCCTTAGCATCTTCAGGTATCTTGAATTCTTGGTAGTTTCAAACATGGCAAGCCAAAAAACCGATTGCAATGAATATAGATATTGACTATTAATAAATTTGATTTGATTTATTGTCTCCCTGCAATCATCATATTTTCTAATAAGATTGAACCCGTCTGAATAGAGCTCTTATCATTAATATCATTGCCTATAGCCACGATATTTTTGTACATATCTTTTAAGTTACTCGCTATAGTAATCTCTTCTACAGGAAATAAAATTTCTCCATTTTCAATCCAAAAACCAGCGGCACCTCGTGAGTAATCACCAGTTACTAAATTAATTCCTTGCCCCATTACTTCAGTGATTAATAAGCCTTTTCCCATCTGCTTTAAAAGATCTTTAAGCTGAGATTGACTGGTTTTTAACAAAATATTATGAAACCCACCCGCATTTCCTGTTGTCTGCAGACCTAACTTTCTAGCAGAATAACTATTTAATAAATATCCAGATAAGATACCCTCATCAATTAAGATACGATTATGAGTACGCACTCCTTCGTCATCAAAAGGGGCGCTTGCTAAAGCACCAAGCATATGAGGTTTCTCATAAATAGAAATTTTTTTAGCAAAAACAGGCTGTCCGATGTGGTTAACTAAGAAAGAGGCATTACGATAAAGATTTCCGCCAGAAATGGCATCTAAAAAAGTTTTAATCAAACCGCTGGCAATTTCTGAATGAAAAATTACTGGTACCTGGCAAGTTGCAAGACGTTTTGCACTAAGGCGCTTAATGGTATTCTCAGCTGCATCTTTGGCTAATTTTTCAATCGAGTGTAGTTGTTCTGGATTACGATTTATTGTGAAGCTACCATCACGCTGCATGCCCATTTTATCCTTTGCTATTAAATTACAAGAAATGTTATGTAATGAGCTAGGGTATTCTGCTAAAAATCCATTACTATTAGCATAAATATAAATAGCTTCCTGAGTAGATAGGTTAACCCCTTCTGAAATGGTTAATCGCTTGTCTATAGCCAAAGCGTTTGTTTCACATTCTTTGCCTAATGCAATTGCTTTTTTTGGATCGATTGACCAAGGATGGTAAAGATTTAGATCAGGTGGTGTTTTTTCTAAAAATTCGGGGTCAGCTAGGCCGCTAAAAGGATCTTCTGTTGTAAAACGCGCTATATGGCAAGCTGCTTCAAAAGTACTTTTAATGACTTGAGGGCTAAAATCTGAGGTGCTTGCAGAGCCTTTTTTGTGACCAAAATAAACATTTATTCTTAAGCTTTTATTCCTATTATGTTCAATTGTTTCAACTTCTTGATTGCGTACGGTAACTGAAAAACCAGTATCAAGACTAACACTTGCTTCAGTTTGAGTTGCCCCTTGCTTTTTCGCCATGCGTATCAGTTCAGTAAGCAAATTTTTATAATCCGCTTGTTTATTTATTAAACCTTCTGGAAGCCGATGTTCTAATTGGGTAGGCATAAAAACGAATTCCTCAATATTAAAATGTAAAAGAGTATAGTGATGAGTGTTAAATTTCGCTAGACTAGTATATCTGAGAAAGATGAATACCTGAGAGACAAAGACTACAAGGTTGAAGAAAATGCAGCAGTTCATTGAATTTAGTTTGCGACATTGGGAACTGTGGCTAGCTTTTTTTGTAATTTTAATTTTATTACTGACTTTTGAATTACATGCTAGACTAACCGGTACATTGCCTTTAAGTGTTCAGGAAGCTATTTTTAAGGTTAATAGAGAAGATGCCATTTTTTTAGATGTTCGTGACGAGATTAGTTTTAAAAAGGGACATATCGCTGAGTCCATTAATATACCTTTTTCTGAACTTAAAGCTAAATTAAGTAAGCTTGACTCATATCGAGAAAGACCTATTATCATTAACTATAGTCGAGGCCAATCATATCATAAAATTGGTAGGTTATTAAAAAACGCAGGATTTACAAAATGTTATTACCTTAAAGGTGGGATTATGAGTTGGCAGGACGCCGCTTTGCCTATTATCAAAAGCTAATCTTTGAATTATTTAGTAAGGGTGTTTTATGCAAAAAAAAGTAGTTATATATACCACGCAAGGTTGTCCTTATTGTGCAGATGCTAAGGAATTATTAAACAAAAAAGGAGTTAAGTACGAAGAAATTCAAGTCGATAAAGATCCGAATAAGTTAGCTGAAATGATGAAATTAAGTCAGAAGCGTTCGGTCCCGCAAATATTTATTGATCAAGAATCTATCGGAGGGTTTGATAGTTTATCAAAATTAGCTACCTCTGGCAAATTAGATACCTTACTAAAAGACGAGTAGTTTATATGAATCAATCCAGCAAACCCCAACAGCCTGAATTTATTATTCAGCGTGTTTATGTTAAAGATTTATCACTCGAGACTCCCCATTCTCCGCAAGCTTTTCAAGAAGAATGGCAACCTGAATTAAACTTACAGTTTACTATGAATACTACTGACATAGGAGCTGACAATCACGAAATCGTTTTGCAAATTACTGTCACCGCGAAATCGAAGGATAAAACCTTATTTTTAGTTGAGGTAAAACAAGCGGGTCTTTTTACGATAAAAGGATTCACCGAAGAACAAAATCATCAAGTAATGAGTATAACCTGCCCTACTATTTTGTTTCCTTATGCTAGAGAAGCCGTCTCAGATTTGGTTGGCCGCGCAGGTTTCCCCCCCCTATATTTAGCTCCTGTCAATTTCGAAGCGTTGTATGCACAGCAAATGCAAGATCAGGACAAAGGCGGTAATGGGAAAACAGAAAATTCTTCCAATTCTATTATTACACATTAATTTTTGAGTGTGTTTACTGTAGCATTAACGGGTGGAATTGCTACTGGCAAGTCGGCTATAGCCCGTAATTTTGCTGATTTGGGAGTAAACATTGTCGATGCAGATCAGATTAATCATAATCTTCTTGATAATTCTCCAGGAATTCGTGCTGAATTAGTTGGCCATTTTGGCACGAGCATACTAAAAAAAAATGCGACTATAGATAAAGATAAGCTGCGAGCTATAATTTTTGCTAGTCCTAAAGAGCGAGAATGGTTAGAGGGATTATTACATCCCTTAATTTTTCGTGAAATAAAGAGCTCAATTCAAAAGGCTACTGGGATATATACTCTTGTGGTTATTCCTTTATTGTTTGAAAGCAGAACCTCAAAATTACTTAAAAAAAAACCATCTTCCACTAATTTTATTCAATTAGATCGAATTTTACTTGTTTCTGCATCTAGGAAGTTGCAAATCCAACGAGCTCGTGAACGAGATTTATTGGAAAAAAAACAGATTGAGGCCATGTTAGCTGCGCAAATATCCCCTGAAGAAAGTATTAATCAAGCAGATGATGTCATTCAAAATGACACTAGTTTACAAAGTTTGCGCAACTCAACTTTGGCATTACATGAAAAATATTTGTCACTATTAACACCCTCGAAATTTTCTCTTGATGATTCGTCTTTTCTTGGTTATTATCTCGCTTTTAAATAGGAATGATTCTTAATATCATTTAATTTTTATTTAAGCTACGGGAATTAAAATACCTATTCTTAAAGAAACCTTATTGGTAATTTTATTAAATTATAAGAAATTGTTTGTCATTGTGAGATGAGAGGTTGAAATGCGAGTAAAAAAAACTAAAGCTTTACGTTACGTAGTAGCCACATTTTTGACAATGGGCACAGTTCTGTCTGTTGGTTTTTTAAGTTTTTCAGGGTTATGGATTATTTATCCTTATATTATTCCCGCCACATTAGCTTTTTTTTCTTTCGGGAGTGATTGAAGGAAAGGTTTTCGGAACCAGTATTTTTAAAGGATTAGCAAGGTTAAAATTGCTTACGTTAAATGCTGAAAAACATTTACTCTTTTCAGAGTTAAATAAGCTTCTAGATAGAAAAGGTGAGAATTGGGTTGCAAGTCAATGCGGTTTTTTAAATGACTCTTACCAAAGAAAGAAATATAAAGCATTAAAAAATGATCTGCATGCCAAGGATGAAGATATAAAATGGGCTAAAGAAAGTTTAGAAGAGCTAAAAGCTTATTTTTACCAGCAAATAACCGAACTTAGTGATGGAAATTCTTATATTAGCCAGGAAATAAAAGAGTTTAGTTTAATTGAATTGAAATCGGCAAGGCGCAGTGTCTGGTTTTTACGTTTTTTCTGGATAATTAGTATTTTAATTGGGATTGTATCAGGATTTGTTACTGCGTTTCAGTACAGGGAGCCATAACTTTAGGTTTAGCATTATCATTATCAACAACAGTGCTATCTGCCATTGTATGGCCAGTTGCTCTATTTGCTGCTGTAGGAGCAACATTTTTATTATATTATGCAATTACTGATATTGTAAAAAATGATGCCATTAGCAAAGCTTCTAGTAAAACAATTAATTTATTTAAACGAACTACTGAAGAATCTTTAAGTGCTTATTTGTTGCGATTGATTGTCTTATCTGTAGTGGTAGTGGGAATTACTAGCTTAACAATATTTGCAACGCTTGCATCGGGCGGAACTTGTTGGGTAGTTTATGCAGAAGGGTATAAAATTATTAACTCCTAAATTACCTGTTTTTATAGCCTATTGTGCGAGTACGATCCTGATACCTATAAATTTTGCAACAGATTTAACCTATGGATTTAGTACTACGTTGCAAACTATTGATAATTGTAAAAGCATATTTCTTGCTAATATTTGAAGGATTTAAACATCCTTTTAAGGCTTTTAAATCCTTTTACTTTAATATCCGTAGTAAACTCACGAATATTAAAGATCAAGAAACATGGGCACAATTTTTTAATCCATTTCGTATTATAGCTAAATTAATTATCTCTCCACTACAATCCCTAGTTTTTCTAGGCCATTTGATTAGTATTGGCTTAACTACCGATCGCTTTATAAACGCCCCTCCCCCATTAGTAGCGGGTGTTTGCGCTATATCCGAAGGATTGCAAGATCTTAGCTTTCTAACTGGAGAAAGTGATGATCATCAGCATGTTCATAATGAGCATTCACATCATGCGGAGGATGATGGCCACGATCATGGAAATCTTTTAAAACTTCCTTTGTAAGTTATTCTCCCCCCCTACTTTTATTAATTAGTATTGTTTATTGGGGATTTAAAAAATTTGGAGATGAGATTGATTTCTTTGAAACTATAAAAAATGTTTTTGAGCTACCCTTATTAAATATTGTTTTTTTCCTTTACTACTGCCGAGTGCAGTTTGGCATTGGATTTTTAAAGGATCCAAAAATGGTTTAACTTTTTTTAATTCAATTAAAAAAAGTTTTGATATTCATATTCATGAACATGATGCCCCTCAACAAGAAGTAGAGCTAAAAGAGTTATCCAAACAATGGCAAGAACGAGAACGGATAGATTGGCTATTAAAGTTGGCTGAAAAACGTTTAAATGGAGTATCGGGGGGTAAAATAATGCTGTTGAAAAACAAAATTTATTGAAATTCTTAGTTCTACATAGGGAGCAGATAATCAATTCTTTTAAAGAAAAACAACTACAGCAGCCTAATATCAGTCATCAGGATGTAATTGAAGAGTATATTAAAGATACTGAATTAAAAGAAAGTGCTAAAAAAATCTAACAAATGGAATTAATGGATTTTTAAAAGCCAATACAAATTCAGAATTAGAACAATCTGAGAAAGGCTTTATGTCTAATGGGGTAATAAGAGAAGCCTCTAAAAATGATAAACAGATTAATGGTAGCATCAACAGAACAGATTATTTAGCCACCATAAAGCAACCTAGAGGGTTTTTCGTAAAAACAAACCAATACAACCGAAACACTGGTAAATGAAGCTTTCACTTTTGCGACATCGGTTTAATGCTCTATAAGCAAATGATTAATTTGAACCAAATCATCTGGCTTCAAACTACCGGCGGCCTGCTTTAATAATAATGTATCTAATAGGTAATTATATTGATCACTGGCCGCAGTACGTTTTGCATCATAGAGATTTTGTTGTGCAATTAGGATATCAACGATAGTCCGTGTTCCTGCTTTATAGCTCTCTTCAGTACTATCTAGCGAAAGCTGAGCAGATTTGATGGCTTGCTGTTCAGCTTTGATTTTACTGATATCGGCAAGTACATCATTATATTTTTGTCTGGTCTTAATGATAAGTATACGATAAGTATTATCTAAATTAGCAGCAGCAGTTTGAAAATCATATTGTGCTTGACGAGTTTTAGAAGAAACTGCACCGCCGGAAAAGAGTGGAACATCTAATTCCAAACCTAAAGTGCCGCCATTTTTATTAAATGTGCTTGGAGCATTATTAAAGGCATCCGTTTTTACATAATTACCTATTAAACTTAAGCTGGGTAGATGTCCAGAAGCTTGCATCTTTATTTTTTCTCTTGATATTTCGACACCATAGCGAGCAGCCATTAATTTCAGATTATTTTGAATAGCTGCATTAATCCAAGCTTCAATATTTTTGGGTTGAGGGGTTTGTAATGGTATATTTTTTGCAAATGATTTTATAGAGGAATAATTTTGTCCTGTTAATTGGCGTAATGCTTCTTGATTATTAAGTAAAGTATTTTCTGCGCTTATTTCTTTAGCGAATGACTTATCATAGGCTGCCTTTGCTTCATAAACACTCGTCAAGGCATCTAAACCTACTTGAACATGTTTCTGAGCTTGATTTAATTGCTTACTATCAGCAACTTTTTCTGATCGGGTGAGTTTAAGAGTATCCTGAGCAGATAAAACATTAAAATAGGCAGATGCTACACGGAAAATCAAATCTTGTGCCGCTGCAGCCAAAGTTAAATCAGCTTGCTTACCAGTATTTTGAGCTTGTTTTATAGCTATCCAATCATTGACATTAATTAAGGGTTGCCTAATCGAGATATTGTATCCTTGAGACTGGAAGTTACTTATTCCATTAGGCTGACCGGTACTAGGAGGTTGCGTGATGTTTTGATAATTATTAGAAATGTTAGCCTGGGCTGAGATATTAGGTAAAAGAGCAGCTACACTATGAGGTATCGCTTCGCGTTGCGCTAATCGGGTCGATACAACCGCCTGATAGATAGGGTCACTATTTAAAGCAGCCTTATAAATATCGATTAAATCTGTAGCAGAAGTAGCTGTAAAAGGCGTAAAAAACAAATAAATACTTAATACTAATTTAAAGTAATTACTCAGCTTCCAGGTAGACCTAGGAGTAAAAAAGTTGAATAGTCTCATTATTTTTTTGTATTAAAAAGAGCAAAAATCTAGGTTTTTCTAGATATAATATGGCTTATTATGCCAGATTTCATAATTGAGATATAGCCCTATGAATTCTCATTTCGACGATTCAGATGTCAAAATTTTAGAGCAGCAAATTGTTTATCAAGGACATTTTCAGATAGAACAATGGAAGGTCCAATTTCGTCTATTTAATGGTGGTTGGAGCCAGCCATACCTTAGAGAGGTCTTTGAGCGGGGTGAAGCTGTGGGAGTTTTGTTGTTTGATGCGAATAATGATGAGCTGGTTCTAATTGAGCAGTTTCGAGTAGGAATTGTTAATAAAGCCAAAAATCCATGGTTGATGGAAATTGTAGCGGGTGTCATTAAGAAAGACGAAAGTTTAGAACAAGTAGCGCGACGAGAAACACAAGAAGAAAGTGGTTTAGAAATAACAAATTTATTTCCAATTTATCAATATTGGGTGAGTCCAGGTGGAAGTTCTGAACGGATGTATCTCTTTTGTGGGAAAATTAATGCCAAATTAGCTCGAGAGATTCATGGAGTGGCTGAAGAAGGCGAAGATATTCGGTTGCATGTTTTAAGTTTAAAATCTGCTTTTGATTTACTCAATCAAGGAAAAATTAATAATAGTTCGACGATTATTGCATTACAATGGCTGCAACTTAATGAGCAAATTGTCAGAGCCGAATTTTTAAAAAGCTAGTAATTACTAAATTATGAAATCTAAATCCTCTTCAAAAAAATATACTGCTGAAGCAATCGAAGTTTTAAGCGGCCTCGATCCGGTAAAACGACGACCCGGTATGTATACCGACACCTCTCGGCCTAATCATTTGGCGCAAGAAGTTATTGATAATAGTGTTGATGAAGCATTGGCGGGCTATGCACGACATATCGATGTGGTGTTATATTCGGATAATTCTTTAGAAGTAAGTGATGATGGTCGTGGAATGCCTGTAGATATTCATCCTGAAGAGAAAGTAACAGGTGTGGAGCTTATTCTGACAAGACTTCATGCGGGTGGTAAATTTAATCATAAAAATTATCGTTATTCAGGTGGCTTACATGGGGTGGGAGTATCCGTAGTAAATGCTTTATCGAGTCATTTAGAAATTACAATTAGGCGCGATGGATTTATATATCAAATTCAGTTTGAACATGGGAATAAAAAATCTAATTTAAAAAAACTCGGTAAAGCTGATCAGGCGGTAACAGGGACTTCGTTACGCTTTTGGCCAGATAAGCATTACTTTGATACCGAAAAATTTTCTGTCAATCGCCTAAAACATAGCTTGCGTGCAAAAGCCGTTCTTTGTCCAGGTTTGCATGTTAGCTTTACAGATAAGCAAAACAATAAAAAAGAGGAATGGTTTTATGAAGAAGGTGTAGTCAGCTATTTAAAGGATAGTTTAAGTCAGTACACATGTTTACCTACTGAACCTTTTCATGGGCATTTTTCAGCAGAAACAGAGGAGGTTGATTGGGCTTTATGCTGGCTTTTAGAAACGGGAGAAGGGTTGGTGGAAAGTTACGTCAATTTAGTTCCAACTATTCAAGGTGGAACACATGTAAATGGTTTACGTACTGGCTTGCTTGAGGCGATGAGAGAATTTTGTGAATTACGCAATTTATTGCCCCGCGGTTTAAAATTAGCACCAGAAGATGTTTGGGATGGATGTAATTATGTATTGTCTATAAAATTATTAGAACCTCAGTTTTCTGGACAAACTAAAGAAAAACTTACTTCACGTCAGTCTGCTGCCTTCGTTTCAGGTGTTATAAAAGATGCATTTAGTTTGTGGCTCAATCAACATATTTCTGAAGCAGAAAGTTTAGCAGAATTAATGATAGCGAATGCACAAAAACGGTTACGTGTCAGTAAGCAAATTGCAAGAAAGAAGGTTTTAAGTGGGGCGGTATTGCCAGGGAAATTAGCTGACTGTAAGGAGACAGATTTAAGCCTCACAGAATTATTTTTAGTTGAAGGTGATTCAGCGGGCGGCTCGGCAAAGCAAGCTCGAGATAGAGAATTTCAAGCGATTATGCCTTTGCGTGGAAAAATATTAAACTCCTGGGAAGTAGCTAGTAATCAAGTATTAAGTTCGCAAGAAATTCACGATATCGCCACGGCTTTAGGTGTTGATCCTGGGTCTAATGATGTATCAGGCTTACGTTATGGGAAAATTTGTGTATTAGCAGATGCGGACTCTGATGGTTTGCATATTGCTACATTACTATGTGGTTTGTTTTTAAAACATTTTCGATCCTTAATCGAAAGGGGTCATATTTATATTGCTATGCCACCGCTTTATCGTATAGATATCGGTAAAGAAGTTTTTTATGCTTTGGATGATGAAGAAAAGCAAGGTATTTTAGAAAGGTTAAATACAGAAGGTAAAAAAGGAAAAATAAGTATACAGCGATTTAAAGGCTTAGGTGAAATGAACCCTATGCAATTACGCGAGACAACCATGGCTCCCGATACGCGAAGGCTAGTTCAACTTACAATAGATAATGAACAAAAAGCCTTTTCTTTAATGGATATGTTATTAGCAAAAAAACGATCTAGCGATCGAAAAATATGGTTAGAACAAAAAGGAGACATTGCAACCATATAAATGTTAGGCTTGAGTCAAAGAGTTAACGTTTTTTCTTATTAAAGTGAGCCCCGATTGAATTTCCGAATGGCTTGGGTTTGTTTGTCATGATTGTGTCTATCAGCGACGCGGCCACTCCAAAGGACATTATCGACTAACATCAGACCACTCGGTCGAAGCAATGTTAGGGAACGCTCATAATAGTTTAAATAATTGTTTTTATCTGCATCAATAAAGATGAAGTCAAAACTATTCGAGTGATTTTGTTTAATTAAACTGTCAAGAGTTTCTATTGCGGGTGCTAATTTCAGGTCAATTTTATATGCTATACCGGCTTTTTACCAAAAATCTTGCTATATCGCTAGTTTCGGTATTAATATCGCACACAATGATTTTTCCAGTTTCTGGCAAAGCTAAAGCAACAGCTAAAGAGCTATATCCCGTATAAACCCCAATTTCCAATGTTTTTTCGGCACCGATTAGTTCGACCAGGAATGCCATCAATTGCCCTTGCTCAGGTGCAATTTGCATGCTATGTGAGGATAGTTTTAGCGTTGTTTCTCTTAACGACCTTAAAATGTCAGGTTCACGCAAGGATACTGATAACATATATTGATAGAGTGTATCGTTTAAGTTTATGGTTTGGTTCGACATAATTGTCCTACTAAAAGTAATTTAAGCTTAAATATACCGTGTAAAATTAGCTTTTGTAAAAAAATGACTTTCTGTAATTATACACAAAGCCATTGGATTTTTTAGCAAGTCGCCATGGAGAAGAAGCAGCCGGAGTATATTAATATACATGAGATAGCTGGTTAGGCGGCAACGCAGATAAAAATTCAAGTGCGAAGAGTATATTTTAGACATTGACATTCTAGCCAAGCGCAGCCAAAATAGCGGACCTTAAAACCGCAGGTCCCCATCGTCTAGAGGCCTAGGACACCGCCCTTTCACGGCGATAACAGGGGTTCGACTCCCCTTGGGGACGCCATTTTCTTAAAGGAGCGTATTATTGCGTCGCGATGCTAAATATACAAAGATGTGAATAATCTTTCGTTCTTTTTATAATAAACTAGACTCAAATTAAATATTTATTTGCAGTAAGTATTGATGTGGAGAAAAACATGGTCCAGATCCCTAGTAAAATATTGCATGGCTATAGCTTATTTAGAAAGAAATATGCTATCGGCGATAATGCAGTCATGCGGTCTTTATCCACCAAAAGTTTCGCTCTGCTATATAAGGATTTAAACTAGAGGGGGAAGAGAAAAGGCTAAAAAGGAAAGAAGGTATCCGAATTTAAGTATACAAAAGA
>CAYQIE010000065.1:0-14050 GCA_964417505.1 Rickettsiella sp. | reverse complement strand
TGGTCGCGATATAATCAATGCAGCCGTTTTTAGCTACAAACTTGAATACGTTTACCCAACCATAACCACGCAAATGGACTTTTAAGCCTTGATTAGGAAGAATATCATGGTAAGAATAACGCATCGATGAATGACAATAAATACTTCCGCTTTTAATGGCCGGTCTATAACGGGGGGGATCTGATTGGTCTTTACATGCTTATGGTGTTGCGATGATATTATCCATTACAAAATCTCTATATTTCATTTGACGATCAAGGCCATGCCACTATTTTACCTACCCTCTCTGCAAAACAAGCACTCAATCGTTTAAATTACCGACCTAAAAAATAAAAAAGAATTTCGGAATGGCATGGCATGAGATGTTATTGATATCTTTGCTGAAAACGGATTTATTGGATGGAGTGGCTACTGGAATTACTCCATAGATTTTCAACATTTTGAAATAAGTAGCAAAAAATTTGTTCAGCAGTTAGTCAAAACCTATGTCCATATAAAGCCCAGCAAATCTTTGATCAATGTACTCAGTCTTATACGGATTGTATGGCAAAAAATTCAATTCAACCCCATGCCGCTACACGTGCAGCCCGCATCGCTCAGGTCATTGAATAAAAGGAATTCGTATGAGTTACATTAAAGTTGGAAAAGAAAATAACGCTGACATCAAACTTTACTATAAAGATTGGGGTAAAGGGCAAGCCGTGGTTTTCAGTCATGGTTGGCCACTCAACGCCGGCGCCTTTGAAGATCAAATGTTATTTCTATCAGAGTAGGGTTATCGTTGTATTGTCCATGATCGTCGCGGTCATGGTTGTTCCACGCAGGCCTGGCAGGGTAATGATATGGATAGTTATGCGGATGATCTAGCCAAGTTAGTCGCGGAACTTGATCTTAAGAAGGTCATTCATGTCGGTCATTCTATACCGGGGGCGGTGAAATAGCGCGCTATATCGGTCGACATAGAACAAAAAGAGTCGTAAAAGCTGTGCTGATTGGTGCAGTAGCGCCGCCATTTATGTAAAAAAACGCCAACGAATCCTCATGGACTGGAAATGAAGGTATTTGATGAAATTCGTCAAAATGTATTAACGGTTCGCTCACAATACTTTAAAGATTTTTCTGCTCCCTTCTATGGGGCGAATCGACCAAGCGCCAAAGTTTCTAGGGTCTGAGGGATACTTTCTGGTTACAAGGGATGCAAGCCGGTTTCAATGCAGTTTTTGATTGCATCAAAGCATTTTCCGAAAGCGATTTCACCAACGATCTAAAGAAATTTGATATACCCACTTTGATCATGCATGGCGACGAGGATCAAATTGTACCGCTTGCAAGTTCTGCCATGCTTACAGCAAAGTTAGTCAAGGATTCCATATTAAAAATTTACCCCGGTGCACCTCATGGTTTTTACTCAACATTAAAAACCAAATTAATCAGGATCTTTTAGCATTCTTCAAACAATAACACCCCAAGTTTTTCGGAAAATTTTTCCGCAAAACTCCTATGGATACGCTATTTATAAAGATTTGCTTGCCAACTACCATATAAAGGGTTAGGTAAAATAAAATAACCTTGAGTAAACTTATTATAGACGGGTGCAGTATCTGCTAAGGCATACACAGTCGCTTGTTTTAAGCTTGGAAAATCTTGGATATTATCGCCAAAAAAAGCGATTATTTGATGAGGGGGTAAATTTATTCGACCAAACCATCTGATGCGCATCATAACAACCATGAATCACTGCATTAAAACGTGGGTTTTTATCGGTTGGATGTGTTGATTGTTTATTATTCGCTTTAGCTATTATTAAAGTAATATGCTTAAATTGAGACTAATACACAAGAAGGAAATTTAAAATAAAGGGATCGCTCGCTTAAAATCCACGTTGTCAACAATCGATTTTTCTTCAAAAAAACCTCAGCAACTTTTTTGAGAATAATGTAGATTGGCTAAAAATAAGCTTTAATTCGATCCGTAAAAACTTTAACAATTTATAATGCATTTCTGTTCAAAATGCTACATGTTAAGGAACCCCTTCATCAAATAGCCACGCTTAATTTTTCTAAATTTTACCCGTTTTTAGGAACAATGGGTCTCACTTCTTCATTATTTTCTGAATCAGATGGATGCTGGGAAGTTCTTTCTGAAAAAAATTGTGCCCTCCTCGTTAAACTCCTGTTTCTAGTTTGATTAGCGTTTTCAATAGGGATAACTGGATCAGTAGTTGCACATTTTGTACGGTATTTTCTGCTACTGGAAGGGTTTCTATTTGAGGAGGAATGACAGTTTCTTCAACGAGTATGACT
Organism: Rickettsiella sp.; assembly: GCA_964417505.1. Classification (GTDB taxonomy): domain Bacteria; phylum Pseudomonadota; class Gammaproteobacteria; order Diplorickettsiales; family Diplorickettsiaceae; genus Aquirickettsiella. The sequence goes on along the minus strand of CAYQIE010000065.1, from coordinate 11,747 downwards.
TCCTCATGACCCGCATTTGTCAATGGGTAACCGCCAAAGCGTATTGTTTCATGACATAGAAGAACTTACCCTAAAAAACAGGCCGATGACGATTCTGTTGTTGAAATTCTCTTTCCATTCTTCTAAGAATTTCCCGTTCCGATTCTACGTGTGCTTCAGAATTTTGCGCTGGAGGCTGTCTATTTTTCATATCCTATTGATTTATTTGAGTTTGTTTTTTATCTTGAAATATATCATTGATTTTTTCTAATTTCTGGTCATGTGATAAATTAAATATTCTTGTCAATTGATTTTGAAATTCATTCTTTAAAACAGCTATAAATTCGGTTTTAGCTTCAGCGAGCACTTCAGCTTTATCAGACGTACTTCTACTGGATGTAAAGGCCATTAGTCCAGAATTGTGAAAATTAATAATGTCGTTAGTCACATAAACCTCGAAACCTTCATGACTAACTAACTCTAACAGATGGGCTATTTGTGTTTTAATTGAAGGATTTGCATAAAAATTTTCTGTGTTAGTGGATTGAGCGCAATTTTCTATTGATGCTGTATCCTGATAATTAATGTCTTTTTTGAGTAAAGCGTCTAACAAATGACAAAAGGAATTTATTTCTTCCGGTGTTTGACAATAAGACATAGCTTGATTAAAAACGTCTCTTGCCAATGCTCTAAAATCACCTTCAATTTTTTTAGAATACAGCATAATAACCTCCAGGAGTTTCTTTTAGTTTTATTGCTATCGTTCAGAGCTTTAGGCTAAGCATTTATTTAAAAATGCTGCTTTTAAGCTATATTATCATTTAAAACTTAAGAATTAATTAAAATAACCTGTTATTCAAATTTTTTTTGTTAGAGAATAAAAAAAATATCAAAAAGCATAAATTTTTAAACAATTTTTAGTTAACTTGATAACATCGTAGGGCGGCCATTTGATATAGATTTAGCAAACCTAATCGATGATTTATAGTCAGCATTTCCTTATGTTAGTTAATATCAAGCTTATCCATACCCTATTGAAAGATTTTTTACGATGAGTGACGTAGACTTTCATCGAAACTAAACAGAGCATTAGCCTAAATAAATAGTTTATGGGTTTTAAAGTTATAACCATCTATTCAGAAAATATTAGAATTAAAGTGGAAGTGATTGGTGGAGCTAAGCGGGGTCGAACCGCTGACCTCTTACATGCCATGCAAGCGCTCTCCCAGCTGAGCTATAGCCCCGTGCTGTGCATTTTACCGCAGTACCCTATCCTGTCAACTCTTAGTTGACAAAAAATTAGAGCACCAAGGTTCTTAGGGTTGACTATTTTGAAAAAATTTAATGGAACTAATAATTTGCCCATTTTTTTTGAGTTGGCATTACAGATCATAAATAAATAATTTTACAAATTACCTCGAATCGAATTTTTAATTCATAGTAAAATTAGATTTTTCTATTTCATATTCAATTTTTTTAGAAATTTGGGTCATCTTACGGCTAAATCTAGAAACTCTAGAATTTCGTAAGAATTTTCTAGCAACTAATTCCAGAAAGACAATTGTTTCATTGTAACGAGGTAATGCATGTACAGTAGAAAGTTGCTTCAATTTTTGTGAATTAGATTTTTTCTAATGATAACCATTTTCTAACTGTTCTATTTTCATAATATCTTTGTTATTTATTAAAAAGTTTTTTTAAAAAAATTATTTTCAATTTTATTTTTTGATCTGGAAAAACTACTACCTAACGAATTTTTATAGGGTGATATCGGTATTTCCGAATAATTTTTATTCGTAATAGAATATTTTTTAAAAGTTTTTTAAATTTCTCCTACGGAACAGATTCCGGCCGAATAAAATGATTATTCTTATTATAATATTTTTTAAAGGGTAAATCGCTGTGAAATTTTTTTTCTTCTTTCGGTTTATTTCTAAAATTAATTTGTATCACTGGTTTACTATTATTAGTATTAGGTTGATCGACCTTAAACAAAAAATCATCCAATTTATTGCTCGTCTGAGTTAAAAAATCTTTAGAGTGCAACTCAGTTCGTGCTGTTAATGTGTTGCTATAGTTGGTTTATAGACTATGTGTGTGTTATCATATTGGCTAAAAGCTGAATTATTGGTTTTCATAGTTTTCCTCATTGTTTTTTAAAAGAGGTTTTTTCTGTTTAAAAACTATCCTCATTTCGGATTTATCGATTTCGGAGTAGTCTCCGTTCTTGATTTCTTGTGTGAGTAAATTGAGTTCTTCAGGAGTTTCAGCTGCATTAATTTTTTGGTTGATTTCCATGACAGAAACTTTTTCTGATTGGAGTTGCTGTTCTAATTCTGCAATTAAAGTTTGTCCGTTATTCCTAGGAGCGATAATTTCTTTTTCTTTTGGAATATCTTCGACTTCCTCTAGAATGTTTAATCTTTTAAGAATATCTGCAAAACCATCTCGCAAAGCAAAGCCTCTAGCTCGCATCTGTAACATACGGCCTCGATAGTCTTGCAAAAGCCAGGCTTACTCAATAGTCTTGCTTTACGCGCTTCAGCGATACTAAAGGTTCTTTTTATGGCTGATTTCATCCCTTTACGTTTAACAATGCAGGTTGCTATGGCATCTTTTTCGAGATCGCCCTCTAGCGTTTCATCAATATCTTCTAATTGCCCCGATGTTTGTATGACAGCTAAAGCACCATTTCCCCATAAACAAGGGCGGTTATTAATCACGGCAATGTTCTGTAGGGTTTGCATGGGTTTTAACCCTATTTCTAAACCCATTTGTATAGCGACTAATATATCATCTAGTTTATAATGGTAATCCTTAGGACAAAAATTACTTTTCGCAATCGCTTATGCATAATTCATGGCATCTTCCCAGGGTTGGGGAAGTACATTCGTAGCGTTTGCTTGGGGGTAACATAATTTATTCTCCTAATTAAATGCGTATTTAGATAATGAAATTTCTTGTGCTTCATAAGCAGGCCAATTATTTGTTCTAAACAGTGCTTATATTTAGATAGGAGTGTCTTAAACTCTTTTAGTCCTGCTTTGAGAGCATATTGACTAAAGGCTGGATTAGTAACAACATAAGGTTTTAAATTTTCAATCACAATAAACCGAAATTTAGTTACAATAAGCTTTTTAATAGACAGTAATGCTTGTTGAATCATAGCTGCTTGAATATGATAGCCTTTATCATAAACCACTTTAGGAAAAGTCCAAGGAGAAGCATTGATCGTGGTTTTTATATCAATGACGAGACTAGGATAAAGTAAATCAGGAAGGCATTTACACAAAATACCTGTATCTTTCTTGTTCCAATATAAAGATGGCTCTATTTTGCTATCTTTCTTTGAATTTTTAATCAATTCAAAAAGCGTTCCATTATCCTTTTTCTTTAAACTTTCAAGCATTTCATAAGCTTTTTCTGCTTCCTTTTGTGAAATAATTATTTTCCCATTCTCTTTAGCCTGTTTTTTCTCCTCTTTAATTTTATCTTTTTTATCTTTAAGTTCTTTTTTCCTCTCTTTATCGTATTTTTTCTCTTCATCAAGTCTTTCTGCTTCTGGATTAATAAAAAACCGTTCTTTCAACAAATGAGGTTCTAATACTAAGGTATGAAAGAAGCTACCTAAAAAAGGGTAGGTGTAAGCTCTTCAGGTTGATAATATGGGTTTAAATACTTATACCAATAGTGATAAGGATAACGTTTAAGCTCCATCAAACCACTACGACTGATACCTAGGTCTCGATAGTAATCCTCAGAGAGATATCATAGATATCTGACTTAATTTTTTTCTCAGAAGCTATAATTTTCATCATATAAACCTCCTCTATTTTGATCTTCTTCAGCAGCATAATGAGCTTGTTTGTCTTATTCTTTTTATAAGGCGCTATCAATGCAATAGGCGACTTGTGCGTCGGAATGACTATTGCCTTCAATCATAATCCGGACAAGATATTGATAAAGTTTTTGTAAACTATCGGGGTGAACCTCTTTTTTCAAAGACATTGGCTAATACTTGATTAAAACCTTCAAACTCAGCATCAATCGCTAAGGTTTTATTTTCACGTAAGGCAGCAATAGCGAAAGCCCGTTTCATTTCTTTTTTCAAACCACAATATTGTGTAACTTTTTGAATAACTACGGCTTGTTATACCAAAGATTCGAAATCATCCCAAAGTGGATATTTTTTGGATCATATTTATATTCCATTGCTGTAGCATGGTTTGTATCACCAAATTTTCCAATTACACCATGTAGTAGTGGTTTTTTTAAATTAAGCATGAGTTACCTCCTTTTTTTCTAATACCTCAAAAGCTTTTGAATAGATCGCAAAACCTTTAAAGGCTTCAATATCTTTAATAGCTGCAAGCCGTAGATATTTAATAACTTGTATTTGACAAATATTTAAATCCTCGAGATCTTTAACGGGTATTTGCCCTCTATCGAGTAGAGTGTGTGAGGATCTTGTATATTTTTGAATAAGAAGGGGAAGCTCTTTAAATGCGCTTATTAAATCGTTGAGTTGGTAAGAAATTTCATAAGCTTGTGATAGATAATCACTTGCGGGTTGTTTTAGATGGACGAATTGCTCTAAACTGACGTCTGCGGTCATAACTAACTCTCCAATAGTTGGTTGTGTTTGTCCCTGAGGCCTGATCACCTTGGGGGACGCTATGTATAGCATTTTTATTGCTATAGTTTCTATGCTATGATGCTATCATGATATGTCAAGGGGGGATTAGGAAATTTTTTGTAATTTTCTTTAATAATTTTGTCTATACCTTGGCGGCAGAGCTCAGCTACACTTATATTCATATTGTATGAAATCCATTTAAGTTTATTTGCTGTTTCTTTTGGCATTCGTACAACTATAGTTGCTTTTTCGCCGTCTTTACTATGATTCACTTTAGTTTCCTCTATGAATGCTATCATGATAAAATGCTACTATAAGTATATAATTTTTTACTAAAAATAAATATATGGGATATTTATTTTATTAGAGGGTCTTGAAAGGTCAATTGATTTAAAAGCTCTAAAAGAAGATTTTAGAAAAATAGAATAAACTTCATTACAGCTGAGGTAGTGAGAGTGTTTATAAACCATTATGTAGGAATAGATTTCTGGACTATGTCTTTAACTTCCGCCTCCCTAACAATGGCAGGTACAATATCTTTATATATAGGATTGGGGAAATAAACAATGAAAGTTTTTTTATCCTTTTTGCCAATTATTATAGCTTCTATTGTAATAGGGCTTGGTACAATATTAATTATTGACAACGAAAAAAAGCATTTAAAGTCAGCGAAGAAAAAAATATAATATGAGAAAGAAAAAAAATTTAAACGAAAAAAGCAAACTAATGTAAAAATAATTTATGCATCAAAATCTGAGGTAGAAAAAGCTACAAAAAAATGCTTAAAAAAATATATCAGTGTATTTCAAGAGTTAGCAAAATATTAGTTTATTCTCAAAGTTTAAAAAGAGAATAAAAAAATACCTTAACTAAAATAAATTCATAAAAAAGACAATTTATATTCAAAATATTGATTGATTATTACCATTTAGGATTAGGATATGTTACGATAAGCTTCTCTTATCAAAATAAGAAGAAGGAATAATTAAAAATGTCTAACGAATTAAGATCTGAAAATGATTCTACTTGGAAAGATTTCCTCGGTGTATATTTCAAAGAATGCATGGAGTTTTTATATAACGTTCTATAACTAATGGTCGATTGGTTTGAACCTTATGTGCTCCTCGATTCTGAGCTGCAAGCTATAACTTCTGAAAAAATGCAAGGAAAAAAGTTTGTTGATAAATTAATCAAAGTTAAAACGATAGATAATAAAGTTCAGATTATTTTTTTCATGTTGAGGTGCAGGGACGTAAAGAAGAGAATTTTAAAGAAAGATTATTTCACTATTATTACTGACTATAGACAAATATAAACTACCGATTTTAACTTTAGCAATTTTAACCGACGAGGATATTAAGTGGCGCCTTAAATGTTATAATTTTTCCATATGGAATCACAATATAATTATTTTTAATTTTTTACCCAAAAAATAATTGATTTTAAGGGTAGAGTACAAAATATTTTTTTTCATAAAAATCCTTTAGGGATAGTTATAGCCTCCCAATTACCCGCTCAAGAGACTAGGGGTAAGCCTTTACTAAGATTTGAAAAGAAGTTCTCAATAACTCGTCAGTTATATCAAAAAGGGTTGAAAAAAGATGCTATTATCACTTTACAAAATGATAGACTGGTCTATAAAATTACCAAAAGGACTGGAGTTAAGGTATAAAGCCAAAATCCATGAGTTGGAGGAGGAAAATAAAGTGAGTTATATAACAAGCATCAAAAGACTAAGTAAGGAAGAAGGCTTACAACAAGGTCTACCAGCAAGGCCGAGAAGAAGGCATCCACCTTAATGCCATGGCAATAGCTAAAAAGCTTACTTATAGCTCAAGGCCTATCGATTCAATATATTCAGGACCTGACTAATTTATCTGAAAGTGGAGTTATAAAATTAGTTGAATTAGAAAAAGCTTGATCTATTCAAAAGTTGACCGGCTTGCCTTTAAAAAAAGAAGTAATGGATTTGGTGGATAAGCATTAAGTTTTAAATTATTACTCCTTACTCGCTTAACCCCGAGCTAGACTCCAAAATTATAAAGCAATAGAATAAGTGTATCTAAATAAATTCAAAATAGCCTACTCATCTCATGGGTTATAGAAAATGTCAAAGAATTCTAAAATTGGAAAGTGTAACCTTTGCGGAGAGCATAAAAAACTAATCAAAGCGCACATAATACCACAATTTTTATTTAAAGAGCATTACTTATGTTGTTCCCCACCTTTTCCTTATCCAATAAAGTCCCGTATTGGTACATATGACTCAAATATTCTATACGCTAAATGTGATAATGATGTGATTGGTAAATTTGATGATTTTGCATGTGAAACTTTATTTTAGCCTAGAAGAAAAGATACCTTAGAATCAACAATCATTGAAGTGAAAAGATGGGTATATAGTTTAAAAAATAAAGCTGACTATAGAAAAATTGATCTTTTTTTATTTCAATTTTGTGGAGAGCTTCAATTTCATCACAGACACATTGTAATAAATCTATTTTAGGAACCTACCGAGATTATGCCGAAGAAGCAATTTTAAATAAAAATTTTGACTATCAAAAATATTTCTTAATAACAATCAAACATTTTGTTGATTTGGAAGATTTAATACATTTTTGGCCTAGAAAAAAAATAAGAATTATGGAAAGAAATTTTTATCTTTTATTTATTGGTTTTTTTGCTATATACATAAAATGCGACAAACAAAAAATGCCATTGGATTTTCCATTAAATAAATATTCAACTGATAAAGATATTCTTTTTATTGATGCTGCTTTTGAAAATAGTGGTGAAAAAAAATCTACTCAAACTTAAATAAAGCTCTTGGAGCACAACGTATTTTTAAGCCTAAAAAGGATTAAAAGATTTTATAATTATATTTAACTTGATTGTTGTATTAAGTTTTTTTGTGCTAGACCTCCGATACCCCACAAAAATAGTAAAACCCCGTGCGGGACTTTTGCAGGACAGAGTTTGAATTTGTTATACATTGTTCTACAATTTGTAATGATCGCTACGATTAAATACGTTGTTTTATCAATAAGTTACATTTAAAGTATATGACTTTTAATCTATTGGTCGATGGTTCGATTCCATCACGGCCCACCAGTCAAATCAAAGACTTATACTACTTTTGAAAACCCCACACAAAATTCTCTTGCGGGACTTTTGCAAGAGCTAGTAATTTTTCTTTCCTGCTTAAAATCACTAAGTTATTTTTTAGACCACAAACTTTATTAGCAGCACGAATGAGGTTGCACTATTCAAATTGAGAAGAGTGCAATGTAATATGTCCAATCATATGTCCAAGTAACATAAACTCTTATAGTTACGAGCTTCTTTTGCGCTTACCTTAAGCTAAGCGCAAAATTATGAAGTAATTAAATAGGGAAGGGCTATTAAAGAATTCAAGATAGCCTATTCAGTCTTATGGTTATAGCCGTTCTTACTATTATAGAAAAAGGATTTCACCCTATTGATTATTGTGATACAAATGGAATTTCAATATCGACCGTACACTAAAAATAATATATTTTTAAGTTAACCACCATTTTTATATGTTTCTATATATTTAGTTATTTTTTTAAGGATAATTTTATATCTTCATTCAAAATATCTAAAATTTTGTCAAAATTTTGCTGTAATTTTTCTTTCTGTACGTTTATATGAATGTACAAAAACTCCCTGTGAGCATATGACCAGACCTTAAAGCACCTTTAAGTCTTTCTATTTCTTTAAAGCTTCATCTATTTTCTTCAAAGCTTCAATTTGTGGAGAATTATTGGTATTTTTTTCGGAAAATATTTGTAAATATTATTATATATTAATTGATGTTTTTCTTTATAATTATCTCTCTGGATATGGCTTGAATCATTTAAAAAATTCTTAAAACAATCTAAAACTTCTTGAAAGCTATCTGTTTTAAAATAGTTAGTAAAAATAGCAGTTAATTTGCCAACAGCTTGTTCTGCTGAATTGTATTTCTCTTGTAAATCAATCTCAAAACGTTCGCTACAATTTAAATATTTCAAAATAGTAGGAATACTGTGGATCTTTTCTATGCATGCGAAAGCTATTTCAATATAACTATCGTTTGCTTTTTTTCGTTCGATATATAAACTTATACCTGTACATAGAAGAGTAAAAGGTTTATCCAATTCCTGCTTATCTAATCCGCCAAATTCATAATATTACTGCTTTCCTTAAATCAATAGACTATACAAAATAAAGTTTCTCTAAACAATCCCATACAAACTTATTTTTTTGTTCTTTTTCGACAGAAGAAATGCTAAGTTTTCTGATTTATAAAATTAAATTAAATAAACCGTTGGGCGTTATTGTGAAAAAAACCAAGAATCTCGATCAAGAAAATAAAGAGTTTATGTCCAAGTAAGTCTGTTGATCTTTAAAACTAACCTCAGAAGTACGTAAACGTTTCCTGAAGGCGTGTTTGAGTTGGCACAACAGTTAAAACAAGAAGGCTTACAGCAAGGATGAGAAAAGGATTTTGGTATTGCTATGCTAAGAGCATACTAGTAATGGGTATTGTATAGAGATTTCTTTGAAAAAAAGCGACTCTGCTTTCTGAACAAGACATTATCAATTTTGAAGTCTAATTTTTTAAATATGATAAGATTCAAGGTGCTACAAAAATTTAAAATGAGATTATTAATGTCTAAGAATGCTACACATTTTTTTACATGGCTGGGTTTAAAAATAGCCTAGAGGAAAAAATTTATCAAATAAGTTTAATATTATTAGAAAACATCAACTTTGCAATCGTACAAAATCACATTTTTAAGTGCCTTATGAAGAAAAAATACAATTCGTTTTTTTAAATCGCCACGTTATTACTAATGTCAACCTTTTTATTGTCAAGTTGTGTAACTGGGAATTATAAGTCACCAAAAATAGCGCATATAATTAGAATAGAACCTCTTATAGAAAAAAACCTATTATAAAAAGAAAAACTATTGCGAAAAATGAAATCTGTTTTCTAAATAGATGTCCTACAGGTACACCCAAGAATAATTTTTTAGTAAATCATCAAATTTACATCCTTAGTTCTAATCGTAAGACTAAATTTGCTGATTGGCTAGCCTATGTGGTCGCTAAAGATAATTTAAATGGGCCACCAAGAAGCAGAGATTGGAAAAAAGACTCTCTTATTCCGTCAGCTTATACACTTTCACCTAAAGATTAGAAGAGGCAGCTAAAGTATGTGATTACGACAGAGGACATCAGGCACCTTTAAATAGCTTTTCTAATTAGCCCTTATTGGGAAAGAACAAATTATTTATCCAATATCACTCCTGAAAAAGCGCCATTAAATTGAGGTGCATGGCTAAAATTGGAGAAAGCTGTGTGACGTCTAACCTCAGATGGTTCGACTATCTATGTGGTCACTGGTCCAATTTATCAACATTAAGTACATATGTGTACTTTACCTAAAAAGACTAACTTAGTTATACCTACAGATTATTTTAAAGTTATTTTTAAGCCTACAAGCAAGAGTGTAAGTTATGCAGCATTTATTATATCTCAAAATACAAAAAGAGATATTTCAATGTATCAATACGCCGTTCCTTTGAAAAAAGTAAGAGAAATGACAAAACTAAAATTTTTGAATAATGAAATTAAAAGAGAAGAAATTTTGTTAAAACGATTGGGATGTTAAATTATTTTTATGTATGAACTCATACCTCCATGTGGGACTTTACGGGATAGAGTTGGATTTTGCTATAGATTATTATATAAGTTATAATGATCGCCATGATTAATAATGTTGTTTTATCAATAAGTTACATTTAAAGTTTATGCCTTTTAATCTATTGGTGATGGTTTGATTCCATCACGGCCCGCCAGGTAAATTAAAGACTTAGCCAATCTTACCACTAAAATATTTTACTTATGGAGCACTTACGGGGCACACAAGAAAAATACATAACAACAAATCCAAACAGATCATCTTTTTAACTTTCAAATTTTAGTTTTATCTAGTTTATTATTTATTAATAGTTGTGGTTATTTTAAACTTATTGTAATTTATAAGTATCTAATAAGATCAAGGAAATGGCCAATATAGAAAAAAGAATCACCCAACGGGGAAAAGCTAGTTTCCAAGTTAAAGTTAGACTTAAAGGTTTATCCTACTCAAATGGCTAGTTTCCATCGATTAATGGATGCACGTGTATGGGTTAAACAAACAGAATCGTCTTTACGTGAAAGGTAGGCACTTTAAAACCACTTCAGCTAAACATACTTTAGCTGAAGTGATTGATCATTACCTTAAACAATTCTCCCACCAAACCTAAGAGTGGTTTTAGGTCAAGTTGGGCAATTGTATGGGGATGTCATGGCAATAGCTAAAAAGCTTATTGCTCAAGACCGATCGATTCAATATATTCATGACCTGACTAATTTATCTGGAAGTAAAGTTATAAAATTAGTTAGAAAAAGCTTAAGCTTAAACCAAAACAACTTAAAAATATAATGACTTTAGCACAACAGTTAAAACAAGAAGGCATACAGTAAGGCCGAGAAGAGGTTATAAGTAATAATGCCATTTTATTAGCCACAAAACTATAGCTAAAGGCCGATCAACCCAATACATTCAAGAAATAACTAATTTAACTGAAAGTGAAGTTTTAAGCTTAATTGAATTAGAAAAAGCTTGATCTGCTCAAAGTTGACCGCTTTATCAAAAGATATAATTAAAATTGGTAAATATAGATTAAATTTACCCCTTAATGCGGGTAAATTTTATTAAATTCTTCCTTTCATAAAGATATGTCTCTAGCTGAACATAGGGGTCTGAGACATATACTAATCAAATGCATGGATCCTTTTCCTCCCAGTTGCTGTTTTTTAAGCTCTGAGCAATCGTTTCTAATTAATTTTTATCTATAGAATTTAAATCTGGTTTCTCAGATTTTTGGATATTTAGATAGGCATTAAAATTAACTTCAAAAAACTTTAAATCCCACATTTGAACTCCCTGCAAGTTATTTGATTAATAAACGTACCCAACCCATTTTTACTTCGTGCTTTTATTTTAGTAGCATCCGCTGTATCGGGCAAGGTAAAACGTCTATAAAACTGACCCTGTAATCTCTCTAATCGAGTATAT
>CAYQIE010000064.1:0-25909 GCA_964417505.1 Rickettsiella sp. | reverse complement strand
ATTAACAGGATTATTGGCTTATTATTAAATCTTCTATCACTAGAAATTTAAAGCCCATTTTGTAGCATTAATTATAAATATTCGAGAAACTTTTGTATATAAATTTCAATTTTTGGAGATTTATTGTGAAAGAAATACCTAATACTGGGTTGGTTGAAACTAAAACAAAAAAAGGTCGCTGACGGATTGGTTAAATTATTAGCCAATAATTCTGTGTTATATTTAAAAACACATAATTTCCATTGGAATGTAGTTGGCCCTATGTTTCAACCTTTGCATAGCGTATTTGAAACGCAATATATTGATTTATGGAATGCGGGAGATACAATCGCAAAACGAGTGCGAGTATTAGGCTTTCATGTTCCAGCAAGCTATGCAGATTTTGCAAAACTTAAGCAAAATTAAAGAGGTTATTGGCGTTCGAAAAGTAAAAGCTAAGGACATGATTAGCCAATTAGTAAACGATAATGAAGTAATGACTCGCTTAGCTAGAGAGCTGCTATTTGAAACGGAGGAGGGGGCTGATGATTAAGTTTCTGTAGATTTACTTTCTGACCGGATGGAAGTCCATGAGAAAAATGCCTGGATGTTACGTAGCTTTTTAGAATAGAGGTTTTTTTACTACCAACTTCGCCTCCTATATACCCTAGAGGGTTGTCCTGTGTTACTATGATTGCGTTTAGTTTATCTCTGCCATACCCAGATTAATAAGCGTGAAAACGATTAACATCTTGGAGGTGGCCTTTTTTAGCCTTTTGGAGGTTTTGCGTGAATAAAAGATTGTATGTGGGTGGTTTAAGCTATAGCGTTGATGACGATGGCTTGAGAGAGCTTTTTACACCTTATGGGACAGTAAACTTCTTTAAAGTTATCCGAGACTTCCATAGTGGCCGTAGCAAGGGCTTTGGTTTTGTTGAAATGTCTACTCCCGAAGAAGCGAAAGAAGCCATAGAAGCTTTACATGGTAGTATCCATGAAAGGCGTACTATTACAGTTTCTGAAGCTAATCCACCAGATTCTAGCTCAGGCGGAACGGGTGGGCGTCGTACTGGTGGCGGGGCTGGCGGTGTACGTCGTGGTGCCGGCAGCGGCAGACGTGGCGGCATGGGTGGTTCTAGTGGCGGCAATGGCGGTGGTTTTCATCGTGGCCGTGAGCAAACGTGAAGAGCAGTATTAAGAGAGATTCAATACCTTAATATAATAGAAGTAAGGCTTAATCCGCGCTTAAGTAAGTGCGGGCACAACACCATGCATCTATTCTTTTTACACCCACATCGTATAAAGCGCGACTTATCTCGATGAGCGTATGGCCAGTGGTCATTACATCATCGAGTAGCGTTATATGCAATTTCCTAATATTTTGCTTTGCAGTAAAGGCATTTTTCACATTAATTGAATGCTGATTTGCAGGTAACATACTTTGGGCTACGGTGTTTCTGACTCTTTTGCAACATTTATATCCAATACGTATATTTAATTTTTTTGAAATGGGACGAGCTAACTCTATCGCTTGATTAAAGCCACGCTCATATAGTCTTTTTCTATGCAAAGGAACGGGGATAATTATATCTGGTAAGTTCTCATTTTGATATTGTGAACTTATTTTTTCAGCTAAAAATGTTCCAAAAATATGAGCATAAATTAAACGTTTTTGAAACTTAAGACCAATAATCATTTTTTTATAGTTTCTGTATAAGAAAAAAAGATGCATATAGCTTATCGAAAGGGAAGGGCTTATTTAAACACCTCCCGCAAACCGTTTGTGGAATAACTAAAGAAGCAGAACAATAAATACAGACATTTTTTAACCAGGGTAAGGATTGTTCACATTCGATGCATAGATCAAGGTTTCTATCAGATTTGCCATAACATAAAATGCACAGTGAGAGATCCTTTTATTTATTTGTTTTAGTAAACTATTGATATTCATCATTTAAATCCTTGGTATTATAAAGACATTAAAACTTGCTAATCACCGATAAAGAATTGATAGAAATAATGACTTAATCCATAATAATCCTTTTTATCATTATCGAGTCAATTCAATTTAAATTTCGTATTTAGTTAATTGCAAAAGCTTATGAAATTGTGAAGGTATAAATATGTGTGGAATTGTCGCAGGAATAACACAGCGCAATATTGTTCCTATTCTTCTTGAAGGTTTGAAAAGGCTTGAGTACCGGGGGTATGATTCGGCTGGAATCGCCATATTAGATACAAAGCAACATTTAATACGTCGACGAACCGTTGGTAAAGTTGAAACCTTAGAGAAAACGATATTACCCGAGTGTTTATCGGGTAATATTGGTATTGCACACACCCGTTGGGCGACCCATGGTAAACCGAATGAATCTAATGCTCATCCTCATATTTCAGGTTCTAATATCGCATTAGTTCATAATGGCATTATTGAAAATTATTTATCTTTAAAACAAGAACTAACAAAAGCAGGTTACATCTTCGAATCTGAAACCGATACCGAAATTATTGCCCATTTATTGAGTCAAGAACTGAAAAATAACAATAACTTTTTAAATGCATTTCATAAAACAGTAGCCCGTTTAGAAGGTGCTTTTGCTGTGGTTTTTCTCTATCAGGAAAAACCTCAATCCTTAATAGCTGTACGTAAAGGCAGTCCGTTAATGGTGGGTTTAGGTGATGGCGAAAATTTTATTGCTTCTGATCATCTAGCTTTGCTTCCAGTTACACAACAATTTATTTATTTACATGAAGGCGATATTGTTGAAGTCAGCGCAGAAAAAGTTAGTTTCTATGATGGTAATGGTAAAGAAGTTCATCGTCCTAAGCATTTAATTGATTTGCCTAAGGAGGTGGTAAGTAAAGGAAATTACCGACATTTTATGGAGAAAGAGATCTTTGAGCAACCGAATGCGGTTAATGCGGCTCTTGAAGGTCGTTTAATGAATCAATCAGAAGTTTGGGATGAAATTTTCGGCTCTAATTCCATACAACTTTTTAGTAGAATTAAACATGTACAAATAGTTGCATGTGGTACGAGCTATCATGCAGGTTTGATTGCTGCTTTCTGGCTAGAGCGATGGGTGGGTATTCCTTGTCAGGTAGATATTGCCAGTGAGTTTCGTTATCGGCCACATATTATCTATCCAGAAACGTTATTTATTGCTATATCTCAGTCAGGAGAAACAGCGGACACATTAGAAGCACTAAGGCAAGCTAAAACTGAAAACTATGCCGCTACATTAACGATTTGTAATGTTTATGGAAGCACTATGGTGCGGGAGTCTGATTTTGTCTTAATAACGCGAGCAGGCCCTGAAATTGGTGTTGCATCGACTAAAGCATTTACAACTCAATTAACAGTTTTATTGTTATTAACATCCTTCTTAAGTTTATCTCATGGCTGGGATTGGGATAAAAAACAAGAAGAAATTTTTCTATCTGAATTAAGAAGTTTGCCTAAACTTTTAGAGCAAACATTAAATTTAGACCCAGCTATTAAAAAATTAGCTAAAATATTTATTGATAAGGAACATGCTTTATTTATTGCTCGAGGAATTTATTTTCCTGTAGCATTAGAAGGAGCGCTCAAGATCAAGGAGATTTCCTATATCCAAGCTGAAGCTTATCCCGCAGGAGAGTTGAAGCATGGACCGCTTGCTTTAGTCGATAGTAATATGCCAGTTGTAGTCTTAGTCCCATCAAATCCTCTGCTAGATAAGTTAAAATCAAATATCCAGGAAGTGCGTGCACGTAATGGACAACTTATTTTATTTGTTCAAGAAGAAATTGATGCAAATGACACTGATAGCAAAAGTATCTTATTACCAAGGGCAAGTGATATGATTAGCCCGCTAATTTTTGCAATTCCATTGCAACTTTTAGCTTATCATGTGGCGGTTTTAAAAGGTACGGATGTCGACCAGCCACGCAACTTAGCAAAATCAGTGACTGTTGAGTAAGAAAGTTCAATTCTTTTTTGCATAGACTTTAACAATTTCAGCTAATTTGTTCGCAATAATTTGTACTTCCGACAATTCGCTTCCTTCGACCATGACGCGAATTACGGATTCTGTTCCTGAAGGCCGTAATAATATTCGGCCGCTATCTTTTAATAAAAATTCGGTTTGTTTTATAGCTTTTTTTACATTTATATCGTTCATTACCACTAAAGGATTTTCAACGGGAATGTTAATTAATACCTGAGGAAATTTTTTCATTGCTTTTTTGGCAGCATTCAATGACAGACCCGCTGTTTGAATAGCTTCTAATACCTGCAATGCAATAATGATTCCATCCCCAGTTTTAGTTAAACGACGAGAAATAATATGTCCAGAAGATTCTCCGCCTAATTGCCAATTTTTACTTTGCAACGCTTCATTAACATACCTATCACCGACCGAAGTGCGAATAAAATCAAGGCCTAATTCCTTTATAGCCAACTCCAAACCGAGATTACTCATAGCCGTGCCTACAATGCCACCTTTAATAAGACCTTTTTTAACACCATGTTGAGTTAATAGAAATAATAATTCATCTCCATCAACAATTTCACCCAAATTATCAATCATTAATACTCGATCACCATCACCATCGAAGGCAATTCCTAAATCTGCTTTTTCAGATAAAACTTTTTTTTGTAAAATATCTAAATGAGTAGAGCCGCAGTCTTTGTTAATGTTTAAACCATTTGGTTTTATGCCTAATAAAGTTAAATTTGCACCTAATTCTGAAAATAAGGCTGGGGCAATATTGTAAGTAGCTCCATTTGCACAATCGAGCATGATTTTTAAACCTTTTAGGTGAAAGGATTTTGGAATTGTTGATTTGCAAAAATTAACATAACGTGATTTTGCATCTTCTACCCGAATTGCTTTACCTAATTTAGCAGAATTAACAGTTTGGATCGTTTGATTCAGATGATTTTCGATTTGTAACTCAATATTATCAGCTAATTTACTTCCATCATGAGCAAAGAATTTAATTCCATTATCATAGTAAGGATTGTGAGATGCGCTAATGACTATTCCTGCTTGTGCACCTAAATCATAAGTTAAAAAAGCAATGGCAGGTGTTGGGATAGGGCCTAAAAGATGGACACCGACTCCTGCAGCAGATAAGCCGGCTTCTAAAGCAGACTCTAACATGTAACCAGAGATACGTGTATCCTTACCAATTAAAACTTTATTTTGTCCATTTGCCAAAACCTTCCCTACAGCCCAACCTAGCTTTAATACAAATTCGGGTGTAATAGGATCTTCACCTACTTTTCCACGTATACCATCTGTCCCAAAGTATTTTCGGGTATTTATCATGATGAATCCAAAATAATTCGATCAAAATTACAGACTATCTACTGCTGGATCGTTGTCAGTTACTGATGAGTCGTCTTTTTGTGAAGGTGATTTTTCCCCAGAAGAAGATGGCGTTTCTTTTTTACTTCCGTTACCCCAGCCTTTGGGTTCTCTAGGAGGCTTACCTGCCATAATGTCATTTATTTGGTTGGAATCAATAGTTTCATATTTAATCAAAGCTTCTGCCATAAGGTGTAATTTTTCGATATTCTCTTGCAGTAGAGTTTCTGCAAGCTTGTAATTACGATCAATTATACTACGACTTTCTTCATCAATTAATTGTGCAGTGTCATCAGAAAATTTATTATTTTTAGCTATTTGATGACCTAAAAACACTTCTTCATTTTCTTGATTATAAGTTAAGGGGCCAAGACGTTCAGATAAACCCCATTTAGTTATCATATTTCTAGCAATTTCAGTGGCACGCTGTATATCGTTGGATGCGCCAGTAGTGATTTGATCAGGTCCAAAAATCAGATATTCGGCAATACGTCCACCGAATAAACTAGCAATCTGGCTCTCTAGACGTTGTTTAGTGTAGCTATAGCGATCCTCTTCTGGCAAAAACATAGTTACACCTAAAGCCTTGCCACGCGGGATAATAGTAACTTTATATACAGGATCATGGTCAGGGACTAAGCGTCCTACAATAGCGTGTCCTGCTTCGTGGTAAGCAGTTAATTTTTTCTCTTTTTCATTCATTACCATGGAGCGTCTTTCACCACCTATCATCACTTTATCTTTGGCTTTTTCCAAATCAACCATGTCCACGGTAGATTTATTTTCACGTGCCGCAAATAAGGCAGCCTCATTGACTAAATTGGCTAGATCAGCACCTGAGAAACCAGGGGTACCTCTGGCTATAATCACGGGTTTTACATCTTTTCCATAAGGAACTTTTCTAAGATGAACTTTTAGAATTTGTTCACGACCGCGAATATCAGGTAGATCCACAATAACTTGTCGATCAAATCTACCAGGTCGCAATAGAGCAGGATCTAAAACATCAGGGCGATTAGTGGCGGCCATAACAATAACACCCTCATTACCTTCAAAGCCGTCCATCTCAACCAACAATTGATTCAGTGTTTGTTCACGTTCGTCATGCCCACCACCTAAACCGGCACCACGATGACGACCAACTGCATCTATTTCGTCAATAAAAATAATACAGGGAGCTTGCTTTTTAGCTTGCTCAAACATGTCTCTTACGCGAGATGCACCTACACCTACGAACATTTCAACAAAATCAGAACCGGAGATTGTGAAAAAGGGTACTTTTGCTTCTCCTGCGACAGCTCTAGCTAAAAGGGTTTTACCCGTTCCAGGAGGACCCATTAATAAAACACCACGTGGGATTTTTCCACCTAGCTTTTGGAATTTAGCGGGGTCTTTTAGAAATTCAACTAATTCACTAACCTCTTCTTTTGCTTCTTCAGCACCGGCCACATCAGCAAAAGTAGCTTTTACTTGATCTTCACCTAATAAACGAGCACGACTACGACCAAAAGATAAAGCGCCTTTTCCTCCAGCACCTCCCATTTGCCGCATAAAAAATATCCATACTCCTATGAGGAGTAACATGGGGAACCAATTAATAAAAATACGCATCAAGAAACTTTCTTGTTGTGGCGGTTCACCTTTGACATTTACCTTATTTTTTAATAACTCAGGAAGGAGATACTGATCAGGAATGGGCATATAACTCGTGAAAGACTTATCACCTTGTAGCTGGCCTTTGATAACTTGGTTGCTTTGTATCGTTACAGATTGCACGTTTCCTTGCTGCACGTCTTTCAAAAACTCAGAATATGTTAAGCGTTCACCACCATTATTACGAGGTTCGAGGTTATTAAATACCGAGATAAGTATGACAGCAATAATGAGCCATAAAAAAAGATTTTTCAGCATGTCGTTCAAGCTAGACTACCTCGCATTTCTCACAAAAAGGGCATTATATACTAAATTTTGTATTTCGATTATTTTAAGCTCTTTTTCAATGGGTTACCAAGAAAACTAAAATAATACTTTTTTTCTATTAGATTTTTGTCTCAGCATTGAGCATAAGTCCAAGGTTTATTTTCTTTTATGATATCCCATAGTAACTAAATAAACTTCAGCAGAGCTTCCTCTAGAAGCGGAAGGTTTTCGAATAGTAACTTTGGTAAAGTAAGCTTCTTAAGTCTTTTAAAAAAGCTTCAATCCCTTCACCTTGAAAAGTTTTTACTTATAATACTCCCTTTGGATTTTAATGCTTTCTGAACAAAATCAAGCGCTAATTCAGCTAAATAAATGGTTCTAGGCTGGCCAATACTGCGCATACCACTAAAGTTGGGGCCATATCGGAAATTACAAGATCTATAGGCTTTGATTGTACACGCTGTAAGAATTGTTGCATAACAGAATCTTCTCAAAAACCCCCTTGGAGGAATTCCACATTACCTATAGCCTCCATTGGTAAAATATCTAAGGCATAAAAACCTTTCCTGAGGGTCCAACGAGCCCTGAGACGAGTTGAGACCATCTTCCAGGTGCAGCTCCAAGTTCAATGATAGTCATCCCAGGTTTAATTAATTTGGTTTTCTCTTGAATCTCCAGGGGTTTATAAGCTGAACGAGAACGCAAACCCTATTTTTGAGCACGTTTTACATAAGGATCATTAAAATGCTGTTTTAACCAGCGGGGGGCTACTTTTACTCCTGGACATCGGGTTGTTGTTGGCAGTGAGTTTCGCGAATTAGGAATTTTCCAATTAATAAGGCTATTAGATAGCAAACAGGTAATATCAAAAGAGCTTTTCGATAATCTTCAGCATTATAAAAAGGACTACCATTATGGTAGATCCTATTCCAGTTTAAATGTAAAAAAATACCAATCACCGGTTGGAATAAAGCCCCTCCGGCTACTGTGGCCATGTTATTAATCCCCATCGCTGTTCCTGCTATGCTAGAAGGGTTATTATCTTTAACAACTCCGAAGGCTAATGATTGTCCAGAAGCCGCAAGACCAAATAAAAATAAACAAATATAAAGCCAAAATAAGGGAAGGTGCGGGATATAAATGACTGGTATTAAGCCAATTATACCTAAGCTTGCAGCAAATTTTAATGGCATACCGCGTAAATTTACCTTATCCGACCACCAACCTAATAATGGGCAGCCTATTCCTATAGCTAACCAAATCATAGTGCAAGCGGCAGATGCTGCCTTGGTACTAATTCCATAAGCGACAACTAGAAAAGGGACACCCCATAATGCAGCAAAGGCAGTGATAGGTGCCCAGACCATAAAAGAATATAAGGCTATAAACCAGGTTTGGCTATTGGATGCTACTTGATGAAAACTTTGAAGTAGGCTTTTTTTTGAAGTGGATTGAAACTTGTGGCCTTTAGATACAACCTCAGGGCTATCTCGTACTATTAGCCAGATTAATAGGCCTAAAATAACACCTATAACACCTAAACTAATAATAGATTGTCGCCAACCCCAGTGGTTTACGGCAATAGTTAATGGGGTTTCACCAACAATTGCCCCTACAGAGCTCATTAGTTCGACTAAACCGGTTAAAAAAGCAAAGTATCGAGAAGGAAACCAGCGAGAGATAAGGACTAGAGTCCCTATAAACGAGAAAGCTGACCCCATTCCTATCATAAATCGGCCCATGGAAGCGGTGGTTATATTGCTGGTTGAGCCAAATAAAAAAGCACCTGTAGCGCAGGTAAGAACCGCAATGGTTAACAAGCGTCGGGGACCAAACCTATCAAATAAAAATCCTGCGGGGAGTTGCATAGGAGTATAAGAATAATAATAGGAAGCCGCCATTGTTCCTAAGGTAATAGAATTGAGTCCTAAGTCATTAATTAATTGATTTGTCATTACTGCAGGAGAGACTTGCAATATGAACTCATACATGTAAAAACAAGATGCAAGAATACAAATAATTGCGGCAAGTAAAGTAGGTTTTTGCTTTACTAGGAAAAGCGAAGATAATTTTTTATTTTTAGACATAGGATTTGATTAGGCTTACAATTCCAATAAAAAGCTTAAATTGCATTAGCCGTTTCATTGGAATATTGTGGTTTGCAATAGGTTTCTCGAAGTAAAAAATGACTTACAAAAAATGCAATGATATAGCATAAAGGTAATACAAAAAGTGCTTTTTGATAATCTACTATACCATAAAACGGGGCCCCGTTATGTATGGCTCCACCCCAATTCACATAAAGCAAAACCCCTATTAAAGGTTGAAATAGGGCCCCCCCCGCTACCACAGCCATATTGTTAAAGCCGATAGCAGTGCCTACTACACAAAAAGTATTATTATCTTTGACAACGCCGAAGGCTAACGATTGCCCTGATGCAGCTAAACCAAATACAAATAAAGAAAAATAAAGCCAAATTAAAGGTAATACAGGCCAATATATAACAATTGTGAGACTAATTACTCCTAATAAGGCTGCTAAGCTAAGTGGCTTTGATCGTGAATTTATTTTATCAGAAAACCAACCAGCCAAAGGACTTCCCAAGCCGATTCCTAGCCAAATCATTGCACTTGCTTCGGAGGCGGCTTCCGTGGTAAAGCCATAACTTGCTACTAGAAAGGGGATGCCCCACAAAGCAGCAAATGCAGTAACAGGTGCCCATATAGAAAAAGAATATAAAGCAATTAACCAAGTTTGTCTATTACTACAAACTTGTTGTAGTCGTTTCAGTTCATTTTTTTTAGGGGGGGGCTGAAACTTATGCCCTTTAGAAACAACCTCAGGACTATCTCGCACCACCATCCATACCAATAAGGCTAATAAGCAACCAACTATAGCTAAGGAGATGGCTGTGGATCGCCATCCCCAATGATTAATAGCCGTCACTAATGGAACCTGGCCAGCAATGGCACCTACTGAGCTCATTAATTGTACGAGTCCAGTAAGCAAAGCAAAATATTGTGGAGGGAACCATCGTGAAACCAGGAGTAAAGCCCCTATAAATGAAAAAGAAGACCCTATTCCCATCAATAATCGACCGAACGAGGCCATGACAGCGTTCGGTGTTATGCCAAATAGAAATGCTCCTAGAGCACATATTAAGATGGCTATGGTTATTAAACGGCGCGGACCAAAACGATCAAACAAAAGGCCTGCGGGTAACTGCATGGGAGTGTAAGAATAATAATAAAAAGCAGCCATGGTTCCTAAACTTGCTGCATTAAGACCTAAGTCACGCATCAATTCATTGGTCATAACAGCAGGAGATACTTGCAGCGTATATTCATACATATAGAACATAGCAGCAAGTATACAAATAACAGAAGCGAGGAATAATTGTTTCTTAGTAGTTAAAGAATGTGGTACTTCTTGTGACATTATTGCTTCATTATTGTACATTATTTACCTCTTAGATCATATTCCTTATGACCTTATTGTTGATAGCTTTTTTTAAAAGATCAAGTAACGTTCTTAGTCATTCCATAAACGCTCATTAAAAATCTTAATAGAAAACAATAAGTGATTGAGATTTTGATTGCAAGCCCATAAAGCTTTCAGACTTATGATAAAGATTGATCCAAAAAAATACTTTGTTATACTTGGGCAGCTGTTGCCGGGATGGCGGAATGGTAGACGCGCCGGACTCAAAATCCGGTGATGGTGACATTGTGTGGGTTCGAGTCCCACTCTCGGTACCATTAAAAAATTATTTGGTTTGAAGGAGAACGATTGCAGTTGCGGCAATCCCTTCTTGACGTCCAATAAAACCTAATTTTTCGGTAGTGGTTGCTTTTACGTTGATTTGGTTTAAATCTATTTTCATATCTTGCATTAAATTAAATTTCATTTCTGTAAAGTAGTCCTTAAGCTTGGGTGTTTCTGCAATGACAGTGATATCTGCATTATTAATAGAACAATTTTTTTCTTCTAACATTTTGACAGTTGCTTGTAAAAACACCCTACTATCTTTATTTTTCCAACGTTCATCAGTATCAGGGAAATGCAGGCCTATATCCCCCAAAGCACAGGCTCCTAAGAGTGCATCTATTAGGGCATGAATGATGACATCACCATCTGAATGTGCTTTAAGGCTCATTCGATAGGGAATTTTGACACCTCCTAAGATGATATGATCTCCTATTTCAAAAGCATGCACATCATAACCAGACCCTACACGATAATTAATGTTCATAACTTCCTCATTTTTATTACAATATTTGCTTAATGCGGTAACGATTAGTATCGTATCGTGTTGGCCGCGGTATTTTTCAGACCCTATATATAAAACATAGAAGATTGCTGTTCTTACCTAAAAGCTAGGTAGAATATGAAAGCAAATGCTATGCTTAACGAGCATATTTTAGTCGAATAGGATTTAATGATAAAGATGACAAATTATTTTACAAATTATTTTTTAGTGGCTATGCCTATTTTAACCGATGCTTATTTCAATCGTTCAGTAGTGTATATTTGTGAGTATACTGAAAAAGGAGCATTGGGTATTGTGATTAACCAGCCTTTACTTTCCTTGCGGGTTAATCTTCCAGAAATATTACAAGACATTACGAATAGCAAGGTAAATGCAAATAAGAATGCAACTGAAGCGGATTTTCCCATCCTATGTGGGGGGCCAGTTCACTCTGAACGTGGTTTCGTGATACATGCGCCTGAAGGCGAGTGGCAGTCTAGTCTTAAGATGAGTAGTGAAATTTCTGTTACGACATCTAAAAGATATTTTGTTGGCAATTGCTAAACAACAGGGGCCTAATAAATTTATTTTTTCATTAGGTTATGTAAATTGGATGGCCGGTCAAATGGAACAAGAAATAATTAATAATTTTTGGTTAACTTTACCTGCAAGTCCTAATATATTATTTGATATTCCTTTTGAACAGCGTTGGTTAAAAGCTATGGATTATTTGGGCGTGGATGTTACTAAGCTAGCTTATATAGGTGGTCATGCCTGAGATTAAAACGGTTATAGGGTTCGATTTTGGTTCTAAGTATATTGGCGTGGCAGTGGGTCAAATGTGGCCTTCCTTAGCGCAACCTTTAACCAGCTTAATTGTTAAAAAGGGAGAGCTTCCTTGTAAGGAAATTAAACAGTTATTGGAGATTTGGGCACCTGATGCCATAGTCGTAGGCATCCCATTAAATATGGATGGAACAGAGCAACCCATAACCTATTTAGCCCGTGGTTTTTTAATGGAGCTAGAAAATCGTTTTCAATTACCGGTTTTCCCCGTTGATGAAAGATTAACGACAGTTGAGGCACGCTCACGACTTTTTGCTGTTGGTGGATATAAAGCGTTGAATAAGAAATCTATTAATAGTATTGCAGCTCAATTAATTGTGGAAGTGTGGCTAGAGAACCAATGAGTAAGATACTTTTCAAATCAACCTCTACTGTAGCTTCCATGACATTGATTTCGCGAATTTTAGGATTTGTTCGTGATATGGCGGCCGCTAGAATTTTTGGTGCTACAGCCGCAGTCGATGCTTTTTATATCGCTTTTAAAATTCCCAATTTTATGCGTGGATTATTTGCCGAAGGCTCTTTCTCTACGGCCTTTATTCCTACCTTATCTGAATTTAAGCAAATCCGTTCACATGATGAAGTGCAACAGTTTGTTGCCTATATAGCAGGTACATTAGGCTTAATTTTACTAGGAATTTGTATTCTTGGTGTTTTAGGAAGTAAGGGATTAGTGAGTTTATTTGCTCCGGGCTTAGATCCTTACCGTTTTCAATTAGCTGTAGAGATGCTAAGGATTACCTTTCCTTACTTGATGCTGATCTCTTTAACAGCTTTAGTCGGTGCGACTTTAAATTGTTATGGACAATTTTGGGTGCCTGCTTTTACGCCCGCCTTATTAAATATTTCATTAATCATTACAGCGTTTGGGGCGATAAAGTTTTTTACAGTGCCCGTTGAAGCACAGACATGGGGTGTGTTGCTAGCAGGATTTCTACAGTTAGGTTTTCAATTACCCTTTTTAAATCGATTAAAATTATTGCGAAAACCAAAATTTAAATGGCGTGATCCCGGTGTGCAAAAGGTATTAAGACTTATGCTGCCAGCCTTATTCGGCTCATCTGTAGGTCAAATTAGTTTATTACTGAATACGGTTTTTGCTTCTTTTTTAGTTGCGAGTAGTGTTACCTGGCTTTATTACTCGGATAGGCTTGCTTATTTTCCACTAGGTGTGTTTGGCGTGGCTTTAATGACAGTAATTTTACCTCATCTTTCACGCCAACATGCAGCGAAATCTCCTGAATTGTTTGCCAGTACTTTAAACTGGGGTTTGCGTTGCAATTTATTAATCGGAATCCCTGCTTCTTTAACCATGTTGATTTTATCGGGGCCGTTAATTGTAACACTTTTTCATTATGGAAAATTTACAGTCCATGATGTCTTTATGACACAACGGAGTGTGATAGCTTATTCCATCGGCTTGCAGGCATTTATGTTGATTAAAGTATTGGCAGCAGCTTTTTATGCTCAGCAAAATATAAAAACGCCCGTCCGGATTGGAATTATTGCCCTAATTGCAAATATGATTTTTAATGGCCTATTAATTTTTCCGCTAAAACATGCCGGTTTAGCCTTGGCAAGCTCGCTATCGGCTTGGTTAAATGCAGGTCTGTTATTGTGGGGATTACAAACTCGCAAATTGTTTCAATGGCAATCTGGTTGGCTCAAGTTTGGATTACAATTAATATTTGCTAATAGCATATTGTCTTTATTTTTATATTGGTCGGCACCCCCTACTTTAGTTTGGATAAGTTGGAGTTGGCAGCAACGCTTTGCACATATTTTTATGCTGGGTACCTCTGCAATTATTATTTATCTTGCCATATTATGGATAAGTGGTTTGCGCTACCATGATTAAAAAGCCCAGTCATGACAGAACTTATTTGCAATACTCATAATATAAAGACAACGCATAGAGGTTGTGTTGCGACTATTGGTAATTTTGATGGTTTACATCAAGGACATCAAAGTGTTATTCAATCTTTAATCAAATTTGGACAACAATTTCAGCAGCCTACCTGTGTGATTCTCTTTGAGCCTCATCCACAAGAATTTTTCTATGGGGATAAAGCCCCAGCACGCTTAATGCGACTTGGGGAAAAAGTTAAATATCTGCAGCAATTAAATATCGATCGAGTTCTTTGCATACGTTTTAATAAACGATTAGCAGAGTGTACGGCTGGAAGTTTTGTTAAAAAAATTTTGGTTGATAAATTAGGTACAAAAGGTTTAATTATAGGTGATGATTTTCGTTTTGGTAAAGGACGTCAAGGAGATTTTGATTTTTTGCAGAAATTAGGCCATGAATATGGATTCAAGATTTTCTCTACACCCACCTTATTATTGAAAAATGAGCGTATAGGTAGTTCTCGGGTAAGGGAAGTGGTAAAACAAGCCGATTTTAAATTGGCAGCATTACTATTAGGACGTCCTTTTAGATTAAGTGGCCGTATTATCTATGGTGATCAGGGCGGTCGATTACTGGGATTTCCAACAGCGAACATTCGATTACATCGGCAAGTATTACCTTTACAAGGCGTGTTTGTGGTAAATGTCTATGGTTTAGCAGCGACAGCATTATCTGGCATTGCTAATTGTGGGAAACGTCCAACTATAAATGGTCTGAAAAATTTGCTAGAAGTTCACTTATTGGATTTTAATCAAAATATTTATGGTCAATTTATCGAAATAGAGTTTTTGAAAAAAATTCGTGATGAAAAAAAATTTGATAATTTAGAAGCACTCAAGCAACGAATTACTAAAGATGTAGCTATTGCGAAAAATTTCTTTAAGAAAAATTGAATTTTTTCTTAATTTAATAAAGCCTTAATTTTAACTCATTATTATCTTCAATAGGGAAAACCTTATCTATTGAAATAAAGTGAGTTTGTCAAATATGCATTCTGTAGAAAAAACACTTATAAATGGCGTTATTGTTTTTGGCAATAGCTTGTCTGATGAAGGAAAAAAATATAGTGAGAATGTCTGCTGCTGTATACCTTTTAAATGGTTTCTATATCACTCAGATTACAATAACTTCACAAACAAATGGTCATACTTGGGCTTTTATATTTGCAAATATTTTAAATGAAATTTTAGAAAAAAAGTCTACTTGACTAGGTAGAGAAAAGGGAAATTATTTTAAAATGTAGCAGAAGGCGGAGCGACTACTTTTAACTACAGGAATATTACAAGTTTTTTTAGATATTTTAAAGGTTTTATCTTGAGTTTTTTCCTAGGAAATATTCATAAACAAGCTAAAAATATAAAAAAAGATAAAAACATGCTTAATCCTAATAAACTAGGAATTATTTTTGCAAGTGCTAATGATCTAACGCTTGGATATGATAACACAAAAGGAGTTGAACGGGCAATTCAGGGTATGGTTAAAACAATAGAAATCTTGACAGATCAAATTAAAAAATCCGATTTTAATTTTTTAAAAAATCTAGTACTTATTGGACTCCCAGATATTAGTAAAACCCCTTGTTTGATCATAAATTTGAAAAAGAAAAATTAAAAATGAAACGTGCTTATCAAGAATATAATAATAAACTACAAGAACTGGTTAGTGCATATCAATACATTAATTTTAGTTTATGTACGATTTTTAGTTATAAAAATAAAGAATGTTTAGATTCGGAAATGGTAAAAAACATAAAAAGAGGTGTTGTCATAATTGGCGAAGGTACAGAAAGAACCACAATTTTTATAAATAATGGGAAATTTTTACATAAAAAGGTAAACATTAAGCTTTCTAATGAGCAATTAGCTATTTTTTCCCAGAATGGGGAAATTATTAAGAGGGGAAACAAATGGGAACATATTAGATGAATTTGTTAATCATGTAGCAAAAAAAGCCAAATTAAACATCAATCTAAAAATGTTAGATATAGAAAAAATTTTCCATAAAATTTGTCAAAATCCAGAAGCGTATGAGTTTACTTCTGGTTGCGCTGTTTATTATTTACCGAAAAAACTCAAGAACCAAACGAACCGTTAATTTCTCATTGTATTACTGAAGGAAATACCGTCGTTCTAAAGGAGGCAGAGAATGGGTTTTTAAGTTATCTAGTTAAAGATGGAAAGTTAATAGAAGAACAAGGCCAAATAGTTAAAGTGAAAATAGAATTATCAATAATTAATCAATTTCGTTTAAAAGAAAAGATTAAGCAGCAGCCCTCTAAAAATGAAGTAATAAAGCTTGTTGGTATGGAAGATATACATGATTTGTGTATTATTAATATTATTCAATCAACTATTGAATGTTACAAAAAGAAGTTTCATAAAGAAATTGTGCTGACCGCGGTTTATGATTCAGTGTTGGAAGCTATTAAAAAGAAATATTTGAACCAAGACACTATTTTTTGGGATGATCTTTATCCAGCAAGGAGGGGGGTTCACGATATTTTGGCATCAGAAATTGCTAAATTTATTGAAAGTAATTATTAACTCAATAACCCATCAAACTTTAGGGATGACTCTGTTATTGGGATTAAACCTAAATTACCAGAAAGTCCCAATGCTGAAGCATCTGGTTCCTTATCTTCAGTACCTTCTTTACTCTATCCAAATACTACTTTTAGATCATAAACTTTTTTTGAGCAGCTTAAAGCTTGTTTCAGCATAAAATATTTTGACGAAATGGGTTCAGCTGATTAGACTACGCGGGTTATGTCACGAAAAGAATTTTATCTCATACTCGAGACCAGCGAGCAGATTGCTCCAGATGTCAAACATTTCACTTTTCGCTATGAAGAGGGAGGGAGCTTTGAGTTCATTCCCGGTCAGTTTATTACTTTGCATATACCTACTGCTGAAAAGATATTACGCCGGAGCTACAGTATCGCCAATAAAACTCATCTTGCAAATAATAAAATTGAATTTGCCGCTTCTTATGTGCCCGAAGGTATTGCGAGTGAACTGTTATTTAGATTAAAACCTGGAGATAGAGTGACAGCCACCGGTCCTTTTGGTCGGCTTATTTTACGCGAGGAGATGCCTGAACGTTATATTTTGGTAGCTACGGGTACTGGTGTTACACCTTACCGTACGATGTTAGCTGAATTAGAACAACGATTTAAATTAAGACCGTGTTTTAAGGTTATTTTGCTATTCGGTGTGCGCAGGCCTGAAGATTTATTGTATCGAGATGAATTTCTTGAATTTTCAGAAAAAAACCCATGGTTTGAATTTCATGCTTATTATAGTCGAGTTAAACCACAAGCGGCATTAAATTTTGAACATACTGGTTATGTATTGAATGCTTTTAGTGAAATTAACCCAAACCCCAAAAAAGATATTGTATATTTGTGTGGGAATCCCAATATGGTTGACGAGGTTTTTACGCTTCTAGTTAAAAGCTATAACTTTCCTACTGAAATTATCCGACGCGAAAAGTATATTTCATCTAATTAAATTATCAGCAAATGAATTTTTAACAAGACGTCTTAATAATGTATGTTTATTCAGCTTCGATTTGTTCAAGAACTGAGATCATTTCCATTGCTGCATCGACTGCATCACGACCTTTGTGACAATGTTTTTCGTCTATGCGTGCAAATGCTTGTTCTTCATTATCAGTGGTTAATACGCCAAAAACAACAGGTATAGATTCTTGTAAAGCGACTTTTTGGCAAGCATAACTTACCTGTTGACACACATAATCGTAATGATTAGTTTCTCCACGTATAACTGCACCTAAACAGATAATGGCTAAACAGTTTTCGTCAGAAATGGCTATTTGCTGAGCAGCAAGACCAATTTCTACCGCCCCAGGAACTCGGATAATAGTGATGCATTGTTCTGGGAAATTTAATTCTTGTAACCGTTGTAAAGCACCCTTTAATAATTCTTCGGTAATATTTTGATTGAAAAGACTAACAATAATAGCAATATTAAATTCATCAATCGGTTGGTTAAAATGTAGGGGTTTAGCAGAAATTTCTTTTATTTTTCGCATAATTTGTTCCTTTTTATAAATTGAGTAGATGTCCGAGCTTGGTTTGTTTAGTTTTTAAATAGGCATGGTTTGTTGAGTTAGGTATTGCAATTAACGGAATGCGTTCAATGACTTCGATTCCATATTGCTCTAAGTCGGCAATTTTCTGTGGATTATTGGTAAGTAATTTTATTTGCAATATTTTAAGGCTTTGTAGCATTTGTGCGCCTATCCAATAATTACGATCATCACTGCCAAAACCTAATTTTTGATTTGCTTCGACGGTATCAAGGCCTTGGTCTTGTAAGGCATAGGCCTTAAGTTTATTCAATAAACCGATACCTCGACCTTCTTGACGTAAATAAAGCAGTACCCCCCCCTGTTGACTGATTTGTGTTAGAGATTCGTGTAACTGCCAACCACAGTCACAGCGAGCAGAACCAAATAGATCACCAGTAAAACACTCTGAATGAATACGTACTAAAGTAGGCATAGAGGATGTTTCTGATTTTTCTTTAACAATTGCTAAATGGTGATGTTTATCCATACAGCTTTCGAACAATTTGATGGTTAAATCACCATATTCTTCAGTAGGTAAATGAATTGAAGCGATTTCTTGAGCTAAAGATTCAGTTTGTAAGCGATATTGGATCAAATCTCGTATCGATAATAAAGTGATTTTATGTTGTTTGGCGAATTTTTCTAAATCAGGAAATCGAGCCATGCTTCCATCAGGGTTCATGATTTCACAAATAACTGCTGCGGATTTTAATCCTGCTAAGCGGGTTAAATCAGTACTTCCTTCGGTTTGTCCCATACGTTTTAAAACACCCCCTTTTCGGGCACGTATCGGAAAAATATGACCCGGCATGACGATATCTTGAGGCCCACTCTGTGAGTTGACAGCAACTTGAATGGTATGAGCTCGATCAGCGGCAGAAATGCCGGTTGTAACGCCTTTTGCTGCCTCTATAGAGGCAGTAAAGGCTGTATTAAAAGGATTGGTAGATTGCTTTACCATCATTGGGATTTTTAGTCGTTGGATATCTTTTTCAACTAGGGCTAAGCAGATTAATCCGCGCGCATATTGCGCCATAAAATTTACGGCTTCAGGTGTAACCCTTTCTGCAGCGATTACCAAGTCACCCTCATTTTCGCGATTTTCATGATCGAAGAGGATGATCATTTTACCTTGGCGTAAATCTTCTAAAGCACGAGCGATGCTGGGGAAGTTTGAAGTTTTCATTATCTGTATTTGTTTTGTTATTGCATTTAGACAGTATTATACGCCTAATGTCCACTCCATTTAAACTCAAAACAGCAATCCTTGCCTAAAATAGTCGAATTAGCCCATATCGCTCCTTTTAAAGGGTCTGGAACATTAAAAGCGAGCTGCGTCTTTTCTCCCAACCATTTAGGAGCAACATAAATAAAAGCGCGTTGTAATAAGCTATTTTGGACAAAAGATTGGAAACTTTTGCCTCCAGCTTCTATCCAAAGATCTATTATTCCATCTTGGCCAATTTGCTTAAGTATTTCTAGTAAGTCAAGGCCATTATTATTACTTTTTATTGGAATGAAACGTATAGCATATTTTTGAAACCGATCTTGTTCTTTTTCGGTTATCTGAGGGCGATGAAAAATTGTTATTTTTTGTGCAGAATTAAAAACCTTTACTGAGATAGGAATACGGAGGTGGGTGTCAATAATATATAAAGGTTTTTTGTATATAACATTGTCGATACGACAATTTAATAAGGGATCATCTACTGTGATAGTTTTTGCCGTAGTTAAAATAGCATCGGTATATTTACGTTGTTGATGAGTAAATTTTTGTGCGGTGTTTCCAGTTAATTGAATTCTTTTGCCATTTCTTCCGGCAATCTTTCCATCTAGACTCATAGCTAATTTAGCTGTGGTAAAGGGCCTTTTATGTTTCCACCAATAGGCATAGCTGGCATAAAAATTATCAATGAGAGTTAGAGGATAATGAACGCATTCAATTCCAGCGTCTTGTAATATTTTATCAGTATGACTGTTTACAGCTGGATTGGGATCACGAAAGCCATAAATGACTTTTATGATACCGCTTTTTATAATTAGATCAGTACAAGGAGGAGTTTTTTTAGTCGTATGACAACAAGGCAGTAAAGTGACATATAATACTGCCCCTGAGGCGTGAGAAGGATCGACTTTACTAATTGCATCTACTTCGGCATGAGGAGATCCACTAGCTTGATGGTAACCTCTAGCAATAATCCGACCATTTTTAACTAATATAGCGCCGACACAAGGGTTGGGCGCGCAAAATCCTTTACGGATTTCTGCTAATTTTAGTGCTGTTTCAAGATAGTTAGTCGCAGAGGTATTCATGCATCTAATGCTCGAGCGAGTTTTTCATGCATATTACCAAAACCTCTGTTACTCATAATAACAATATGATCAGATTCTTTAGCTTCTTTAACTACTTTTTGGATAATATCGGTTATGGAGTCACAAATAAAAATAGGAATGGATGAAGTTTGAAAAGCTTGCTCAAAGTCCCAATCTGCTTGTGGTCGCAGTAACCAAACACTATTTGCATTATGTAAAGAGGGTGCTAAGGTATCTCGATGTGTTTCGGAACGCATCGTATGTGTCCCTGCTTCTAAAATAACTAAAATCCTTTTTTTATTTCCGATTTTTTTACGTAAGCCAGCAAGGGTTGAGGCAATAGCGGTTGGGTGATGAGCAAAATCATCGTATAACGTTATTCCATTAATTTTTTTATAAATTTCTAATCGTCGTTTGATTCCTTGAAATTGATTCAATGCGGTAATGGCGATATTGGGGCTAACGCCAATATGATGCGCAGCGGCAATAGCAATGATGGCATTTGCTGCATTGTGATCACCGATTAATGACCAATGTACTTCTCCTTGTTTTTTGTTTTTAAAATAGATAGTAAATTGGCTGGTGTCATCCTTTAATAAGTTGGTTCGCCAAATTACATCATTATTTTTTAAATTTCCTGTGTATTCGATAGGTGTCCAACATCCACGTGAAATGACATTTTGTAAATTTTTATCTTTTTTGGGGCAGATAATTAATCCTTGGCTAGGTACCGTCCGCAATAAATAAGAAAATTGAGTTTGAATTGCATCTAGATTCATAAAAATATCTGCATGATCAAATTCAAGGTTATTTAAAATTAAAGTTTTTGGATGATAATGAATAAATTTCGAGCGTTTATCAAAAAATGCAGTGTCATACTCATCTGCTTCAATGACAAAAAAATCTTTGCCTAAACGAGCAGAGCTTTTAAAATTATTTGAGATTCCTCCAATTAAAAATCCAGGATTTAAACCAGCAAATTCTAATATCCAGCTTAATAAACTTGAGACGGTGGTTTTGCCATGTGTTCCAGATACCGCTAAAACATGATATTTGTGTAAAATATTTTCTGCTAGCCATTGTGGGCCCGAAATATAAGGGATATTTTGATTTAAAACATATTCAACACATGGATTTCCCCGCGTCATGGTATTTCCTATGATAACTAAATGGGGATGCGGTAATAGATTTTTTTCATCATAACCTTCAAAAACTGGAATTTTATGCTCAGCTAAATGAATGCTCATAGGAGGATAGATGTTTATGTCAGAGCCTGTGACCGCAAAATTTTTTTGTTTGGCTATTAAAGCAATACCGGCCATGAATGTACCGCAGATGCCTAAAATATGAAGTCGCATGTTAGTCTAGAAAAAGCGTGAATGTTTCAAGTATTATACTCTACATACTTGATTTTTTGTCTAAGTTGCCGTCCAAGTCACTATTCTCTTTGATGGCACTAGCTAAGATTTCAATTGCTATGAGTAAATTTGACTTTAAGTTACCTGGAGAATAAGCAAAATGTCAAAAAAAAATGTGTTTTATGCTCAATCTGGCGGTGCAACATCAGTTATTAATGCCACAGCCTGTGGCGTGATTGAAACGGCTAGGCAATATAAAAATAAGATTGGTAGGGTTTATGCAGGCTGTAATGGAATTATAGGGGCTTTAAACGAGGATCTAATTGATACCAATAAGGAAAATACTAAAGCAATTGCTGGATTAAGGTTTATGCCAGGAGGGGCTTTTGGTTCCTGTCGATATAAATTAAAAAGCCTAGATGACAATCGCGTGCAATATGAACGCATTTTAGAGGTTTTTAAGGCACACAATATTGGTTATTTTTTTTATAATGGAGGGGGCGATTCACAGGATACAGCGCATAAAATTTATTTGCTTAGCCAAAAGCAAAATTTCCCCTTAACTTGCATAGGTATACCCAAAACCATAGATAATGATCTTCCTATCACCGATAACTGCCCTGGTTTTGGTTCAGTTGCAAAATATGTCGCTATTTCTACATTAGAAGCAGGCTTAGATGTTGCTTCAATGTGTGCGACGTCGACTAAAGTGTTCATTATGGAAGTGATGGGTCGACATACTGGTTGGATAGCTGCCGCAAGTGGCTTAGCTATGCAAAAAAAAGGGGATGTGCCACATATTATTTTATTTCCAGAAATAATTTTTAACGAATCTTTATTTTTGCAGGAAGTAGATAAAACCGTAAAGAAATGGGGTTATTGTGTTATCGTTTTGGCAGAAGGAATAAAAGATTCAGCACAAAAATTTTTAGCTGAAGAGGGGACTACCGATGCTTTTGGCCATAAACAATTAGGTGGTGCCGCTCCAGTTATTGCGCAATTAATTAAAGCAAAACTCAGTTATAAATATCATTGGGCCTTACCTGATTATTTGCAACGTTCTGCACGGCATATTTCGGCTGAAACGGATGTTAAACAAGCCTATGCTTTAGGTAAAGCAGCAGTTGAATTTGCTCTCAAAGGAAAAAATGCAGTAATGCCTACTATCGTTAGAGCACCAGGTAAGCGCTATAGATGGTCCATAGGCGAGACGCCATTAGCTACTGTGGCTAATAAAGAAAAAAAATTACCACGATCCTATATGACTAAAGATGGTTTTCACATTACACAGCGATGTCGCGATTATCTATTGCCATTAATTCAGGGAGAGGATTATCCTCTATATAAAAAAGGTTTACCAAATTATATACAGCTGAAAAAAATAAAAGTTAAGAAAAAGCTAGGGAATTTTGTTATTTGATTAAAATAATTATATTGCCACTTATCTAAAAAGATAATGTATATTACCATAGATGTTACTCTTTTTGACATTTATAGGACTTTAAACAAAGTATAAGTTTACTCTATGGGTCATAACAATAAAACTTTAATAAAGCTATGGCATGATAAAAGATATTAGACGGAAAAATTTACGGAAATTAGCTCGCTCAGTCGGTGGTATCACTGATCTATCTGAGCATTTGGATCGTTCACAAAGCCAGATTAGTCATTTAATTGGCAATAGTCCGATTAAAAATATTGGCGATAGATTGGCTAGCCATATTGAAAAAGTCTTTAATAAATCTCATGGATGGCTAGATCACGAGCATGCTGCTGAAGAGACTGAAGGGTCTTATCAATATGAAAATAGTCAGCCATACTATCAAGTGCCGTTATTGACACCCCAGGAGGCCAAAGAACGATTTCTGCATTTTATTAAGATTTCGTCAAAAACCTACTCTAAGTATCTAAGCACCAATATTCTACTTAGCTCTGATGCTTTTGCATTACGTGTAGAAAATGATTGTATGGAAACCGCGCAGGGGCCAAGTTTTCCTAAAAATTGTATAATTGTATTAGATACAGACTGTGTAGCTCATAATGCTGCGTTTATCCTAGCAAAAATAAAGCAAGACTCAGGTAGTACCTTGCTTTTCAGACAACTCGTCATTGATGGTAATCGTCGTTATTTGAAAGCGCTAAATTTACATTATCCTTTAACAGAAATGCAGCCTGATGACACGACATGTGGAGTGGTGCGTTTTATGTTAATGGAGTTTTGATGAATTTTAGACAAAATTTTTGTTTCTATTAAGTTTTAAAAGACAATGATTTATTAAACTTAATTTTTTTACCAAAAATTAATTATTTAATTCTGACATTCTTTTAGTATATTGTTTAATAATAATCGGCTTTTCGTTTCCTTTTATAGCAATTGCAGTCGCAAAATTAAGGTAAAGAAATAAATTAGAAATAGTATAAAAAGAATTTATTTCTGTTTGTTGAAATATTGAAGTGTTTAATTCAGTTTCTATGGAGAGTTTATATCGGGAAGAAAGGTGAGTCTGTAGGGTATCGCCCTTTGCTTTTATTAAAGCTTCATTTCTGACCCAGGATCTAAAAAAGGCTTGTAATTTATTTGACCCTTGTAATAATTGGAGCTGATCATATTCATAAGCAGAGAGGAAACGATAGGCGATTTTGTCGAGATGTGATATTGGATTTATATATTCAATATCGATACCGACAGGCGTGTCCATAGTAAAAACACAAACCAAGATATCTTTTGAATGAGAAAGATTAAATTCGATCCTTACCTTTGATTTTTTATCAAATACGGGTTTACCAGAAACAGAATAGCTTAATTTCAGCTTATCTGGATATTGTTTTGAATAATAGGCTAATAAATCACGTAATATGCCTCTTGAAATAACAAAATTTTGTCGGTAGGGAAAAGCTAATTTTTGAACGCGTATTTTTTCATTAGGGGCAAGCCAACTTTGATAGAGTAGATGTTTTTTACTATGGTCATCAAGTTTAGTATGCCAAAGATGGATAATAGATTGGTTTAACATACCAATAAGTTATTTAGGTTATTAAATTTTACATTTTTAAAAAACCTTGCTGGCCCTCATTATTTTCAAACATCATAAGTTTAAAAAATATCATAATGCAACATAAATTTGCAATTAATTTCCTAGAACATCACCCTGTAAAAAAATAAGTAAACTCCTAAAAATAGAAATTATTATTATTTTTAATATTCCTATTCTTAACCCCTAAAGCTTAAACCAGCAAGGTATTCATTAACTAAGTAGTATCCATATAAACATTAAAAATTTAATGTGTCAATACATTTTATTGATAATTTACGTTATACTGGGAAGATCAGGATGTAGGGATATAATTAATGAAAAAAATTTATATTAATAATTTTTTAAACACTTAATTCTCGACTGCGGATTAAAAAAAGAATTTATTAATGAAATCATGGAGTTTGCAAGGCAACAACAAATATTATTTATAAGTTATTTGATTCAAACCAAATCAGTTGATTCTTTCTATTTAGCCCATCTTTTAGCAGCAGAATTTTTTCTAACCTACATTGATTTAGATACAATTAACATATCCCAAATCCCAGTAAATATAATTGATCAAAAATTTCAGCAAAAATATCAAATATTACCTTTAGCACAAGAAAATAAAAAATTGCTTTTAGCGATAGTTGATCCTACACAACAATCTATTTTCGATGAAATTAGGTTTGCGACAAGTTTAATGTTGGAATATAAAATTGCTGACGAACAAAAATTTCTAAAGTTATTAAAAAAATAAAAGAGACTCCATTAAAGCCAGAAGTTTCTCGAATATTTATAATTAATGCTACAAAATGGGCTTTAAATTTCTAGTGATAGAAGATTTAATAATAAGCCAATAATCCTGTTAATA
>CAYQIE010000063.1:0-11099 GCA_964417505.1 Rickettsiella sp. | reverse complement strand
TCGCTTCTTCAAGCTCTGCTACTACTTCCTCTCCTCTTCACCCTCAAGCCAAAAACTCAAGAGTCCGCGAATTCTACATCATACATCCAGTCTGTCAAGGGGATGATTGTTAAAAATATTTCCGTTGTATATTTTTCTTTGCAATTGTTATTCTGCTTATGCAGAAATTAACCATACTTATGTTTTAAACTTTAATTCTTGTCTTTAATTGTAACAAAAAAATACTACATTAATTACAAAATAATCGATGTTATAATTAATTTGTATCTATGTACTTGGTAAGAAAGTTATTTTTAATTTAACTATTTGCAAAATTTATTAAGCAAACTTTATGAGACCTATAATATTGGATTTAGCAGGCTTAGAACTAAGCTCTGAGGAACGTGAAATAATTAAACATCCACAAGTAGGTGGAATTATTTTTTTTCAACGTAATTTTGAATCGATCGCGCAACTAGAAACCTTAATTTCACAAATACATTTGCATAGTAATCACCCCCTTCTATTGACTGTTGATCAAGAAGGAGGAAGAGTGCAACGCTTTCGAAATGGATTTACGCCGCTACCCACGTTGGGATTGATCGGTGCTCGTTATGATCAAACCCCGGATGAAGCAATACAGTTGGCAGAAACACATGGCTGGTTACTAGCCAGTGAACTATTGGCCATTGGGATTGATCTTAGTTTCGCGCCCGTATTGGATTTAAATAATAATTTAAATCCAGTCATAGGATTACGCGCCTTACATAGTGACCCTAATATCGTGGCTAAATTAGGACGCGCCATTATCACAGGCATGCATCGAGCCGGCATGTGTTCAGTGGGAAAACACTTTCCAGGCCATGGTTCTGTGAGTGCCGATACCCACACACACTTCACCGTCGATGATAGAAATTTTCAAACTATTAATACACATGACTTAATTCCATTTGCTCAATTAAGCCCTTATTTAGATGGCATGATGGCATCACATATAGTCTATAATCAAGTAGATCCATTACCCTGTGGGCTTTCCTCCTACTGGTTACAATCCATTTTGCGTAACAAATTGAAATTTACCGGTGCAATCTTTACCGATGATTTATCTATGAAAGCGGTACAGCATATGGGAACTATCTCCGAACTTATTCTGCTTGCCTTGCAAGCAGGCTGTAATGGATTATTAATATGTAATTGCCGAAAAGATGCTATCTTGGCATTGGAGAATTTAGAACAATCCCCTGAATTAAGTCAGCTTTATAACTCACAGTACTTGCAAAAATTATTTCCTCGTCGCACACTAACACTCCCTGCGCTACATCAAACTGACGCCTGGGTGAGCGCGGTTAATCTATTAAAACCACTATTCGAACATTAGGATACATCCATGTTAATTCCAAGCCATATACAAGAAGTCGAAAGAAAAGCGACTCGTCTTTTTACCAAAGAAGAAATCGAAAAAAGTTTAGATAATATGGCGAAGGCAGTTAGTGATAAATTAAGCGAGAGCAATCCTGTAGTCTTATGCGTCATGATTGGAGGTCTTATCCCCGCAGGGAATTTACTCCCCCGCCTAGATTTTCCTTTAGAACTTGACTATGTTCATGCTACTCGTTACGCACACGATACTGTTGGTCAGTCTGATATCCGCTGGATTGCTAAGCCACGTGTATCGCTCAAAGGTCGTAATATATTGATAATAGAGGATATTCTAGATGGCGGCTTGACATTAGCTGCTATCGTTGATTATTGTCATGAACAAGGTGCAAATATGGTATTTACAGCTGTCTTACTCGATAAACAAAAAACCGAACGTTTGTCGGGTGGAACAACCTCCGCAGATTTCACAGCGATCACTATGGATCAAGGTTTTGTTTTTGGATATGGAATGGACTATAACGGTTATTTAAGAAATGCACCGGGTATTTACGTTGTAGCCCCTGAGCATGAATAATAACTTGTCAAATATTTTTTTGGGATCAAATAGGTTACTATCATGAATAACTCATCCATCATTATACTTACCGATGCTTCTTTTGAAAAAGAGGTATTACAAGCTAATTCGCCAGCTATACTCGTTGATTTTTGGGCAGAATGGTGTGGTCCCTGCAAATCGATTGCACCTATTTTAGATGAGCTTGCCCTAAAATACCTTGGAAAGATAAAAATTGGCAAATTAAATGTTGACGAGAATCCTAACACCCCGGCAAAATACGGTGTGAGGGGTATTCCTACATTAATTCTCTTTAAAGATGGAAAGGCACTCGACAAACCCAAGGTCGGCGCCTTATCGAAATCACAGTTAGAAGCATTTTTAGACGGACATCTTGCTTAAAGACTCATGTATTCTATAACTATTATTCTAAGTAGATGGACATTGAAATAAACATTACTACCCGATACTAAAATTGCTTTGGGATTTCAGATAACTTTTCGCATTAATTATATTAACGCATGCGTAGGAACACTATTTGTATTTCTACTTGGATATAAAATTATAAATGAATTTATTAAACTATACACACAGCAATTGGATTTTTGATATGGCGCCGTGAAAATGAAACAACCGCCATGTATTAATACACATCAGCACTGTGGATTGATTGGCAACTCAGTTAAAAATTTAAATGCAAAAGATATATCTCTAAATTCTTGACACTCGCTTTCTAATTAATATTCCAATTAACTATTTAATATTCACCCAATTTTTTACACTCCTTTTCATGAAAGAAACAATACTATGAATTTAACAGAACTCAAGAAAAACTCCCCAGCCGAATTAGTTGCTATAGCAGAAGAACTAAAAATAGACGGCCTAGGTCGTCTGCACAAAAAAGATATGATCTTTTCTATCCTCAAAGCACTAGCAAAAAGAGGAGAAGATATTTATGGGGATGGTGTATTAGAAATATTACCTGATGGTTTTGGCTTTTTACGTTCTGCGGAAGGATCTTACCTTGCCGGTCCAGATGATATTTATGTATCTCCTAGCCAAATTCGACGCTTTAATCTGCATACGGGAGACACGGTTTCAGGAAAGATTCGCCCTCCAAAAGAATCTGAACGTTATTTTGCCTTACTCAAAGTAAGCGAAATTAATTTTGATTCGCCTGAAAATGCTAAAAATCGAGTTTTATTTGAAAACTTAACTCCTTTATTTCCCGACGAGCGAGTCACGCTGGAGCGTGGAAACGGTAGCACAGAGGATATTACGGCTAGAATTATTGATTTAGTTGCTCCGACTGGAAAGGGACAACGAGGTTTAATCGTATCACCTCCAAAAGCCGGTAAAACCATGATGATGCAAAACATTGCACAATCCATCTCATATAATTGCCAAGAATGTTATTTGATTGTTTTATTAATTGATGAGCGCCCTGAGGAAGTAACCGACATGCGTCGTTCGGTTCGTGGCGAAGTGATTGCAAGCACCTTTGATGAACCTGCAACTCGCCATGTCCAAGTTGCAGAAATTGTTATTGAAAAGGCGAAACGCTTAGTCGAACATAAAAAAGATGTCGTTATTTTATTAGATTCCATTACCCGCTTAGCGCGTGCTTATAATACTGTTATCCCCTCTTCTGGAAAGGTATTAACCGGTGGTGTTGATGCGAATGCATTACAACGACCAAAACGTTTTTTTGGAGCCGCACGAAATATTGAAGAAGGTGGTAGTTTAACCATTATTGCGACTGCCTTGGTGGATACCGGTTCAAAAATGGATGATGTTATTTATGAAGAATTTAAAGGAACCGGTAATATGGAAATTCATCTTGACCGAAGGATCGCTGAAAAGCGTATTTATCCTGCTATTCATTTAAATCGCTCGGGTACTCGACGTGAAGAATTACTGGCTAAACCCGATGTATTACAAAAAATGTGGATATTACGAAAGATTTTACAGTCTATGGATGAAGTTACTGCTATGGAATTCTTAATCGAGCGTTTAAAAAATACCAAAACTAATGACGAATTCTTTGATTCAATGAAAAAATAATTTTATTCAACTATAAACTTGATTCGCAACAATTGTCAGTGCCGCCAGAATTGTAAATTAGGCGGCCAAATTCAAGTGCTACGAGTTGGGGTAGATTTAAGTTTTTCTTCTAAATCGCTTAATATAGCAGGAAGCTTATGGCTAATAAGTGTCGCTAATTTTTTGCAGCAAGGCTCCAAAGCACTTTCTTTACGCCATAACATTCCAATCTTTCGTTCTGGTATTGGAGCAGCAAAAGGTTTATTAATAATTAAAGGCTGCTCTTCAAGCGCTAATAATGGAAGCAAGGTAATTCCAGCCCCGCTCGCTACCATATGCCGCAATATTTCTAAACTCGTTGCACGATAATTCATCCTTTCTCCAAGCTTACTTTTCTCATGACAAACAACCTCCAATACCTGGTCCCTAAGGCAATCTCCTTCTTCTAAAAGGAGGAGATTATCATGATTTAAATCCTTTAAATGTAACTCCTTAGGATTATGTAATGAATGCGAAACAGGCATAACCAGAAAAAAAGGTTCTTTAAATAAGCTTTGTACCATCAATCCTTTATGTTGAACAGGTAATGCTAATATTATGGCATCTAAATTTCCCTGTTCCAGTTTTGTTAAGAGCGCTTCAGTTTTATCTTCATATAAATATAACGTAAGTTTAGACAATTGCCGTTTAATGACAGGTAAAATATGCGGAAGCAAGTAAGGACCC
The DNA here is from genome assembly GCA_964417505.1 of Rickettsiella sp. Taxonomy (GTDB): domain Bacteria; phylum Pseudomonadota; class Gammaproteobacteria; order Diplorickettsiales; family Diplorickettsiaceae; genus Aquirickettsiella. The sequence continues at coordinate 6,418 of CAYQIE010000063.1, read as the reverse complement.
AGACTGGGAATCAACCCTAAACGTAATTCACCAGAAAAGGGATCGTTTGCTAATTTTGCCAATCTTTCAAGCTCATTCATTGCAGACAGTACATTTTTTGCTTGTTCAACAACACTTAGACCCGATGCAGTAATTAAAACCCTTTTTTGACTACGCTCAAATAATTGTACACCTAAAGCCTGTTCTAATTTTTTTAATTGTATACTTAACGTGGGTTGACTAACCGAACAGGCTTTAGCGGCTTTGCCAAAATGTCGATATTCGGCCAAAGCTAGCAAATATTTAAGATCTTTTAGATTCATAATACCTCGAAAGTGAACAAGCTAATTTTTTATAGTTTTTTAGCATTGTTGAGAGAGCAGAAAATTAAGTATGCGTTGAGTGCGACAACACAAATTGAATTTCATATTTAACTAGATTTTCTGGACAAGCTTTTATTCCACATTCTAAATAGGTAGAAATACCGTTAAGAATAGCTAAAAGAAAAACCAATGCAAAAACAACATGAGTTAATAATTGCATACCTTTACTTTTAGAGCGCAAATCATATTCATATTGAGGAGAAATACTAAAAATAATCGAGATATAGATGATAATCCCTACACAGAGAAGAAGCAGCCAGGTATAAAGATGTAAGCCTAATATAGGTAAACCATATCCAGGATCGCCTGGGATGACATGCAAAAAGATTTGGCGCACACAAATCGACGCCGTGAGCGTGGCTGCTAATAATGACAGCGTATAATGTGTCGGCCGTATCTTAAACCGCACGTTTAACAAAAAACCAAATGCAATGGCTAGCACACCTAGTCGTTGCAACAAACATAAAGGACAAAGCAATTCGTGATAACGAATTTGTAAAATAAAGGCGATAAATAACAAAAAAACCAACCCAAAAGCATCTAGCGCATTGAGTGTTTTAATAATTCTGATTACTTTGGAAGGATTCATAATAATTACCTCTAAAATTGCAGAGATAACTGAGTAGTTATATTATGAATGAACACAAAAGCGGTCAATAATAAAAAGACTAAAAATAAACCTATAGCAAGCCTACGCTGCTTGCACCAGGCCAAGAGCACACAAAGACTATAGAAAAAGAATAGCGCTAGCATACCTACACCTATCCTCTAAGTTTTAAATCTAGCTCAGTTTTAATAAAAAATCTATGTAGAATACTTATCTAATATAGCCTGGACCCCACTCCATGCTTTCAATCTGGGAACAGATTCTACCAAAATTTCATTGCTGACATGCTGTTCGGCCTCATGCAAATATTTATATAACACCTGGCCATATTGGCTAGCATCATTAGGCATAGAAATCCAAGTTAAGTTTTTATTTTTTTTCTTAATTGACTCCAAGCCAAACACGGTTAAAGTTTTATCTTGATTTAGATAACTATCAATAATAGATGCTAATTCTTGCTTAGAAACTTGCTTCAACAACGTTTTTTTTAATGGCTGTACTATCGACTCCTCAACTTCGTAAACAGTGATAGATTTTACTTCTTCTAAAGAAATTGCACCTAATCTCAATATGCGCGGAATAGCAAAAGTCACATCAATAATTGTCGATTCGATCCCAATAGCACAAGGTCCACCATCAATAATAAGATCCAGTTTATTATCAAACTCATGACGCACATGCTCGATTTGCGTAGGGCTAAGATGAGAGGAGCGATTAGCAGAAGGTGCCGCTAATCCACTGCCAAAAGCCTTTAAGATAGCTTGTGCAACAAGGTGGTCCGGCACTCGTAAACCTATCTTATTTTGTCCACCGGTTAAGGCTGACAACACGGATTTTTTTTTATGGAAAATAAGTGTCAGAGGACCTGGCCAAAAACGCTCGGCTAATTTTTCGGCTATCGGAGGAATATCACAGACCCATTGCTGCAAGGCATGTTCTTTTGCTAGCAAAACGCTCAAAGGTTGATTCATGGGACGTTCTTTTAACACAAAAATTTGCTGAACTGCCGCTAAATTACTTGCATCACCCGCCAAGGCATAGACCGTTTCAGTAGGAAAAACAACGAGTTTTCCTTCCTTTAAAAGCTTAACGGCTTCAGAAAGTTTTTCTATGGCTATCATTTACCAATGCCCAAGCAAAAATCTAGAAAAAAGTTATCGGTCCAACATGAAATAGATTATAATGGTTTGTCTTAATTCGAACAAATGATCTACAGCGCGTAGCATGCCACGCAAAATATTTAAGTTTTAAAACATCTAAAAAGATTGGATTCGTAAAGGACTATGAATAAAATAATCTTGAGCTATCTCTATAAATTTTTAAACGCTTCTTTTTGTCTATTTATATTATTTTTCATACCAAACTTAGCGTTTGCCCACTCAAATCTTGAGTAAGCAAAGAAAAATCCTGAACTAAATATCCCCTATCCTGCCATTAATTATCCGAAAGATGCTGCATTACGTAAACTCATTAAGCGCGGCGAATATTATAAGTAAAGGAGGCGATTGCATTGCTTGTCATACCGATACTAAACATCAAGGTAAACCCTTTGCAGGAGGTTTAGGAATTTACACTCCTTTCGGTAGCATCTATTCTCCCAACATTACACCCGATAAAACCACAGGAATAGAATCTTGGAGTGATAAGGATTTTATCCGGGCAATGCATGAAGGGATTGCGCCCGATGGAAGTTATTATTTCCCAGTATTTCCTTTTGCTAGCTTCACAAAATCAATACGGATGACTTATTAGCGATCAAAGCCTATTTATTTAGTCTAAATCCGGTTAAAGAGAGCTAATCAAGCGAATGAAATGAAATGATGTGGCCATTTAATTGACGATTATTGCAATTAGGATGGCAAATTTTATTTTTTCGGCCTAGAGAGTATGAAACAAAAATAAACAACAAACGAAGTCCTGGAATCGGGGTGTTTATCTCGTTCAAGGACTAGGTCATTGCGGTATGTGTCACACCCCATTAAACTTGCTAAATGCAGAAAAAAAGAAAAACTATCTAACAGGCGGGTTTATACAAGGTTATTACGCACCCAATATTAGCGCAACTGGATTGGAAGATGCCCGTATCAATGAAATCTGTGCTGTATTTACAGAAAATAAAATGTTAAGAAACTCGGGTGTTGTAGCCGGACCTATGGCTGAGGTTAACAGTAACAGTCTTAAGTATTTATCGAACGATGATTTAAATACGATCGCTGCTTATTTAAAAACTGTAAAAAGCCAAGTGCCTTATTCTGCTTTCAGTGGACCTATCACACCAAAAACCGGTCATAAAGCGTATGAGTCTTAATTGTGCTGTTTGTCATACGACTGGAGCTGCTGGCACTCCAAAATTAGGGGATACACTGGAATGGAAAAAACGATTAAAACAAGGCAAGACTCTGGTTTATGGCCGAGCTATTCATGGTTTTAATTCGATGCCTCCTTAAAGGTACTTGCACCGGTTGTTCAGATGAAGCGGTCAAAGCTGCGGTTGATTATCTAATTTTAAATGATCAAGCGGGTAAAACTACAACCATTCCTGTACAAGAAATAACGCTTAGCTTGGGAGTAGGGAAACAAATTTACCAACAACATTGTGCCATTTGTCATGATAACGGAAGATTAGGTGCCCCCATAATAGGTGACAAGTTGCGTTGGAAATCTATCATTGCCAAAAATATCGATGTGTTATTTGCACATACGATTTATGGATATAAAAAAATGCCTGCAAAAGGCGATTGCAAAAATTGTAGTAACTCTGAATTAGAAGCGAGCGTGAAATATATGGTAGAAGCAAGTAAAACCACAGGAAATTATTCCTTATGGTGAGGTTTGAATTTAAATTTAAGCGACGTATATTTTTCTTTCTCAGAGCTGTTGATACAAAATTTACAAGTTTAAAAAATAAGCTGGTTTGCAAATGTAAAAGTAATAAAAAAGGATAGTGTTGACATAGATCATGTAAAAAGATTTTTTTTATTTTACTTAATTTCCTGGCGCCCAGATTGGCTTTTGCCGCTTGGCAAACCAATGTGCCTATTGGCGTAACGCCTATCAGTCACGCTATTTATCATCTACACATGTTGTTGGTATTTTGGATCTTTGTAGGAATTGCTGTTGTAGTTTTTAGCATCATGATTTATTCATTAATTCGACATAGAAAATCACGAGGTGTTACTGCTGCTCAGTTTCATGAACATTTTTTCTTAGAAATCGCTTGGGCTATTGTACCCTTTATTATTTTAATTGTTATTGCAATACCTGCCACTAAAACCTTGATCCAAATGAATGACAATAATGATACCGAACTAACCATAAAAGTGACAGGATATCAATGGCGTTGGAGATATGCTTATTTAGATCAAGGTATCGATTTTTTTTAGTAGCCTATCTACACCCACTCAAGAATTACAGAATCAAGCAAAAAAATCCATGGTATTTATTAGAGGTTGATCATCCGTTAATCATACCTTTTCATAAAAAAAATTAGATTTTTATTTACATCGAACGATGTCATACATTCATGGTGGTGCCCACTCTAGGTATTAAACACGATACTATTCCAGGATTTATTAATGAAGCCTGGGCAAATATTGAATTGGAAGGAGTATATCGTGACCAATGTGCTGAATTGTGTGGAACCAAAACCATGCATTTATGCCTATCATTGTAAAAACCGTCAAGGAACAAGACTTTAATCTATGGGTCAAACAACAATCAGGAGAACTTCTTAATGGAACAAACACTTGATCTGGGGACATTCGACCCCGCAAGGTTTTTTTAACATTCATAAAACGTTGGCTGTTCACAACGAATCATAAAGAGATTGGAACACTCTATCTACTTTTTAGTTTACTTATGTTTTTTATGGCGGAGTTTTTGCCTTATTGATCCGCGCAGAATTATTTCAACCTGGTGCGCGCTTATTAAATCCAGAGCTTTTCAGTCAAATGACAACATTACATGGCTTAGTCATGTTATTTCTTGCGATTATGCCGGTTTTTTCCGGTTTTGCAAACTGGATGATTCCATTGATGTGATAAGCGCACCGGATATGGCTATGCTGCGTATGAATAATTTGGCATTTTGGATCTTACCGGTTGCCACTATTTTGATTTTTAGTACTCTTTTTATGGATGGTTCAGCACCTAATTTTGGTTGGACGATGTATGCTCCTTATCAATAACCTATGGGCCCGCTAGTACAGATTATTTAATTCTTGCTATCCATTTAATGGGACTTTCTTCATTGATGGGGCAATTAACATTATTGTCACGCTACTCAATCTTCGAACACCCGGCATTACGATGATGAAAATGCCGATATTCTGTTGGAGCTGGTTTGTTACCGCTTTTTTGCTTATCGGTGTCATGCCGATTTTAGCCGCTGCAGTTACGATGATGCTTATGGATAGACATTTTCCAACAAGTTTTTTTAACGCTGCAGGCGAAGGAGACCCTTTACTTTATCAACATCTCTTCTGGTTCTTTGGCCACCCAGAAATATACATCATTATAACTTCTGCATTTGGAATCATTTCACAAATTACTCCAACTTTTAGCCGTAAAAAGCTTTTTGGTTATCGATTTGTGGTCTATGCATTGTTAGCCATTGCATTTTTATCATTTATAGTTTGGGTACATCACATGTTTGTAACAGGTGTTCCACTCGCAACTGAATTATTTTTTATGTACACCGCCATGTTAATTGCGGTATCTACCGATCTACCGGTGTAAAAGTTTTTAATTGGGTAACAACCATGTATCGCGGTACGATAAGCTTTGAAACTCCAATGCTATTTGCCTTAGCGTTTGTTATTTTATTTACCATTGGTGGTTTTTCAGGTGTGATGCTATCCATGGTGCCCGCAGATTTCCAATATCAAGATACCTATTTTGTAGTTGTCATTATGTCTTAGCCCCCTGGTGCTTTGTTTGGCGCTATTGCCGGAGCTTATTATTAGCTGTCTAAAATGACCGGTGTTATGTATAACGAACGATTAGGCCAATGGCATTTCTGGTTATCGGTTATTGGCGTTAATCTAACGTTTTTCCCAATGCATTTTTTAGGCCTAGCTGGGATGCCAAGGTGAGTAGCCGATTATTCCTTACAATTTGCAAATTTTAATGCAATTGCTAGCCTAGGTGCTTTTTTATTTGGTTTTGCCCAATTATTTTTCCTCTATATTATTATTCAATCAATACGTGGAAAAGGGAGAAAAGTGAGTGAGCAAGTTTGGGATGGAGCTGAAGGATTAGAATAGACCTTAAGCTCGCCACTCCTCTTACATAGTTTTACTACACCTCCGAAATTTGAGTGAAAAATCATGTCAATCAGCACGGAGAAAATTTCACCAAGAGTTTCGCTCTGCTATATAAGGATTTAAACTAGAGGGGGAAGAGAAAAGGCTAAAAAGGAAAGAAGGTATCCGAATTTAAGTATACAAAAG
>CAYQIE010000062.1:0-912 GCA_964417505.1 Rickettsiella sp. | reverse complement strand
TACTTAAATTCGGATACCTTCTTTCCTTTTTAGCCTTTTCTCTTCCCCCTCTAGTTTAAATCCTTATATAGCAGAGCGAAACTCTTGTAATAGTGAAACAAAATTAAGTATCTATCAGGGTCACATTAAGTTGACTCAAGGAAATGGTGTACTCACAGTAGACTACGCCACTAGCTATTCTGACAAAAAGGGTCAAATCACAAAAGTAGTGGCTATTGGTAATCCAGCACGTTATCTAGCACTAATATTCCCTAATCAACCTAAGTTAATTGCTACTGGAAATACGATCTATTATTATCCACAGAAGGATTGGTTAGGAGCTGTGGGCAATGCTGAAATTATACAAGGACAAAATCATGTCAAGGCCCCCAAAATTAACTATGATTTTAAAAAGAAGACTGTGGGTTCCCCTATCTCAAAAATAGGGCATACTCAAATACTAATCGCCCCATTGCAAACCGTTCACTCATGAGTAAATTACATGCTATCAACTTGGCCAAACGCTATCATTCTCGCGTTGTTGTTAAAAATGTTTCTTTAGAACTAGAAACTGGAGAAGTCGTTGGTTTATTAGGTCCTAATGGCGCTGGAAAAACCACCAGTTTCTATTTGATAGTAGGCTTAGTTGCAAGTACCCAAGGTAAAATTTTATTAGATAATCATAATATTACTTATTTACCGATGCATGCTCGCGCCAAAGCAGGTATCGGTTATTTACCTCAGGAGCCTTCAATATTTCGTAAATTATCTGTTGCGGATAATATTCTCGCTATACTTCAATTACGTAAAGACCTTTCAAAAGAACAATGTAAACAACATCTCGAAAATCTTTTGCATGAATTCCACATTACGCATATTCGCGATACGTTGGGAATTAGTTTATCTGGAGGGGAACGTCGGCGAGTAGAAATT
>CAYQIE010000061.1:0-3640 GCA_964417505.1 Rickettsiella sp. | reverse complement strand
CACGATGTTTCAAGAACCCCATGTTCAGGAATTAGCTAAATGCTTACGACAGTGTTTGGACAATCCGGAACTTGTTAGCTCTTTAGAATCAAATAATAGGCCCAGGGCAGTATTTATGTAAGTTATGAAAAGTAGTCAAATATATCCCCCAATTGAGGGGACAAACTAATCTTATAAAGGTCCCATTTTTGGCTGTTGAGTTTTACCATCTAAGTGCGAAGCAACTTGGTCCATTGGATTAACAGGAGTAAAAAGTGTAGGGGAGTGTGTTGAACTCATTTTTTGCTTTTTGGGGTTAATTTCGTCGTTGTCATTATCTTCCACAGGACGTTTAAGCTTAAGCTTCTGACTAGTAATGTCACTGCCTTTACTGTGGATACTCTTCCCTTCTAAGGGCAGAGATGGGTATGTTTTTTTAGGTGAAGAAATATCATGGAAGCTAGGAGTTGTATGTTCTACCCGTTCCAGAAGCTGATAGAGAACTTGTAAGCTTACTTGTAAACTTTCTATGACTTTATTAACCTCTTTTTCTTCTGATTCAGGAATTTGTTCTTTAGTCCAAGCAATAAAGAATTCACCCTTGATAAATCGATCAAGAAAGTCAGTCGCATCACCTCTTAAGTTTAGTTTTTGCGTAATAGGATTGTGATCAATGAAGAAAAAAAGAAGATAGTGAAGTAATGCATCATAATCACCTACCTTGGAAAATTCATCTAACGCTGACTTACCTGCACTTTGCCAGTCATTAAGCAGCATCCTTTCTTTTTCAGAATGAGATAACGGTTGAATAATCGTTTTGAGTAGATCCATCGCCTTTATTTTTACTAAGTTACTTATTATACAGTAATACATGTCAAGGGCCTCCTTTCGTTGTTCTTCAGATAGGTGATTCCATAAGGTTTTAAAGATCGTTTGATGAACAGGAATTTGCAATTTTTTTATTTCAAAGGTTAGTGAACTTAAAAGGCGTTTATAGATTTCCGAGGGAATAGGGAAAGGAAAAGTTAAAATATCCTTTAAAACAGACTCATAAAACGGAGAATGTAGTAAACAAGACCAGATCCATGCTGTCCCCCTATTGTTTTGAATAGTCCATGAAAGAAGATTGTTTTTTTGTTCTAGGGGTAGAAGTGAGTAAATAAAATTGACAAGCCCAGCGTGATTGTTTTCTGCTGCATCGGAGAGGAGATCAAATTCAGGTTCTCGAAGAAAGTTAGCTCTTTCTGTATCAGAGCAGCGTGCCCAAAAAAAACGGGCTGCATATTCATGGGCACTGCAAATCGCTTCAGTTAAACCGCAGACATAAAAGCCATCGGCATAGTTGCTATCTTCCTCGATAAGTTCATCGATTTTGTTCTCGAGTTGGTAGGCCCAGAGCCCAACTAAATCACCATATTCCGATTTGATGCGTGCTAATCTACCTTCACAAGGAAGCTGCCCGTTGGTTTTCATGGTATGCCATAAATCTGTAATTGTTTCTTCAAAACAATAGAAACAAGCCAGTTCAAATCGGCAATGCACAAATTGGTTTTCATCAGCAACAAAGCGTTTGGCCCAAGCCAAATCATCAAAATGTCCTGTTGGATCAATAAAATTTTTCGCTGAATAGGGACCTGCAGTCAGAGAATTCAAAATGGTAAATGGCAAAGCAGACTGGCATTTTTCTTCCCAGATGAGTGCCTCACTGTAACCTTGTTGTAAGCAAATCACGGCATTAACCAGCTTATCCTTCAGCTGTTTGGGCAGATCAGTAGAAAATGTTTTAGGAAGGCTATTTAAAACTTGAGGAAGGTTATTTATAACTGTTTCTCGATGAGCAATCAGTTTTTCAGTTTCGCGAGGAATAAATATACGTTCACCATCAACGATTTCTCTTAGAACAAAATCGCCCCAGGATTTTTTAGCTAATTCATGCAGTGTTATCTCCTGAAGGGAAAATTCCTTAGGTAAGGTTAAATCTTCAGTCATTGTTTGTATCTCCATATATTACTTATTACTCTCCTTAAAGTAATTATCATTTTAAAACTAGTATTTCAATGTACAAAAAAGTCAATTTTTTAAAAATGTTTTAGGATATGATAATAAGTAAATAACTAGGTGATTCCATTTGTAGGAATTACCTGAACTTGCTAATGAATATAAGGTTTTACGTAATGCAACACAATGAATTAATACAAGATTTTATTTTTCGTGATCTACCTTCTACTTCCAACAAAAGAGATTTTAATCAGCGAATGCAAAGCTTTTTAGAACGTATTCCGAATCATTTTGGTCAATATACAAAAAATTTTTTTATCGGTATGTTCATAGGGGCACTTTACCATTTTGAATATACCGAAAAGAAAGAAGTGATAGAGGGAAATTATGGTCGTGTTCGAAGTTTTTATCACTATGATCGTAATGATTGCGTATTGCATATGGTTTTTGTTGTGGGTGAGGAGTCGAGCTATCTTCGTTCATTGGTGTTCTCAAAAGAGGGCAAACTCTCAGAACCTGATGACACTATATGGACTAGAATCCACCGTTCTGATTTAGTAAAAAACTTTAGTTTTTCACAAAAATCTGCTGCGAAAATTTATTATAAAAATCAGGAGGGTTTTGTATGGGAAGAACAACCGATAGTAACTAGAGAAAAAAATAAGGCATTTGATATCGAAGCAGCCATTTTTTCTAAACTTAATGAAAAGGGATTTATAGAAATCAGGCCACTTCCACTGACGAAAGTTTCCCCTGAAACTATTAATGAGTATCAGGTAGAAATTTTTGGAAATAATAATATAGGTATAGTAGAAATTGCAGTAAAAAGTTACTTAACAAGTAGTAAAAAAATTTATCAGCAGGGGCTTGGGGATTTTAACAATCTATTTGGAGAAGATTTCGTTAAAAAAGAAGCTTTTTCACATGGATTCCTATTTGGGGGATTAGGATTAAATCATTACCTCTATATTTATCCTGAGCGTGTGGTTGGTTCCGGTCTCGTGGATATCATGTTAGCTAGCCCGATTAGTCAAAATCCAATCCCTATTCTTATTGAAGATAAAGCGGGTACCATTTCTGCTAAGGAAGGCATTGATCAGATAGTCACTACCTATGCGGACACAACTGTGCCTGCGCGGGGTTTTCAGATAACTGAGAAAGGTCAAAAGGCTCAAGGTATCATCGCTGCAGTTAATTATAGTTTAAAGCCAACAGCAGATCGACAACTCAGATCCGATGAGATAACAGTCAAGATTGTTCCTATTAAGCCAGTTAATCGGATAATAGAGCAGTTTTTTGAAGTCTGTAGGGAAATAAGAATGATAGGGAAAATCAGCTGTTATCCAATTTACAGCATTTGTATCGTACGCGTTATGGAATTAAAAACATACCTGATTATTTTGCACTGTTAGCAGGCCATGCTATTTCTTTTAAAGAAAAGAAAATAATTTTAAATAAGCGCATATTTTTATGGGAAGAGCCTAAATTCCATAATCAATATGGAATTTTGATTATTGATCGTGAATCTTCAAAGGCTGGAAAAAAAGAACAGCTGATTTTTGACTTAAGACCAAGTACCACTTACGACTTAACAAGTTATAAAGGAGAGTCACCTAAAAATAATGCAAATAGGGTTACTCAATTCCTAAAGCAGGAAGCTATA
>CAYQIE010000060.1:0-10199 GCA_964417505.1 Rickettsiella sp. | reverse complement strand
TATTAACAGGATTATTGGCTTATTATTAAATCTTCTATCACTAGAAATTTAAAGCCCATTTTGTAGCATTAATTATAAATATTCGAGAAACTTTTGTTCAAATAAAATGGCGAAAAAACCTGAAGAAGTGCTTAAATTTTTAGAAGAATTATTTATTTATACGCAACCTAAAGCAAAAGAGAAATGGAAGGAACTTTCAGATTTTGCTCAATCTGAAGATCAAATTGACAGTCTACAAGCTTGGGATATTTTATATTATCGAGAAAAATTACAAGAAAATAAATTTGGTATTTGTGATGATACTTTACGCTGCTATTTTCCTGTGACTAAAGTAATTTCTGGGCTTTTTAGCTTAATAGAACGTTTATTTGGAATGCAAATCAAAGAAGTAAAAGACGTTGAGGTCTGGGATCCAGAAGTCCGATTTTTTTCAATTACTGATCAACAGCAACAATTACGAGGCCAATTCTATTTAGATCTTTATGCAAGACCTGAAAAGCACGAGGGCGCTTGGATGGATGATTACCAATAAAGACGGCTTTTAAGTAATGGAGATATTTAAACCCCGATTGCTTTTTTAACCTGTAATTTCTCACCTTCAAGCAACTTGGAATAAACTACTCTATTAACACATGAAGAGGTTTTAACTTTATTTCATGAGTTTGGTCATGGTTTGCAACACATGCTAACTACAATTTATCACTCTGCTATTTCAGGTATTAATGGCGTTGCCTGGGATGCCGTAGAATCACCAAGTCAATTTTTAGAATATTTCGTTTGGGAAAAATCAGTCTTAGACCAAATCAGTAGCCACTATAAAATAGGTAACCCTCTACCTGATACACTGATTACTAAAATGCGTGAAGCAAAAAATTTCCAAGCTGACCTACAATTATTAAGGCAATTAGAATTATCCTTATTTGATTTTCGACTAAATATAGAATTTGATCCAACAAAGGGCTATGAACAGATTCAAAATTTACTCGATTCAATACGCAAACAAATTGATATAATACCTATAGCTTCATTCAATCGATTTCAACATGGATTTTCGCATATCTTTGCCGGTGGTTATGCTGCTGGATACTATAGTTATCTTTGGGCAGAAGTTTTAGCCTGTGATGTGTTTGCCAAATTTCAAGAAGATGGAATCTATAATGAAAAAATAGGAAAAGCATTTTTACACAGTTTTTTAGAACAAGGTGGTGCAATTGATGCTATCGAGTTATTTAAAAAATTTAGCGGTCGTGAACCAAAAATACAAGCTTTTTTAAAAAGCTTAGATTTAAATTATTAATCAAATTTAGAAACCTAACTTCAAACGTCTAGATAAACTTGAACTGAATCTATTTTTAGGATCCCAATATTGCTTAACGGTCAACCATTCTGGGTATCGCTTATACATTTCCCGAAATATCTTTGGCTTTAAACGTGCATCTTTTGCCAAATAAATTCTGCCACCCGCCTGAATAACTATCTCATCCAAAATATCTAAGGAATTAAATAACTGTTTGCTGGAAATAGGAATATCGAGCGCCAATGTAACCCCAGATAATGGAAATGATAAGGGAGCAAGATTCTCTTGTCCAAAACGTTTTAGCACCGCTAAAAAAATAGGATGTTTATATTTATGTAAAGTATCTAAAATTTCTTTAATTGCAAAATAAACAGAATCATTGGGTATTACACATTGATACTGAATAAACCCTTGTTTTCCATATAAACGAGGCCAATTTCTTATTCGGTCTAAGGGGAAAAAATAATTTTGATAAGGCTGGAAATAAATTTGATTATTTTTTGCTAAATAATAATAGTAAATTTTATTAAATAATTTCACCCATTGTGAATTTAAAAAACAACCGGAAAGTAAATTAGGGTATTTTAAAGAAAAGTATTTTGGAATAAAAAAAGGTTGTTTTTGTTGAGAAATGGGAAGTTCCAATAAGTCTACATGTGCTGCTTTCATAATAACGCCATGAGATAACGGGGTATTTAAAACATCTAACCAAGCTACACTATATTCGAACTCATTATCTCCTTTAACCAGCGCTTCTACTATTTGTTTTAAGTTATTTTTGGCTTGATGTTGTACCTTCATATAAGCTGTTTCAATTCGCTTCAATTGTAAGGTTATAACACCAATAATACCTGTTAAGCCCATACCACCAATCGTCGCCCAAAACAATTCTGGAAGAACTTTAGATGAACAATCTATTATTGCTCCATTAGCAGTAATAAGTTGTAAACTGAGTACATGTTCTCCTAAAGAACCTGCAAAGCAATGATTTTTTCCATGGATATCAGTAGCAACACACCCACCTAAAGAAACTTCTGCTGTTCCGGGTACAACAGGCAAAAACCAACCCAGCCTAACTATAAACTCTAAAATCTTTGCTAGACTAATACCTGACTCAACTGACAATATACCTTTATGGACATCAAACTCGAGAAAACGATCTAAGCGATTTGTTAAAATAATTTCCCCTTGTGCATTTAAAGCGGCATCACCATAACTTCCTCCTGAACCACGCGCTATTGAAATTATTTGGCTTGGTTTGAGTTCGGCATAACTTTCTGGGCGAGATACTGACGTCGGCGGCTCTATAGGATAACCATTAAAACTTGTTTGACATTTTTCACGCCAACTCATGATACTATCCAGTTATAGGTATTAAATGTTCCAAATTAAATCTCGATAACTCTTCATTTGAATATTTTCTTATATCAGCGGCATTATCCATTGCTAAAATTCGCGTTAATGCATCTCTGGCTTGATGAAAACTGATTTGGCGGATGACTGATTTTATTCTAGGAATAGAAAAAGAGTTCATACTTAGCGCATCAAATCCCATCGCTAAAAGCAACGGGATAGCTAAAGGATCACTGGCCATCTCTCCACAAATGCTAATCGGTTTTTGTGCCTGATGAGCGGCTTCTACAATTTGAACTAATGCTTTTAGAATCGCGGGCTGAAAATGATCATATAAGTTAGCTACGCGCGGGTTATTGCGATCTACAGCTAACATATATTGTGTGAGATCATTGCTTCCTACTGATAAAAACTCAACTCGTTTAGCGAGTGCCCGAGCTTGGTAAATGGCCGAAGGCACCTCAATCATTATCCCAATCGGCGGCTTACAAGCATGACATTCTTCACTCACTACCTTTTCATAAGCTTGATCGATCAAACGTAAAGCATGATCAGCTTCAGCAACACAGCTAATCATTGGCAACATAATACGTAAATTATTAAATTCTAAATTCGCTCGAAGCATTGCGCGGATTTGTATTAAAAATATTTCTGGATGATCTAGAGTTACGCGAATTCCACGCCAACCTAAAAATGGGTTATCCTCTTTAATAGGAAAATAAGGTAAAGCCTTATCTCCTCCGATATCTAAGGTGCGCATTACGACGGGTCGGGGAGAAAATGCCGCTAATAATTGCCGATATAAACCATATTGCTCATCTTCGGCTGGAAAGCAATCTCGAATTAGAAAGGGCACTTCTGTGCGATATAGCCCTATACCTTCTGCACCCGCTGTTAACGAAAGGCTTGCATCAGCCATCAGACCAGTATTTACCCAAAGCGCGATGCTATAACCATCTAAAGTTTTTGCAGGTAATTCTCGTAGTGCCTCAAGACTATTCGTAAATTCACTTTGTTGTTGTATTAATGTGGTAAAATTTTGTTTAACCCTTCCAGAAGGAGCAACTATAATACGACCTTGAGAGCCATCTACGATTAGGGCCTGAGCTTCAAGCTGGTTTACTGGCAAATTTTCTACGCCAGTAACAGCAGGAATTCCTAAAGAGCGAGCTAATATGGAAAGATGGGAATGGCTGGAACCTTTTACCGAAACTATACCTGCTAACCGCCCCTCAGGTACTTCAGCTAAAGCAGATGGGCTGACTTCCTCGCCAATTAAAATAGTATTTTCTGGGTAGAAAGGGGGAGTAAATTGATTGTTTTGTAAATGCATTAAGATTCGGCGCCCTAAATCTCTCAAATCCGCTGCTCTTTCGCGCAAATAATCATCATCAACTTTCTCGAATTGTTGCACATGGGTACTAATAACCGACCGCAAAGCGGCCTGAGCCCATTGATGAGAAGTTTTAATGGCTGTTATTACTTCTTTTTCCAAACTAGCTTTATTTAATATCGCTAAATATACATCAAATAATGCTTGTTCTTCTTCTGGCAACACAGACACCATATGTTTTTTTAAACGGTGGATATCATCACGTGCTGCTTTAAAGGCTTTTTTTAATTGAGTTATCTCAGCTAATAAATCATATGCTCTCTTATAGGGGACTGCTTCTAAATCAGCAAATGGATAAGCGACAACCACTTGCCCTATGGCAATACCGGGTGCACTCGCAATCCCCTGAAAGCTAATATCTTGTTGTAATTGTTTTTTATTTTCTTTAAATAAAGAAAATATTTCTCCTGTTGCCTCTGCATGCGCTAGCACACCACCTAATTGGGCCGCCATGGTGACCAAAAAAGCTTCTTCCGCTTCATCAAAACAACGTTGTTCTTCTTGTTGAACAACTAATACCCCTAATAAAGCACGATTATGAATAATAGGAACACCCAAAAAAGCTTTATAACGTTCTTCACCAATATCAGCAATATATAAAAAATCAGGATGTTCAGGCGCATTTTCAATATTAATTAATTCACCCGTGCGCCCAACTAGGCCAACTAAACCTTGATCAAAACCAAAGCGGATTTTTCCAACACATCTAGGATTTAAACCATCAGTTGCAAGTAAAACATAATTTTTTTCGCTATCAAGCAGAAAAACTGTGCCGGATTGAGTATTCAAGGCTTCACGGATCCGTTTTACTAAAGTTCCTAAAGCCTCTTTAAAACTTTGCGCTGCGCTGATTTCTTGAACAATACGACGAAGTATCTTCAACATAGCAAACACCTAACTTATTAATATTTCAGCATATAATTAAATTGTAGTTTAAAATATTTACATCTATGCCAATCTAAACCCTAACATGCTCAAATAAATTTATATTTGATTATTCGACTTTTTCTACCAACGTTAAGTTGCTACATAATTTACTAGCCGTCTTTGCTGCATAATTTTAGAGGGAAGTAATGTTGCTAATTCTTCTAACGTTCGCCGATAAACATGTCTCTTAAATGTAATAACTTGCCTAATAGGATACCAATAAGGAGCCCAACGCCAACGATCAAATTCTGGCGAACGAGTCACATCAAACCGAATTTTTTCGGGCTACCTCTCAAACAAAGCAAAAACCATTTTTGTTTTTGTCCAATGCATAATGGTTGCATATGGGAGCGTCGTAAATGATGAGGTAGCCAATAATATAGCTAATTTTCGTCCCTCCAAGTAATTCAACATCTGTATCCTCTAGTCCTAATTCTTCATAAAGTTCTCTGAATAGAGCTTGCTCAGGTGTTTCATTAATTTGAAGACCTCCTTGAGGAAATTGCCAAGCATGCTGGCCAATACGTCTAGCCCAAAGGACTCGTCCAACGGAATTAGCGACTATAATACCTACTCCTATACGAAAACCTTCCTCGTCGATCACACGATAATCTCCACTAAATTAGGCTTACATTGTTTCATAAAAGTACTGGAGGGGTAAACTATCTTAGGACTTCTAGATTTAATTTTTTTTATCACTAGAAAAACTGCTACAAAAAAAGTCTGATCGATTCACGCCTATCAAAAATGGATGAGCCTCAGATTAGGTCTTCATCCAACAATGGGATTTTCAAGAAAAATTTAATTTCTCCTAGAATCACTATACATTTACCGGGCATTTATTCAAAATATCCAGCTCAAAATATTAATAATATTTTTTACCTTCCTTGAAGAATCGGATCAACAGAAATCTTTTTGCAAACCAATTCACATAGCAAAAATTTCCGTGGAGAGGGGTTTCAAGATCCTAAGAATTATTTTTTGTACTAATGAATCGATTCATACCCATCAATGAGGCCTCTTTTAGAAAAAACAATTTGCCATAACTGAAGGTCGCGCGCTCTAAACGCACCTGCGCATGCCAGCAAATAATATTTCCACATCCGATAAAAAAATGCAGAATCATAATCTTTTTTTAAAAAAATCCAAGATTTATTAAAATTTTCAAACCAAGCCATTAGGGTTTTATCATAATAAACTCCAAAATTATGCCAATCCTCCATAATAAAAAGCCCTTCACTTGCTTTTCCAATTTGACGAATAGAAGGTAAAATTCCATTTGGAAATATATATTTATGAATCCACGGATTGAGGTGATATTTTGATGTATTACTTCCTATCGTATGTAATAAAAATAATCCTGAATCTTTTAAACAGCGATAAGCAATTTTCATATAAGTTCTATGATTTTTTGGCCCTACATGCTCAAACATACCTATTGAACAAATTCGATCAAATTCTCCTGTAATATCTCTATAATCCTTAAAGAATATTTCCACAGGCCAGCCTTGACAAACTTTTTTAGCATAGTGATATTGTTCCTTAGATACGGTTAATCCTACTATTGAAACTCCATAATTTTCAGCAGCATAACGCGCAAAACTTCCCCACCCACAACCAATATCTAATATTTTCATACCTGATTTTAATTTTAATTTTTCACATACCAACGCTAATTTAGCTTGCTGAGCTTCATCTAAAACTTTGCTTTTTTTCCAATAAGCACAACTGTATGTTAAACCTTTATCCAACATCGCTTGATATAATGAATTTCCTTTATCATAATGATGTTCACCTACTTCAAATGCACGAGATTTTGCTTGCAAATTAAAGCTACTCATAAAAACTCTACGAAGCTTTTCTTTAATAAAATAATATAAAAAGTATTTATTTTTTTTTATATTTTTTGGTATTTCTATACGTAATAAACAAAAAAATAATTCATCGAGTTTTTCGCAATCCCACCAACCTTCCATATAGGATTCGCCTAATGCTAAAATGGGATTTTTTAACAATCGTAAATAAAAACGCTCATTATGCACCTGAATGTCTCTAGGATTTTTTCCATTAACTTCAATATGCGCCTCGCTTAACAACTGCTGGATTAATTTTTTAGCATATGATGATTTCATTGTAATATCCTTTATAAAATAATCTAATCTAAACCTTATACCTTTTACAACTCCTAACAAATTACGATATAGTGGTCTAATGGATTAATTAATATTGATTTAGATTTTCAAACTATGGCGCATTCTTCTTTAATTAAGAATCTTCTTTCTAGCACTGTCTATAATCATCCGACTTTGCAACTTGGACTTATTGAAACACACGTTTCCTGGGTTTTATTAACTGGCCAATATGCTTATAAAATAAAGAAACCAGTAGATTTTGGCTTTCTAGATTTTTCAACTTTAAAAAAACGCAAACATTTCTGTGAAGAAGAATTGCGATTAGGGCAATTGTTTGCGCCTGAAATTTATCTCGCCGTTGTACCTATCACCGGAACCATTGAACACCCGCAAATTAATGGCGATACCGGACCTATTTTAGAGTACGCAATTAAGATGCGCAAGTTTTCTCAAGGTAACTTACTTAGTGCGTTACTAAAACAAGGAAAATTAAGTACAAATCTTATCGATAAATTAGGGCAATTAATCGCGGAATTTCATAAAAAAACATCTATTGCGCCAAAAAATTCCCGATTTGGTCTTCCTCACGAAGTACATGCCCCTACTCAGCAAAATTTTGAACAAATAATCCCTTTGCTTCGGGATTCTAAGGATATAGCTCAAATAAAGAAATTAGAAATATGGGCTAATGAACAATTTGCTAAACATAAAAAACTATTTGAAGAACGCAAAGAAAAAGGCTTTATTCGTGATTGTCATGGAGATTTACATTTAGCTAATATTATTCTCTATCATGACAAACTGATTCTTTTTGATCGCCTCGAATTCAATGAAGATCTGCGATGGACAGATGTCATTGCTGATCTTGCCTTTTTAGCGATGGATCTAGCGGGAAAAAGACAACCCAAACTAGCCAATCAATTAATCAATACTTATCTACAGTTTACTGAAGATTATGAAGGACTAAGTTTATTAGCCTATTATCTTTCTTATCGAGCAGTAGTTCGTGCCAAAATAGCTTTATTCCGTTTAAACCAAAAAGATTTAAATAATAAGGAAAAATTAGATATTCGCGCCGATTATTACAACTTTATAAATTTGGCGGAATCATATATTAAACCTAAAAAACCAAGTTTAATCATTATGCATGGACTTACAGGATCTGGAAAATCCACTATTGCAAAAAAAATAGCCATAGAATGTGGTGCAATTCAAATAAGTTCTGATATTATTCGTAAACAATTATTTAATCTATCTTTGTATGAAAAGTCTAATTCTATTCCTTATGGAGGAATTTATACTTCTGAATCCACAGATAAAACTTATAATAAGCTTCTAAACTTAGCAGAAATTATAATTAAAGCAGGCTTCATGGTAGTAATAGATGCTACATTCCTCCTTCATAGCCAACGAATTATGTTTTATAATTTGGCGGGTTTTTTAAAAGTACCATTCTATATACTTTATTGCCAAACCAATGATCTAGAACTAAAACAACGAATAAAAAAACGTGCCATTAGAAATAACAATATTTCTGAAGCAAACTTAATTATTTTAGAATACCAAAAAAAATTAATAGAACCTTTATCTAACTCAGAAAAACAATATACATTGGTTATTAATGAAAAATTGTCTACTTTTAAAAGCGCTTTAAATAATATTTGTTCGCAAAAAAATTAAGGATTTTAATTTTTCAATACTAAGATTGAAAGAATATACTTTAAATAAAGAGGATTTGTTATATGTTTGATACAAAATTTATTGATGATACAGTTAAACAACTTAGTGAAAGTTTACCACCTGGATTAAATAAATTTAAAAAAGACTTAGAAAAAAATTTTCGGGCTATTTTACAAAGTATGCTCACAAAACTTGATTTAGTAACTAGAGAAGAATTTGATATACAAAAAAAGGTTTTAACAAAAACCCGTAATAAACTAAATGCAATAGAAAAACAAATAGCCTATTTAGAAACGCAGGTAGTTAAAGCAAAAAAGTGTAAAATAGAAAATATATAGTTTAATTTTTAATAAGACATTACAGTAATAGGATTCTCAGGACAAAAATAAGCAATAATATGTATTGACCTTACCTGAGGATGGCAAACTGAACAACAAAGTCATCTAAAGTTAGGTGCAACAAATATATTAATATAATAAAAATACAGAAGGAACTGATTATGTCGATAGCTGTTGTGCAAACTCGTGCAAATGCTGGTATTGAAGCACTTCCTGTTACTGTTGAAACTCATATATCCAATAGGTTTACCTAGTTTATCAATTGTTGGACTACCTGAAGCAACCGTCAAAGGAAGCTGAAATCGGGTGCGTAGTGCTATAATTAATGCACAATTTGAATTTCCAGCTCGGCGAATAACTATCAACCTTGCCCCGACCTTTCCAAGCAAGGAGGCAGATTTGATTTACCAATTGCCTTGAGTATTCTAGCCACTATACTAATCAGATTCCAACCAACACGCTTGAGCTGTATGAATTTATCGGTGAATTAGGATTAGCAGGCGAACTGCGGCCTGTTTCAGGCATCTTGCCTTTCTCTTTAGCTGCCCAGAAAGCCAATCATACTATAATAATCCCCTTAGAAAATGCTTTAGAAGCCAGCTTCAATAAAAAATCCAACATTTTACCAGCTAAAAATATTTTACAAATCTGCTCACATTTACATGGAAGAGAACTCTTAACGAGTTATCCTACAGAATTACCTAAGCTGACGCCCCCTGTATTACCTAATCTATCTGAGGTGTATGGTCAGGCACACGCGAAGCGCGCTTTAGAAATTTGTGCAGCAAGAAAACATAGTTTGTTAATGATAGGTCCACAAACTATGCTGGCTTCTCGTTTGATAGGCTTATTACCTTTGCTCAATGATGAGCAAGCTCTAGAGCTTGCTGCAATTCATTCAATCAGGGGCCATCTCTTGAATTAAGCACTTGGAGACTTCCTCCTTTTCGTAGACCACATCACACTGCCTCAAGTATTGCATTAGGGAGTGTCGTCAATTAAGTTATTGTATTCTATAAGGGTTGTTGAGAAAAGAATAAAAATGAAACGACATGAGTTAAGTGAAGAACAATTTAAAA
>CAYQIE010000059.1:0-14951 GCA_964417505.1 Rickettsiella sp. | reverse complement strand
ACGCTAAGCCTGAATATCTGACACTACTGGCTTGTAAAAATGCTTTGTACAGCTCTTTTGTATACTTAAATTCGGATACCTTCTTTCCTTTTTAGCCTTATAACGTTGTTGAGTAGGCAACAAGCAATCCATACTTAATAATTGTGCAATACCGATAATATTAGCCAAGGTAGTACGCAACCCATAACTCAAATTAGAGATAAAATCCGATTTTGCACGATTCGCATTTTCCGCACGTCTAGCATTTTTGATGATTGTTGCTAATAAATGCTGATAGGCTTCTTCATTCATATTGTTTTCCTTCTTGACGTACAAACTTCAAACTTTAAGAGAAAAGCTTAGATCTCCTTCAATTGTGAGAAACAAATAGTTGGCCAGCGCTCCATCGTCAGCTTTAAATTAACCTGACTCGGTGCTAAATAAATTAGATTTTCTTTCGCATCATGGGCCAAGTTTAAAATAAGTCGATGTTGGAATTCTTTTAATTGTTTATCATCATCCGAACTTACCCAACGTGCCGCTACGATATTGACCGGTTCATAGGCACATTCTACTCGATATTCATGCTTTAATCGGTAAGCTACTACATCAAATTGCAAAACTCCGACTGCTCCTAAAATTAACTCGCTACTGTTTAAAGGTCTAAAAATCTGTATTGCTCCTTCTTCAGAGAGCTGTATTAATCCTTTCAACAATGCTTTAGACTTCAAGGGATCTTTTAGGCGAACCCGTTGAAATAATTCCGGTGAAAATGAAGGAATTCCAGTAAACTTTAAGATCTCGCCCCGTGTAAAACTATCGCCGATCTGTATCGTACCATAGTTATGTAAACCAATAATATCACCAGGCCATGCTACTTCGGCTTTCACTCTATCGCCCGCCATAAAAGTCAGTGCATTATGTATTGTGATTTCACGCTGGGTTCGAACATGAAATATTTTCATGCCCAGTATATATTTTCCAGAACATATTCGTAAGAAAGCAACACGATCACGATGCGCTGGATCCATGTTCGCCTGAATTTTAAATATAAATCCACTAAAATTGCTTTCTCTTGGTTGCACCTTTCGAACATCCGTTTGTCTAGCCTGCGGACACGGTGCATATTTTACAAAAGCGGCTAATAATTCTTGTATACCAAAATTATTAATCGCTGAACCAAAAAAAACCGGTGTTAATTTTCCGGCAAGATAGCTTTGTTCGTTAAAATCTTCACTTGCCCCTTTGATCAAGGCCAATTCATCTTTTAATTCATCAAATAAAATACCCATCCGTTCTTTCACTGCGGGATGGTTAAGACCTGCAAAACACTCACTCTCTCTACGTTTTAAATTACTTGACGGTGCATAAAAATAAACTTTGTCCTCTAAGGTATGATAAATACCTTTAAATTGTTTTCCCATGCCAATAGGCCAAGTGATCGGCGCACAAGTTATACCCAATGTTGATTCTATATCGTCTAATAACTCGATGGGCGTACGCGCTTCTCTGTCCATTTTATTAATAAACGTTAAGATTGGAATCTGGCGTAAACGACAAATCTCTAATAATTTTTTTGTCCTCGGCTCTACACCTTTAGCGGCATCAATCACCATTAAAGCAGAGTCGACTGCTGTTAACGTACGATAGGTATCCTCAGAGAAATCAGCATGACCCGGTGTATCTAATAAATTAAAAATGCAATTTTGGTAAGGAAATTGCATAACAGACGTTGTTACAGAAATTCCTCGTTCTTTTTCTAAAGCCATCCAATCGGAAGTAGCATAGTGCGCGGCTTTACACGCTTTAACGGTTCCAGCAAGTTGTATGACGCCTCCCCACAACAATAGTTTTTCTGTCAATGTCGTTTTACCCGCATCAGGGTGAGAGATAATTGCAAATGTTCTTCTTGATAAAATTTCTGCCGAATAGGATTCGTCTGACATAAAAACTCATGAATTTAATATTAAAAATAACTATTATTTTAAAGAATTTGTTATTGTATACTTGTCGATAGCAATTAGGTTTTTGAGAGTGGTTCCGCAGAGTGAAGCAACTTGATTGTATTCCTATCATAAGGATTGCGAGTTGAGCGGCAGCACAGACAAAATTCCAATGCGAAGAGTATATACGAAATTGCGTTAGTGTTTTCATCCAATTCATCAATTCCTGACAATGCTAATTGCCAAATTGGGTATTCTAGTTTAACCTGACAACTTTCTGGGAGAGGTGTCCGAGCGGCTTAAGGAGCACGCCTGGAAAGTGTGTGTAGGTTTATCCCTACCGCGGGTTCGAATCCCGCTCTCTCCGCCAATGGTGGTTATATCGGTCTCTTCGCAACGCAAAGCAGCGAACCCCGTCAGATCCGGAAGGAAGCAGCGGTAGTTGTCCATGCGGGTGCCGAGGTGTGGCTGCTATAACCGCCCCCATTAAAGATCTGATGATCAGGTCAAGGTGGTTCTAATGAGTTATCAAGTCCTTGCACGAAAATATCGACCTCAATCATTCGATCAATTGATTGGTCAAGAATCAACTTGTCGCATTCTAAAAAATGCACTGAATAGCCAACGCATTCATCATGCTTACCTTTTTACAGGGACACGCGGAGTTGGAAAAACAACCTTAGCACGTTTACTCGCTAAATGTTTAAATTGCCAAACCAAGATCACGCCTGAACCTTGTAATCAATGCGCAACATGCCTTGCCATTAACACAAATCGTTTTACCGATCTCATTGAAGTCGATGCTGCATCACGCACCAAAGTAGAAGACACACGTGACCTATTAGCTGATGTTTATTATGCGCCCAGTCAAGGCCGTTATAAAATCTACCTTATTGACGAAGTGCATATGCTTTCCTCGCATAGTTTTAATGCCTTATTAAAAACACTCGAAGAACCCCCATCCCACGTGATTTTTTTATTAGCCACGACAGACCCACAACGTTTACCCGCCACAATCCTTTCACGTTGTTTACAATTTCATTTAAAGATTATTTCTGCTACGCAGATTAGTGATCATCTCGCTAACGTGCTAAATAATGAAAATATTCCTTATGAGCCCGCAGCACTCTCGCCACTCGCTCACGCTGCACGAGGTAGTTTACGTGACGCATTAAGTTTATTAGATCAAGCAATAGCTTATACCAATCAACAGCTGACCCAGCAGGACGTCAATACCTTACTCGGCCAGGTCGCTAACACTGAAGTAGGTAGTTTACTTGAGGCATTAATTTTAGAAGATACTACGCAGCTTTGGTCACTCGTCGAAAAATTAAACGCGCTAGCGGTAGATTTTTCTTGGGTTATTTCTGAGCTCATTACTTTTTTACATACTATGGCACTCAGTCAACGATTTAAGACTGAAACCAATTACCCCCAAACCGTTATAAATTTAGCTGAAAAACTTTCACCTGAAGACATCCAACTTTATTATCAAATTGCTTTATTTGGGCAGCGTGATCTAGCGCTGGCACCCACACCTCGATTAGGCTTTGAGATGATGTTGTTGAGACTACTCGCTTTTAAACCCGCTACTGAACAGACTCGCCAACATCATTTAGTCAAATCACCCATGCCGTCTAAGGTAGAGAAAAAACCGGCCGCTGCGAGTCAAATAGATGAAGCAATAGAACAACAGCCAAAACAACCCAACCAATCAACAAACTTGCATTGGCCTACACTTATCAAGCAATTGAATTTAAAAGGTATAACCTATGCCCTCGCCCAGCAATGTGCGTTAGCGTCTTATCAAAACAACCACCTTTCTTTATACTTAGATCCGAAGCAAGCCGTACTTCGCAGTGTTAAACAAGAAACCAAGTTAGCGCAAGCACTTTCCGGCTATTTTGGCCAACCCACTACCCTAGAGATCACCCTCGGGGAGGCCGATTTATCGACTCCCGCTCGTCTCGAACAGCAACATAAATCGCAACGTTTAGAACAGACAACAGCCGCTTTGCAGGAAGACCCTACTATTCAAGCGCTTATGCAGACATTTGATGCTAAACTACAACTTGAGTCAATTCAGCTACTCAATGAAGACTGAATATCCCCCCATATAATACCGATTGCACTTTAAGATGTGAACGAGTATCTTGAGGTGCCCTACATAAGAGGAGAATAACACGAATATGAAAGTTGACCTAGACACGTTATTAAAACAAGCTCAAGACATGCAATCCAAAATGCAATCTGCTCAAGCCGAATTAGCACAAATAGTGGTTACCGGAGAAGCAGGTGGTGGTATGGTTAAAGTCACAATGGATGGCCGACATATAGCAAAATCTGTTTGCTTAGATCCCGCATCGTTAAAAGAACCAAAAGGATTTCTAGAAGAATTACTCGTCGCTGCGATTAATGCGGCAATAAAAGAGATTGAACAAGCATCACGTCAAAAATTGAATGACTTAACCAGTCTTATGCAAACAAAATTTAGTAGTAATATAGCAACGACGACTGAATAAGCAATGCAATATTCCACTTAAAGTAGGTGTAAATACATATGGCATTTAGCCCTTTGATAACACAAATGATCGCACAATTTTGTTGTTTGCCAGGAGTGGGTCCTAAATCTGCACAGCGCATGGTTTTTCATTTACTAGAAAGAGCACGCGCAGATGGTTCAGCATTGGCAAAAATTATTGCGCAAGCGATTCAAGAAATAGGAAATTGCGAGCAATGCCGAAGTTTAAGTGAAACACCTATTTGTACGCTATGTTTAAGTCCAAATCGAGATAGCAGTCTCCTTTGTGTGGTTGAAACACCGGTTGATGTACTCGCTATCGAACAAACAGCCAGCTACCATGGCTATTATTTTGTTCTGATGGGTCGCTTATCACCGCTTGATGGCATAGGCCCTGAAGAACTAGGTATCAAACACTTAGTTCAACGCATCACTATCCAACCTCCTCAAGAAATTATTTTAGCTACTAATCCCACAGTAGAAGGTGAAGCCACTGCACATTATCTCACTGAACTCATTAAACAAAGAGGGATTAAGATCAGTCGCATTGCCCATGGCGTTCCGTTAGGAAGCGAGCTAGAGTTTATTGATAACCATACTTTAGCTCGTTCTTTACATGCGCGCATCGTCGTTTAGCTGAAGTTAAAACTTTAAGTGGCTGCTATAAGCAGTAGGGTCTAGCGCTGCTACTGAGGGTTGTCTGTGGAAAAAAGTAGAACTGCCGGCAGTCATTGTCTCTGAAGATTGCGCCGTGACGAGTTTAACATCTGAATCTGGGAACTTTTTATAGACTTCGCCTATCGATAGATTAGGATATTTTAAAGCGAGTGTATAAAATGTTGCAAACAACAAAATATCCGAAATTTCCTTTATTTTACCAAAATTAAAAACTTCACGATAAACAGGATTTAAAATAAAACTTCTCTCTGGAAGTCCTAAAGCAAACGCAATAAATGCAGAAGGCATAGCCCCTATAACACATATAGGATCTATTTGAGAAATAATGGCATAATCTGGCCCTTCACTGATTACTTCCGAGCAGCCCGCAATAAAATTTGAATTTATTAAATTTTCTTCACACAAAATAATACTTTTTAGATTTTTTGCATCAATCAAGTAAGTATACCAATATCAATATGTTCCAGCAGCAAGCTGTTCTTGCTTTAGACCAGTGAATTTACCCAGATTAGAATAGGTATTAGATGCGTAAATAGAATTAGCGTATTTTCCTTTAATATACCTCAAATTCGCTAAACTACTTTGCTCATCATTCTGTGTAAAACCTTGTGAAAACTTTATTGAGACTTTCCATTAAATGCATTTCTTTATCAAAAGCTTCACCTAGCCACAACAATCCATTTTTTGGACCATAGGAAACGAGAACTCCCTCTTCATTATAATGAGAAAAACAATAGGCAGGTTCAGGAACTTCTATTTCGGTAGAAAAAGTATCCATAAAAATTATTATCTTGCTTAAATATAAAATACCTGGAGTACAAAATATACTCGCAAAATTAATAAAAATCGAAAAAATTAAAATATTTTTAATTAAAAAAATTAAATAAAAATAAGTTTTTTATAATTTTCCAACTTTATGATTTAATTTTGTTGACTCAATAAAATGGGAATAGTCGGAAGAATTTAAGCGAGTGCTTGCTTAGCCTGTTCTACGAGCTGCGCAAAAGTCGCTTTATCAGTAATCGCTAAATCCCCTAAAATTTTACGATCAAGTGCAATGTCTGCTTTGTTAAGGCCGGCAATAAAACGACTATATATCATGCCATGTTCACGTACTGCGGCGTTGATACGAACTATCCACAATGCACGAAAGTCACGTTTCTTTTGCTTTCTATCACGATAAGCATACTGACCTGCCTTAGTAACCGCTTGTTTCGCTGCTCGAACAACACGACTTCTAGCACCTTTATAACCTTTCGCTGCTTTTAGAATCTTTTTATGTCGGGCTCTTGCAGTAACCCCACGTTTCACTCTTGACATCGTCTTTAACCTCTATAATTATTTCGTTGTTTTAAGAACCCTGTAACATACGTTCGACGGCACGCACATCACTGGGATTAACTAAATTTGTATGACGCAAGTGACGCTTGCGCTTACTGTCTTTCTTAGTAAGGATATGGTTATGGTGTGATTGCGCACATTTATAACCTTTCGCTGTAGGTTTAAAGCGCTTGGCAGCGCCTCGGTGACTTTTTAACTTTGGCATATAGAGTGTACTCCGCTATTACTTATATATTTATTATACTCTTCGCACTTGGTCTGTGTTGCCACTCAATTACTGCGAGTATTATTTAGCTACTTAGTTTTTTTGGGGCTGACCACTAACACAATCTGCCGACCTTCCATCTTAGGTTTATCATCAATCGCAGCATAAGCCGCCAGATCCTTTTCTAAACGCTCGATAAGGTTAGCACCTAAGTGCAAATGGGCGATTTCGCGACCCCGAAATCGTACTGTAATCTTAGCTTTATTGCCTTGCTGTAAGAAACGGATCAGGTTGCGTAGCTTGATCTGATAATCTCCTTCTTCTGTCACGGGTCGAAACTTAATCTCTTTTAACTGTATGCGCTTTTGCTTTTTTTTCTGCGAAGTTTTTTGTTTACTCAATTTAAAGAGATATTTTCCATAATTCATGATCCGACAAACAGGAGGAACAGCTGTCGGCGCAATTTCTACTAAATCAAGGTTAGCCTCTTCAGCTTTTCTTAGTGCATCATTTAAAGAAACCACACCTAACTGCCCACGATCAGGACCTATAAGCCTTACTTTGGGAACACGAATTTCGTGGTTAACCCTTACTTTTTTTGCGTTGCTGGTTCCTGACCTAGGTTGAAATCCTCCTCCTGGTCGATGCTGAATAACTTTTTTGGTACTAATAACTATTTCTCCGTATCAATTCGACTATGCGGCACAATAGCCTGCCGAATCTTCTGATAAAACGTATGGACCGTCATACTACCCAAATTATCCCCAGTTTGTCTACGTACAGTAATTTGTTTTGTATCGGCTTCCTTAGCCCCTATCACAAGCTGGTAAGGGATCTTCTGCAAGCTCTGTTCGCGGATCTTAAAGCCGATCTTCTCATTTCTCAAGTCCAATTTGGCTCTTAGCCCCAAAGCCTCTAGTTCCCGAGCTATTTCATTAGCATAATCACGCTGTTTATCGGTGATGGTCATGATAACCACCTGGATAGGTGCTAACCAGAGTGGGAAAAGGCCTGCATAATGTTCAATGAGTATCCCTATAAACCGCTCGATAGAGCCTAAAATGGCTCTATGCAACATCACAGGGGTTTTACGCTCACCCTGTTCGCTAACGTATTCAGCGCCTAGACGCATTGGCATAGAAAAGTCGACTTGTACGGTACCACATTGCCAAACTCGACCTAAACAGTCTTTTAAAGAAAATTCAACCTTCGGGCCGTAGAAAGCCCCTTCACCCGGTGAATAAGTCCATTTAACTCCGTCACGCGCACCTAATAAGGCCTGGGCTAAGGCTTCTTCTGCTTTGTCCCAGCTCTCATCTGAGCCAACACGCGCTTCAGGACGTGTTGCTAATTTCAGAATGACTTCATTAAATCCAAAATCGGCATAAACGCTATAGAGTAAATCAATAAAGGCAGCCACTTCCGCTTGAATCTGATCTTCAGTACAAAAGATATGAGCATCGTCTTGCACAAATCCCCGTACGCGCATTAAGCCATGCAAAGCTCCTGAGGGCTCATTACGATGACAAGAACCAAATTCAGCAAAACGTAAAGGTAGATCGCGATAACTTTTAATACCTTGATTAAAGATTTGAATATGTCCCGGGCAGTTCATCGGTTTAATGGCAAATTCGGTATTCTCTGTAGCCGTTATAAACATTTCTTTAAAAAATTTATCCCAATGGCCCGACTTCTCCCAAAGTTGACGCGCCAAAATTTGTGGTGTACGGATCTCTTGATAACCTGCTATTTGCAAACGTGAACGAATATATTGTTCAATAATTTGATATAAGGTCCAACCATGAGGATGCCAAAACACCATGCCAGGCGCTTCTTCTTGGATGTGAAATAAATCTAATTGTTTGGCTAACTTGCGATGATCGCGTTTTTCGGCTTCTTCTAAACGATATAAATAATCCTTTAAAGCACTCTCCGTTAACCAAGCAGTTCCATAGATACGTTGCAACATTTTATTCTTAGCATCACCGCGCCAATAAGCCCCTGCAACATTAGTTAATTTAAAAACCTTGAGCTTACCTGTGCTGGGTACATGCGGTCCGCGACAAAGATCAATAAAATCTCCCTCGCGATAAAGTGATAAAACTTCTCCTGGTGGAATAGTGGTAATAATCTCGGCTTTGTATTCTTCTCCCAAATCCCTAAAGAATTTAATGGCTTCTTCCCTCGGTATCATCGAAAGTTGGATAGGCAAATCCTGTTTCACAAGTTCGTGCATCCGTTTTTCTATTTTTAATAAATCATCGGGTGTAAACGGTTGTGATAATCCAAAGTCATAATAAAATCCATTTTCGATAACCGGCCCAATCGTAACTTGCGCGGCAGGAAATAATTGCTTGACTGCATGCGACAGCAAATGAGCTGTTGAATGACGAATAATATCTAAGGTTTCAGCATCGCGTGTTGTTAATATCCGCAACCGTATATCCTTAACAATCGGATAAGATAAATCCACAAGCTGTCCATCGACTTCGGCAGCGACAGCGGCTTTTGCTAAACCAGGACCGATTTGTTCTGCTACTTGGAAAACAGTACTGCCGCTGGGAACGGTGCGTTGTGTTGCATCCGGTAAAGTAATGACAGGCATAGCTATAAAATAGTTTGGTAGGCACGAGTGGAATCGAACCACCGACCACCACCATGTCAAGGTGGTGCTCTACCACTGAGCTACGTGCCTACAGGTTACAAAGATTTAATCAAAATAATGTGGGGGGAAAGAAAATAACACTGTTAATTTAGAGACGCAACTGAATTAATCAATTCCCATTATTTTTTCTTTTAGTTTTTTTAATTGATCGCGCACTTCAGCGGCTTCTTCAAACTGTAGATTTTTTGCGTAATTAAACATTTTGCGTTCCATTTGTTTGATTTTTTTATCGAGTTCTTCCGGAGAAAAAGCTGAATAATAAGCTTGCTCTTCGGCCACTTTAAGCAAATGCTGTTTATCGGTTGAAATATCCGTTCGCGCTCCTTCAAGTATATCATGCACCGCTTTAGTTATGCCTTTTGGAGTAATATGATGTTTCTTATTAAAAGCGAGTTGCTTAGCACGGCGTCTCTCGGTTTCAGCTATTGCTTTTTGCATCGAGCCGGTGATTCTATCTGCATACAAAATTGCTCGGCCATCAACGTGACGAGCGGCACGACCTATTGTTTGGATTAATGAACGTTCTGA
This sequence comes from Rickettsiella sp., assembly GCA_964417505.1. Classification (GTDB taxonomy): domain Bacteria; phylum Pseudomonadota; class Gammaproteobacteria; order Diplorickettsiales; family Diplorickettsiaceae; genus Aquirickettsiella. The sequence goes on along the minus strand of CAYQIE010000059.1, from coordinate 5,091 downwards.
ACGTAAAAAACCTTCTTTATCCGCATCGAGAATTGCAACAAGTGCAACCTCTGGCATATCGAGTCCTTCGCGTAGTAAATTAATTCCAACCAATACATCAAATTTCCCTAAGCGCAAATCACGGATAATTTCAACGCGCTCCACAGTATCAATATCTGAATGCAGATAACGAACTTTTACGTCATGTTCAGCAAGGTATTCTGTTAGATCTTCAGATAAACGTTTTGTTAAAGTAGTGACTAAGACACGTTCGTTTTTTGCCACACATCGATTAATCTCAGAAAGTAAATCATCAACTTGCGTTGCAACGGGTCTTACTTCAAGCAACGGATCGACTAAACCGGTAGGCCTAATAACTTGTTCTACCACGGCGCCCGAACGTTCAAGTTCATAATGACTCGGTGTAGCAGAAACATAAATAGTCTGAAAGGCTAAATCAGAAAACTCTTGGAATTGTAAGGGCCGATTATCTAAAGCAGACGGTAAACGAAACCCATACTCGACGAGTGTTTCTTTTCGAGAACGATCGCCTTTATACATAGCACCTAACTGGGGAACTGTCACGTGAGATTCATCTATGACTAACAAAGCATCTTTGGGTAAATAATCTAATAAAGTAGGCGGTGGTTGACCCGCATCGCGGCCTGATAAATAACGCGAATAATTTTCTATTCCATTACAATACCCGAGCTCTAATAACATCTCGATATCAAAACGAGTACGCTGCTCTAAACGTTGATGCTCTACTAACTTATTAGCCGTTTGTAGCTGGGCCAATCGTTCTTTTAATTCAGCTTTAATCAATTCAACGGAATTTAAAATTTTATCCCGTGGTGTCACATAATGTGTTTTTGGATAAATGGTTAGACGCGGTACTCGTCTCAATAATTCGCCCGTTAGAGGATCAAAATAGCTAAGCTGCTCGATGCTATCCTCCAGCAATTCAATACGTACCGCTTCCTTTGTAGACTCCGCAGGATAAACATCTATCACATCACCACGCACGCGGTAAGTAGCACGTCGAAAGTCAGCGTCATTACGTGTATATTGCAGTTCAGCTAAACGCCGCAGAATAAAACGTTGATCGATTTGATCCCCTCGACGGACATGCAACATCATATCGATGTAGGTATTAGGATCACCTAAACCATAGATTGCCGATACCGTTGCAACAATAACCACATCTCGACGTTCTAACAGAGATTTTGTAGCCGATAAACGCATTTGTTCGATATGCTCATTCACCGCGGAATCTTTTTCTATATAGGTATCGGTGATAGGAACAAAAGCTTCAGGTTGATAATAATCATAATATGAAACAAAATATTCCACTGCATTATCTGGAAAAAAACTCCACATCTCACCATACAATTGCGCTGCTAAGGTTTTATTAGGCGCCAAAATCAGAACGGGTCGCTGAATTTTTTGGATAACGTGCGCAATACTGAAGGTCTTACCCGAACCTGTGACGCCTAACAAGGTTTGATAGGCTAAACCCGCTTCCAAACCCTGAATCAAGGCATTGATCGCAATAGATTGATCACCTGCGGGTTTAAAATTTGAAACTAATTCTAAAGTTTTAGGCATATTGCCAAAAATCCAATTGCTATAAGTAAATGCTTTAGTTTGCAGTGTTAGCCTGCAATGAAGTTTTAATGTCCGCTGATATAAAGTCTAATTTTTTGCTGATAATAAATTAAGCCTATGCCAAAGATCCAAGTATCGAGAAGCAGACTTGCTTTATTATTAATCTCTCGCGGATAATAAAGGTCCTCAGCACCAGTTTAGCTTAAGTAGGCCTAATCTATGAAAATAAATCTATCGCACCGTGTTTCGCAAATTAAACCTTCACCTACATTAAATCTGTCTGCGGCAGCCAATCGACTTAAAGCCACAGGTAAACCTATTATTAATCTAACCGTAGGCGAGCCGGACTTCGATACTCCTGAACCCATTAAACAAGCAGCTCGTTTAGCTTTAGATGAAGGCTACACCAAATACACCGCTGTAGACGGTATCGCGCACTTAAAACAAGCGGTGATTGAAAAGTTTAAACAGGAAAACCAGCTGAATTATTCCTTAGATCAAGTCATTGTTTCTAGTGGCGCAAAACAATCTATTTATAATTTAATGCAATCTTTATTAAATCCAAGGGATGAAGTCATTATTCCTACCCCATATTGGGTTTCTTATCCCGATATGGCTTTATTAGCAGAAGCAAAACCGGTTTTTATTTCAAGTTCACTTGACTCCGGTCTAAAAATTTCACCTGAACAATTAGAGGCCGCCATTAATGGGAAAACTCGTCTTTTTATCATTAATAGCCCTTCTAATCCCACCGGCAGTGTCTATACCGAAGCTGAGCTCAAAGCGCTGGCCGAAATTTTATTACGTCACCCCTCTGTCTTTATTCTCACCGATGACATTTATGAGCATATTTATTGGGGGAAAGAACCTTTCAAAAATATTCTTAATGTATGTCCTGAATTGTATGAGAGAACGCTGGTTCTAAATGGCTGCTCGAAAGCTTATGCGATGACTGGCTGGCGAATTGGCTATGCCGCTGGACCCGTAGAAGTCATACACGCCATGGCGAATATGCAATCACAAAGTACATCCAACCCTAATTCTATTGCCCAATTTGCCGCTATTGCTGCCTTAATCGGAAATCAAAGCTGCGTACATGAGATGAATAAGATTTATCATCAGTGCCATACATTGCTTTTAGAAGGACTCGAGCAAATCCCTGGCGTACAATGTTTACCCGCACAGGGAGCTTTTTATAGTTTTCCTTCATTTCACACCTTTATTGGAAACAATCATCCCTTCGCTTCCGACTATGAACTCGCTGATTACTTGCTCAATAAAGCGAATGTCGCAACCGTCCCTGGATCGGCCTTTGGTGCACCTGGCTATTTACGACTTTCCTATGCGGTTGATAATGCCAGCCTAGAAAAAGCATTAACCCAATTAAAAAATGCTTTAATGAACTGCAGGTAATGGTTTTTTGACACCTTCTAGAGAGGTATCATCAACAACTACGCCGCGGGTTTCTTTGACAAAAGCCGCTAGTATTGCAGCAATAACGAATGCAACGGGAATAATTGTTAATGCATATTGAAAGCTTTCCATTGAAAATGCCATTAGATTTCCTCTAATATGTGTACCGGTTAATACATCTAAGGCTTTACCAATTAAAGGTTCAGATAAAGCGCCTCCGAACATCACTAACAAATTAGTCACTGCAATCGCAGTACCCGCAAGACCTGGTACATTCAGCTCCCTAGCAATAGGAAAAACAATAATTTGCGCAGAACTACAAAGTCCAAAACCAAACAGTAAAACACCCAAGAAATGACTTGAAATAAACGGAAAGTAAATTAATAAAATAAACAAAGCGGCACCCAGTAAAGCACCAATAATAATGGGGTAACGTCGATTCCCTATTTTGTCAGAGATCCAACCGACTAAAGAACTGCCAATAGCCCAACCTAAAAAAATAAATGAAATATTGAGCGCTGCTGTGGAGTTAGATAAACCATAGGTTCGAATCAAATAAGGAATTCCCCAGACTTCAGCAAAAGCCGACAATGATAAATATAAAAGACTTCCTATAGCCCCTACCAACCACATTTGCGGATTCTTACATAATTTAAGAACCGCTTGGAAAAAATTAGAATAGGTGAGCACTGAAGTCGCTGCCTCCTCGGTGCTTTTCATACCATTGCTTTCAGGAATGACATACCATAAACACACCGTTAGCAAGAAACCTACGGTTGCTGCGATATAGAGAGTGACATTAGATCCTAGAAAAAATACGAGTTTAGATAAGATAATATCACCCGTCATTGCACCTATCATTCCTAGAGAAGTCGTCATACCGGCAATGAATGCAAACCGCGAAGGAGGAAACCATATTGCAGCCAATTTCAATACGCCTACAAAAGCAAAAGAAGAACCAAACCCAACTAAGAAACGACCCACTTGTGCCGTGGAAAGATAATGATGGGCAAATAAATAAGTGCCTATAGCACACACTAAGCAGGCAAAAGCCAATAGCTTGCGGGGGCCAAACCTATCCATCATCATGCCAACGGGTAATTGCATGGGGGTATAAGCGTAGTAATAGAAAGCGACTAAGTTTCCAAATGCAACGCCACTGATATTGAACATTTTTAGTAAATCTTCCGTCATCACACTAGGCAAGATCCGCAAAAAATATTCATAATAGTAAAAAAAACCCCCTAAGCCACATACTAACCAGGGAAAAAAGTCAATACGTTTTCTTGGCATAATCATACCTCCAGAAAAATAGAATAAATGAGTATTAGACCTGCGAAATAAAAATTAAGATTAATCTTTAAGCAGACCAAACCTAAGTTAGTTTGATCCAACTTAGGTTTGGTCTGCTTTTGGATTAAACTAAGCAATTTTTTCCAGGTCAGACTTTTCAGCGCCCTTTTGAGGACGTTTACGGTATTTTTGTTTAAATTTATCTACACGACCGCTGCTATCAACAATCTTTTGCGTCCCTGTGTAGAAAGGATGGCATTTTGAGCATACTTCTACATGAAGATCTGGCTCGCCTAAAGTAGATCGGGTCTGGAAACTATTACCACAACTACAAGTAACAGTAACTATGTTATAGGTTGGATGGATATCTTGCTGCATAATAATTTTCATATCCCTTGAATTGAATGAGTTCGGCATTATAGCAGAACAATTTATAAAACGAAATTTTTGGTGAGAACTTCAGCTCAAAATCCACCTTATTTACTAAAAAAGTAAGCCGTTTGTAACTTCCCTTAAAAAAGTCCGCTTTTACCTTACAGGCCTAAAAAAAGAGAAAACTTGAGACTAGGATATTGGACCCCAACCTATTTTTCTCTCACTTTCAGGTCAGTTTTTTCTAAAAGGGGAAGCTTCTACAAAATAGGGGAAATTGGGTCTTTTCTTAACAAAATTTCTGTTAAAAATGCCATAATAAAGAACATTTAAACTAAGGAGTGCCGTCAATTAAGTTATTGTATTCTATAAGGGTTGTTGAGAAAAGAATAAAAATGAAACGACATGAGTTAAGTGAAGAACAAT
>CAYQIE010000058.1:0-6771 GCA_964417505.1 Rickettsiella sp. | reverse complement strand
TATTAACAGGATTATTGGCTTATTATTAAATCTTCTATCACTAGAAATTTAAAGCCCATTTTGTAGCATTAATTATAAATATTCGAGAAACTTCTGTATTTTGAGTTTAGGCTGTGGTATCGCTACTGAAATACTACCCGCTTATGATGTATTTTTAATATCAAAATAAGCAAATTAACTATATGGGTATCGATAATAATAATGCGTTTATCGAGGATAATAATAATGAAGATATGCCGCTTTCGAAAATGTAAGATTTATCTGTGCCAATGCGGCAAACCTCCATGAAATAACTACTCGCATACCCCCTCACTCTATTGATATGGGAATACTGCGTAATGGTGATTTTACCGAAATTTATAATAGGCAGAAGCTATTTTGCACATTAATCGATGAAATATTTCCTAGCATGCTATAGCCGAACCTTCCATTATTAGTGAGCTTTGGATCAAAAAAGGAGTTAGACCTATGTACGCAAAAAACTTAAATTCTGAAAAATTTTATAAAATTTAAACCAATAATTTTTGTGATATGGGTAATGCATGTCGTATTTTTGGGGAATATCAAAATCAAAAGGTCTTTGCCTATGCGGATAGATTTACGGCTGTTTTAAATTTAGAGAAAATGAGCGAGGAAGCGCAAAGACAATTAAGTTGCTTTTCTAAATTAACTATTTAAAGGATTTAGTCTGGAATGATTTCAATGCGTAAGGCATGAATACCATTACGTATGGTGTCACCGAGTGACGCATAAATCAGCTGATGGCACTCCACCAAGGGTTTATTCTTAAATAGCGGTGAGGAAATCCGTACGGCGAAGTGACCTGCACTTTCTCCAGCATGGCCGAGGTGTTGATCGCCTTCATCAATAATATCCAAAAAAGTAGGAGCCAGTGCTTGATGCAGTTTTTTTTGAATGATGGCCGTTGTGGAATTATCTTTCATGTTTTTTCATCGGATCGAATATAACGCGCTAAATAGATCGCTTGTATGAGTATAAATACGAACGTAATCCCTAGCAAGCCAAATAACTTAAAGTTGACCCAAGTATTGGTATCAAAAGTATAAGCGACCCATAAATTGATGCCGCCCATTAAAGTAAAAAATATTATCCAATTTCTATTTAAAGACGACCAGAGAGGTGCGGGTAAGGCAATATTGGTTTCTAACAAATGCTGAATAAGCGGTTTTTTTCCAAAATATTGAGTCACTAAGGCGCCACAAGCGAGTAACCAATACAATGCGGTCGGTTTCCATTTAATGAATAATTCATTATGCAGTAAAAGTGTTCCGCCACCAAAGAAGAGGATGAGGACTAAGCTAATAAGTTGTATACTAGGGACACTACGGTACTTAATCCAGTAAATGATAACCTGTAACAAACTGATAACAATAGCCGCTGCAGTGGCTACATAGATGCCAAAAAGCTTGTAAGCGATAAAAAAGACGACTATAGGTAAAAAATCGACGAGTAAGCGCATGAAATGAACTAGTAAAGACTCGATAATAAGACCTTAGTATATAACAGTGAGACTTGTTTAGGAAAGGTTAGTAATGTGAGCCAGTTTATCAAAATCCATCCCGAAAATCCCCAGTTGCATTTAATTCGGCTAGCCGCGAATACCTTGATGAAAGAAGGGGTCATTGTTTATCCGACTGACTCCGCTTATGCCTTAGGTTGCCAACTCGGTAATAAAAAAGGCTTACAGTGTATTCGACAAATACGGCAACTAAAAGATCAACATTGTTTGACGTTATTATGTCGTGATATTTCGGAAATGGCCGTTTTTGCGCAGCTAGAAAATTCTATTTTTCGTTTAATAAAGGCTAATACGCCGGGTCCTTATACCTTTTTATTGCCGGTTACCTCACATATTCCTCGCTATTTAATCAATGTAAAGCGTAAAAGTATCGGTATAAGAATTCCAGACAATAAAATTGTGCATGCACTTTTAGAGATGATCGACCAGCCTTTAGTCAGTACCACCTTGATCTTGCCTGACACGGATTTGCCTTTATTAGAACCGGAAGCGATGTGTGATATTTTAGGTAAGCGCGTTGATCTTGTGATTGATGGTGGTTTTTGCGGTTTAGAACCCACAACAGTGATTGATTTATCCAGCAACGTACCCGAAATTATTCGCTGTGGTAAAGGAGATATAAAACCCTTTCAATCAACTTAATAAAAAATAAAAGGTAATTTATGAAAGTTCGTACACGTTTTGCACCTAGTCCTACTGGCTATTTACATATCGGTGGCGTTAGAACGGCATTATATTCTTGGTTATATGCCAAAAAACAGCGCGGTCAATTTATTTTACGCATTGAAGATACCGACACGGAACGTTCCACAGTGGCGGCCACCGAGGCTATTTTGCAAGGTCTGGAATGGTTAGGTTTAGATTATGACGAAGGTCCGATCTTTCAAAGTCAACGTTTAGGCCGCTATCAAGAAGTGCTAGAACAATTATTAAAAGAAAATAAGACTTACCGTTGCTATTGTTCTAAAGAACGTTTAGCTGAGTTACGCGAAAGGCAGCTGGCGGCAAAACAAAAGCCCCGCTATGATGGCCATTGTCGAGATAAAATTTCAGTGCCTAATCAGCAAAGTTATGTCGTGCGGTTTCGTAATCCTTTAGAGGGCGAAGTGTTGGTCAATGATTACGTTCACGGCCCGGTTATTTTTCAAAATAGTGAATTAGATGATTTGATACTTGCGCGTAGTGATGGTACGCCTACCTATAATTTTACGGTGGTGGTGGATGATAATGATATGCAGATCACTCATGTTATCCGCGGGGATGATCATCTTAATAATACGTCTAGACAAATCAATATTCTATTAGCCTTAGGTGCCCATTTACCCGTGTATGCCCACTTACCGATGATTTTAGGTAGCGATGGCAAAAAGCTTTCGAAACGCACCGGTGCGGCAAATGTTTTGCAATATCGCGACGAAGGTTATTTAGCGGATGCCATGTTAAATTATTTGGTTAAATTAGGTTGGTCACATGGCGGTCAAGAAATTTTTTCACGCTCAGAAATGGTTCACATGTTTGATTTAGATCATTTAAATAAAGCGTCGGCGGCCATTAATCCAGATAAACTGATTTGGTTAAATCAACATTATTTAAAAACCGATGATCCCCAACACATTGCCGATTTATTGGCTAAAGAATTTCAACGTTTAGAGATTCCAACAGAAAATGGTCCAGACTTAATTGAAGTGGTATTTTTGCAACGAGAACGAGTCAAAACCTTAGTTGAAATGGCTGAGAAAAGCATTTATTTTTATTTAGCACCTATCTTGGATAAACAGGACATGTCTGATGACATCGCGTCTGTATTAAGGGTTTTGACTGATCGCTTTTTAGCACTCAGTGTTTGGATGGATGAAACGATACATAACACCTTACTCGAAACCGCCGAAGCACTGTCCTTAAAGTTAGGTAAGATTGCGCAGCCTTTACGTTGGGTCATCACCGGTAGTAATGTTTCACCTCCCATCAATGCCACCTTACGCATTTTAGGTAAAAAAGAAGTGCTGAGTCGTTTGCAAGCGGTTTTATCTTGAAAAATTTAAATAAAATACCATTTTTTTTATAGAAAATGGTTTAATTTTTATTAAAAATAATTAATTTTTTTTAAGTTTAATTTCAACCCGTATAAGCTGACCGCCTGGCTATCCTTTAAAAAGGAATTTAACATGAATAATAATTTTGATGATGTTGAGCTATTTAGTTCTTGGCCTATTACCCAAGTTATGAAGCATTTATTATCTTGGGAAGAAAAGTGGGTAGGGGGCAGGCGCTTTTGCAGTGGTCCTGAAGGTTTAATCTTACTATTACAGACCTTGTCTCAAGAGCTTAAAGAAGTCGATTATTTTATTAACTTGGATGATACTCAGCAATTTTTTAAGTTCTTAAAAAAATTGATTGAGACGAAGCCACAAAATAGTCAAGTTTTAAAAGAAATCAATAATATTCATGCAGATATATTTGAAAAAATGACTTTAAAAAAAGCCTTTAATTTTCCCGCAGCAAAAATAGTTGTAGAATATCTTAATTTCTTAAATTTTTTGTTAGCAGCAGATTTTCGTTATTTACTTTCAAGATCTGAAATAACGATTCGCCCAAATCATTTTTTTACGCTTTCAAAAATTCGCTTTGAATCATCAGATTTCTTAACCCAATTTCGTCATACCTTATTGACAAGTTTTGAATATAAAAAATTTTTAGAAGATCCTATCATCTTTCTTGATATTATCGCCCATTTAGAGAAATCCATAAAAAAGAAGCATGCTGAAAACAATGAGCGGGCGGCCATGCAATTGTTTGATATGTTAGGTGTTTTAGCGGACCGGTTGAAAACTTCTCAAGACTTGAACTTAAATACCTCGAGTTTAGGACCCTTAATACATGAAAAAAGTCGTTTAATTTATCGAAGATTTAAACCATTTATTGAAAATAGGCTGTTAAAATATAGCTATTATAAATTATTTTTAACCCAAGCTTATTCGGCTAAGAATGTTACGCAATTATGTCAGAGCGATCCCTATCATAAACGATGTATTTCGGAATATACACGATTTATGGATAGTTATGATTGTGCAGTCGATAAATTTCCTGATTTCTTGATAGCGATCAAAAATAATAACCATTCGCAAACCGATCTAGATAAGGTCTGTAACAATTTGCGTGGTGCGGAATCCTTTGTTCCTTGGATCGAAGAAACGCTTGACTTTAAATCTCACTATAATGTCAGCAAATTTACCTTACATTTGTCTGCTTCCGAAAAGGATTTCTTAATCGATAAATTTCTTTTCGAACGGGATGATCCATTAAAAAAATCCTACTCAGTTCCCGCCACTTATTTTCAAGCAGAAAAACCTGTCCAAACCGATAGTCTATTGGGCTCAGCGTATACTTACAGCATGAGTGCTGCTACGTTAGTTCATAAGTATATTCACCATTTAACGGCCTTATTTATTATTAATAATTTAAAATTAGATTTAACGTTAACAGAAGGCCTTGCTGAATTACATTCAGCGGGGATTTGCTCAGAGAGGCATATTCGTGATCTCAGAAACTTTGTAAACGATACGTTTATTTTTGAGTTCTTTAAAGTCCGTAAATATCCATTTTACTTTAATGCACTCAAATGAGTGGCTTATTTGGTCAATGAACAGCCGGAATTATTTAGAAGATTGATGGGTTTTTTACATAAAAGTGATACACAGGGCTTTTATACCCGTCTTGATCTATTTACTGATAACGATGTTAATCAACAGCGATTTGTGACTTGGGCACATCAGCAGGTCAATGCTTGCGAGACTTATCTGATTAATTTTCCTGACGGCCATCAGCCTCCTATCATTTATTTAAAGGACATTAATGCTTATTTGAATCAGATATAAAACATTAGCAAGCCTCAGGTTATCATGACCAAACGAGATTTGTCATCCTAAATCACGGGATTAGATGTGTGTGAAGCGATCGATTCCTGTTTAAGTTATAAAATACAAGATAGGGGCTGGCAACGGATGGAAACAGGAATACCTTTATATTTAACCGCTTTATTCGCCGGAATGACCTCATCTATTCTGGATGATGTCGGTTTAATTTATAAAGATAACTATCCTTCGCTTCCTGCTTATCTCAACAATGGCTTTAAACCCTTTGTATTTGCTGCAACCATTGCAGGTTTGAATTCGGTCTTTTTTGATCAAACGGTTGGTGAGGTAGAAGAGAGGTTTGCACGATTTTTTGTTTACTTTGTGATAAATTATCTTGTGTGATTATTGCTCAGCCGATAAATAAAAGCTTAGCAGAAAGGATCCAAAACAAAGCGCTTAACTTTTTTATACAGATGTTGACCTAGACTGGACGATGTTATGGAATCCTAGTTTATTCCTATCAGAAAGTAGTCGGTTATTTTCAACATTATTTTTACAAGTAACACAATCCTTATGCTTTAAAGTGAGGAAGAATCTTACCAAATGGGAAAAAGGATATGTTCTCCTTTTTGGCGTAGAAACAAGCCACAAGCATTCGATATTGAAGAAGCCTTTACAGAGAATGATAATGATAAAGAACTTTATGAAAATAAAGTCCGCTTGAGATTCACTAGCAGCTAAGTGCTTTTCCAATCGGATTTAACGGGATAAGCCTGTTAAGAGTAAAATTTAGGACAGAGGATTTAATCGTCTGGGAGAGCGCTTGCATGGGTTTTAGAATTTAACGGTTTAGCAATAAAAAATTTTGTGCATTTTTCTGTAGATAAATTGATTAAGTTGTTAAAAAAGAGATAAAAATTAAAAATATTACTAAAAAAAATTTTTTTATCATTATATTATATCTAAAGGGGAATTAAAAAATATAAAATTTTAATTTAAACTAATTAAATATGAAAAATAAAAGCAAAAGGAATGCAAAATGTATAAAAAAACAAAGATAAAAAAAATTATTCTGATCTTAAGTTAAATTCTTCAGAAAATATTAAAGTTTCAAAAATAAAGCAAATTTTAATTATCCAATTAGAAAATTTGCATTGGGTAACCTTAGTTATTTGTTCTAAAGATAAAAATTATATTGCTTATTATATTGATTCTAAAGATGTACCTCTTCCACATGAATATTATGAATTACTTTTTGATCACTTTAAGATACAACCTATTAGGGAGTGTCGTCAATTAAGTTATTGTATTCTATAAGGGTTGTTGAGAAAAGAATAAAAATGAAACGACATGAGTTAAGTGAAGAACAATTTAAAA
>CAYQIE010000057.1:0-7339 GCA_964417505.1 Rickettsiella sp. | reverse complement strand
TTGCTACCCGATATTGTAAACGGGGAAAGTATTTTTTGGAGGCCGTTAAATTCGCTTCTTCCATTATATTGATGACTTAATTGACAACACTCCCTAGAATCTCGCTTTTATGAAGGCGCAAGGTTTATGTATTCAACGAAGGAAAAACAAAGCGGTCTTACCTTACTTGAGCTCATGATCGTTATTGCGATTATTGGTATTTTGGCTGCCCTAGCCATACCTAGCTATAAGAATTATAGTAACCGAGCAAAATTTGCTGAAGTGATTCAAGCCACGGCACCGTTCAAATTAGCAGTGACTACCTGTATGCATGAGCATGATAATTTAACCGCTTGCGGTACACCCGGTCAAAATGGTATTCCGGATAATTTTAAGTCGGAAAATCAAAATAAAGGCTATGTTGCGACTGTTGAAATCGGTAAGAACGCGCAGATTATTGCAACCTCACAAAGGGTTCGAGTTAATAAGGTCGATCATTTTACCTATATTTTGACACCCATTTATCAAACATATGGTCAATTACGCTGGGATGTCAGTGGAACTTGTATACAACTGGGTTTGTGTAAATCAGAGTAATTAAAATTTAAGCATCTTTAGTTGCTTTAAGTTTTTGACTATATTGTAGGCCTTCAAGCATGTTATTCTAAACTATTTAAATTAAGACAAACACAGCTCAACCTCAATTTGAGGTTTAAATAACATGACTGACTATAAAAACACCTTAAATCTTCCTTTTACTAAATTTCCAATGAAAGGCAACTTGCCCCAGGCAGAGCCTGCTATTTTAAATAAATGGTTTTCTATATCGTTGTATGAGAGATTACGTGAAAAAAATCATGGAAAGGCTAAATACATTCTTCACGATGGTCCCCCCTATGCGAATGGCCAAATTCATATTGGGCATGCGGTAAATAAAATTTTAAAAGACATCGTTGTGAAATCAAAGACCATGAGTGGTTTCGATGCTCCTTTTGTGCCAGGATGGGACTGCCATGGCCTACCTATAGAGTTAAATGTAGAAAAAAAGGTTGGTCAGGTCAGTGATAAATTAACTGCAAAGGCTTTTCGAAAAGCTTGTCGTGAATATGCAGGTCAGCAAATTTCTATCCAGCGTGAAGAGTTTAAACGTTTAGGTGTGATCGGTGATTGGCAACATCCGTATCTGACGATGGATTATCAATTCGAAGCAAATATTATTCGGGCCTTAGGGCAAATTATTAGTCGAGGACATTTACAACAAGGGTTTAAACCAGTGCACTGGTGCGTCAATTGTGGATCGGCTTTGGCTGAAGCTGAAGTTGAATATATCGATAAAATTTCACCGGCAATTGATGTACGGTTTAGAGTGCTTGATGATCTTGATTTTTTAAGTCGAACTCCTAGTGAAATCGGTCATGGACCTATAATCATACCTATATGGACTACGACGCCTTGGACTCTACCCGCAAATGAAGCCGTTGCATTAAATCCAGATATTGAATACGTATTAATACAAACTGATACTGAGCGTTTATTAATTGCTGAATCATTATTAATAAGCTGTATGCAGCGTTACCAGATTAAGGATTATAAACTTTTAGGGAGTGCGGCAGGAAAGGTTTTTGAGGGAATTCTATTGCAGCATCCTTTTTACCATCGGCAAGTCCCGGTTATTTTAGGCGAACATGTCACCATTGAAGCGGGTACCGGTGCCGTACATACTGCGCCCGCGCATGGTGTAGAAGATTATAACGTAGCACAACATTATGGATTGCCATTAATTAATCCCGTTGGTGGTAATGGCTGTTTCTTATCTGGGACCGCTTTATTTGAAGGCGAGCATGTTTTTAAAGTGAACCCTTCAGTAATAGATAAATTACGAGAATCCAAAAATTTATTAAAAGAAAAAGACATTAAACATAGTTATCCACATTGTTGGCGCCATAAAACGCCTTTAATTTTTCGAGCGACACCACAGTGGTTTATTAGCATGGAACAACAAGGCTTAAAGGAGGATAGTTTAGCAGCTATCAAGACAGTAGATTGGATTCCGCAATGGGGAGAAGCGCGCATTGATACCATGATTAGTAATCGACCTGATTGGTGTATTTCAAGACAGAGGAGTTGGGGAGTTCCTATTCCATTATTTGTACACCATTTATCTCGTGAGCCGCACCCCAATAGTCTTAATTTATTAGAGCAGATTGCAAATCGGGTATCTGAAATAGGAATCGATGCTTGGTATGATTTAAATCCAGAGGAAATATTAGGTAAGGAAGCACAAAATTATGAAAAATTAACGGATTGTTTAGATGTATGGTTTGATTCAGGCGTGAGTCATTATGCGGTTTTAATGAAAAATCAGGCTTTAGCTTGGCCTGCGGATCTTTATTTAGAGGGTTCAGATCAGCATCGGGGTTGGTTTCAATCTTCTTTGTTAACTTCTGTGGCGATGAATAGCAAAGCTCCTTATAAATCGGTTTTAACACATGGTTTTACGGTGGATGAAAAAGGCCACAAAATGTCTAAGTCTTTAGGAAATGTCATTGCACCCGAAAAAGTTATACAAAGTTTAGGTGCAGATATTTTACGTTTATGGATTTCTTCCACTGACTATCGAAAAGAAATGGCTGTTTCAGATGAAATTTTAAAACGTACTGCAGAAGCTTATCGACGAATTCGTAATACGCTGCGATTTTTATTAGCCAATTTACATGATTTTGATCCTACAGAAGCTGTGCAAACTAGCACTATGTTGCCCTTAGATATTTGGATCTTGGAACGAGCCCAGCTTTTACAGCATGAAATCATTGAGGCTTATGAGACTTTTCAATTCCATACTATTTATCAGAAACTACAACATTTTTGCATTACTGATTTAGGCGGATTCTATTTAGATATTATCAAAGATCGTCAATATACATTACAAAAAAATAGTATCGCCCGTCGTTCTGCGCAAACTGCACTTTTTTATATTGCTGAAGCTATGGTACGTTGGTTAGCGCCCATTTTAAGTTTTACTGCAGAGGAAATTTGGCAGTATATTCCTGGGAAGCGCGAAGAAAGTGTTTTTTTAAGCGAATGGTATTCTTTATCCTTTTCCTTTAAGGAAGATCCATTACAAAAAATTTATCCACAATATGATCGTCAAAACTATTGGAATGAACTTATTCAAATTCGTAATGAAGTTAACAAAATTATCGAGAAATCACGTATCAGCGGGGAGTTAGGTTCCTCATTAGAAGCTGAGGTTGAACTTTATGCGAAAGAAGGTTCCCAACTTTATAAAATAATTTCTGCTTTAAACAACGAGCTTAGATTTGTATTAATAACCTCCGATGCAAAACTGTTGACTATTACTCCGCCGGCACAGGCCTCATTAGCAAGTATTAATGGTGAAGAATTAGGAATAAATGTAATTTCTACAGTAGGAAAAAAAATAAAATGTGCGCGTTGTTGGCATCGACGGGCTAATGTTGGAAGCGATCGTGCGCATCCTGATATTTGCCTACGTTGTGTCGATAATCTTCCTGATGGAAAAGGTGAACAACGGATCTATGCATAAAATGCTATTTTTTTATCTATTTGATCTATGCAAGCAAAAATAACATCTCAATTATCATGGCTTTGGTTAAGTCTATTTATTATTGCACTCGATTATTTGAGCAAGGTATGGATGACCTATTGGTTAGATCAAACGAGCATTATTCCGGTATTTCCTTGCTTAAACTTTATTTTGACACATAATTTTGGAGCTGCATTTAGTTTTTTAGGTCAAGCCGATGGATGGCAACGATGGTTTTTTTCGGCAATCAGTGTTGCTGTGAGTATTTATTTAGTGCGCATGCTTTATCGAGGCGGTCTTAGCAATTGGGTGGCTTGTGCAATTGCATTGATATTAGGAGGGGCAATCGGTAATTTATATGACCGCTTAAGCTTAGGTTACGTCATAGATTTTATAGATTTTTGTATTGGTTATTGGCATTTTGCTACCTTTAATTTGGCTGATACAGCCATTTCTATAGGGGCTATTATGTGGATCATGGCGAGCTTTAAATTCGGTAAAAAATAATGATGGGGGATATTAAAACCAGGATTAAAAAACCACTAGGTGTGTTTAGCTTAGCTATAATGAATATTATAGCTGTTGATAGCTTGCGTTCATTACCTATCGCTGCTCAATTTGGTTATGCGTTAATATTTTTTTATTTGCTAGCTGCATTGTTATTTTTTATCCCTACGGCTTTAGTTACAGCTGAATTAGCTACCACTTGGTCGAATACAGGGGGAGCCTATGTATGGATTCGCACCGCATTCGGAGCGAGATGGGGTTGGTTTGTGATTTAGTTACAATGGATCTACAACGTGGTTTGGTATCCAACCATTTTATCTCTTATAATCGCAGCATTTGCCTATTTAATTGATCCGCAATTAATGCAGCATAAAGTATATCTCTTAAGTACGATATTAATTATTTGGTGGTTCGTTACCGCTTTAAGCTGCTTAGGTTTACGTGTTTCGAGTTGGTTAAGTAGTATCGGAACTTTAGTAGGCACCTTAATTCCAATGCTCTTTATGATTGTGTTATCTATTATTTGGATTAAGTAAGGCTTCACATCCTTTAGCAATTCATTTTTCTTCTCATTCATTTTTTCCTAGTTTGAATAATTTTAATAACTTAGCCTTTTTAACAACTATAATTTTTGGTCTGATGGGCTTAGAAATGTCTGCGGTACATGCCGGTGATGTTAGTAATTCCCAGCAGGATTTTCCGCGAGCTTTATTTTGGTCAGAAAATTTAATATTGATAAGCTTGATACTAGGTTCTTTAGCTATAGCGCTTATTGTTCCTGTCAATCAGCTGAGTATTTTGTCTGGTTTGACCGAAGCCTATGTTGCCTTTTTTAATAGTTATCATTTGTTATTTTTTATACCAATTATTATTTCGTTAATTATCATTGGCAGTTTGTGTAGTATTTCTACCTGGGTAATAGGTCCTACTCGGGGCTTACTTATTGCAACATTCGAAAGCCCAAATAGCTGGATTGAATTGGTTGCTTAAAATCAATCGATTTGGAGCTCCCGTAGGTTTATTAGTATTTCAAGGAGTTAAGGAGTTTTAGTATCTTTTTTAACGAGTCTTTTTATTTTGATTCCTAGTGTTAATGAGACCTATTGGTTATTAAGTGTTATGATAGCCCAATTGGCGGTATTCTTTTACACTTTTTTATTTTTAACGGCATTACGATTGCGCTACAAAGAAGCGGATAGAAGTCGTGCCTATCGTATTCCCGGGGGGAATGGGGGATTTGGATCGTCTTTATTATGGAATTAGTAGGTTGTTTGATTACATTTATACTCGGATTCTTCCCTCCTAGTGGCATTGCAGTGAGTAATTTATTAAAATTTGATAAGATTTTTCTAGGGGGCTATTGTTATTTTGTTTGCTCCCAATTATCTGCGCTGGGTGGGCTAGGGTTTTAAAAAAGAGTGGGAAGAACAATCAAGTTTGCTGATGATAAGCGCATTAGAAATTCATGGCGTCCCTATCGAATGTATTAATCAAGCGGCCATAACTTATCATGTTCCAGCTACTTTAATCCTTGCCGTTTTAGCCATCGAAAATGGCGCGAACGGTTCAGCATCGCCAAATCGAAATGGAACCTTCGATTTCGGTCCGATGCAAATTAATTCTATTTGGCTATCGAAAATTCGCCTTTATGGCTATACTCAGCATCAGTTGCAATATGATCCTTGTGTCAACGTTAAGGTGGGAACTTGGATACTTAGTCAGCAGATCGCAAATGATGCATCAAGCCTTTGGCGAGGTGTAGGTAATTATCACTCCCATTCTGCTCGCTTGAATCGTGCTTATCAAATAAAAGTTTCAGAAGTATATCGATTATTGGCTAATTATTTATCTCATTCAACTAACTCGATATCACCTATGGCTTAAGACTTAAAATTTTTAAACTTAGATTAGATTTGATATGGGAAGATTTTTTATTTGTGTTTTTCATTAAGTAATTTAGCCATAAAAACAATCAAAAAAATAATTAACTTAGATAATGAGCGCTTAGGAATTGCTTTTATTTCAATAGTAGCTTTGGGTTTATTATTCCCTTTAGTGGTTATAGCGCTAGGGTTATTTGAATATGAATGGTTTTTAAATTTATTAACAGTCCCAACAGAGTATGGAAGTTTCATAGCGGCCGGTGCGTATTTAGATCGTTTATGGAATTTGCTTACTGCTCGGTCTTACGCAAATGGTAACAAAACTAAGATTAGAACTTTTTTTAGTCAAGAAATCGTAATAAATCGACAAATTGGCTTTCCTGAAAAATTATTTAAGCCTATTGGTATGTTGCTAGGTGTTAGTTTAGGAATCTTTTGCCTTGCGCTACATGCGGTGATTCCTTTTTGGGAAACGTTTTCCTATTTTGCTTATTTTTTATTTATTCTAAGATATGCTTGCGCATTGGGCGGTTTATTTAATCGCTTGGCTAGCTTGGTTGATGAAACCCGTTTACAGCAAGAAAAAATCGCAATTTTTGTAGGGTTAGTAATAGGTTTATTAATCTCATTAAGTTTATTTAGCGTATTAGCAGTAACAGGAACTATGCCTTTTATTGCAGTAATAGGCATTAGTAAACCTTTCATTGATCTTTTGTTATTACATAAGTTTCTTTTTTCACTTCCCTTTGTATTAAGTTTGACAAGTTTAACAACATCTTGTTTTGACTATGTTGCCAAAGCCTATTGTTTTTTTAAATATCTATGAGGTGCTGATTATGAGGCGATCAATGAACGGGCAGAATCACGTTATTATGAGTATAAAACTGCTTTTTTAGGTATCAGTTTTGGTTGTTTGTTGGCTTTAGGTATTAGCTTAGGTTTATTTTTTGCAGGTAGTTTAATTGCAGGGCCTATAGCCTCGCGGGGGACTATTTTTGCTACCATTATTATTTGCAATAATGTGTTAGCATCGCTTTTTTCAAGATTGGGTCGCCTAATTGACGGAATTTTGCGTGTATCTACACCGCAAAAAGAAGATTATAAAACTGAATTTAACGTTAACTCAGGATGTTGTTTGGCCTTAATAAGAAGTGTTTCGTTAGCTTCATTGCTACATTCAATAGGTTATTCAGCAAATAAAAATCGAGACCTCAATGACAACGAAATTAAATTTAAATTAAAGCGCGCACAAAGCAGCCCAGCTTTTTTTCATTTTTATAACGCAGGGAAAAGCTTCAATGCAGATAATAAACTAGGGAGTGTCGTCAATTAAGTCATCAATATAATGGAAGAAGCGAATTTAACGGCCTCCAAAAAATACTTTCCCCGTTTACAATATCGGGTA